>PLZQ01000132.1:0-31212 GCA_003152225.1 Limisphaerales bacterium | reverse complement strand
TTTTCGGTTTTCGGGTTTCCGCCCTCTCTTATGACTGCTTCGGTAGCACCCACGCACAACGCCTGTTTGCATCGCTTCGCGGCGCTTACGGCCCTCGCCACGCTTGGGTTGATCGGCATTGGCGGCTTGGTGACCAGTCACGGCGCGGGCATGGCCGTGCCCGACTGGCCCAACACCAATGGCTATAACATGTTCTTCTTTCCGATCTCGCAGTGGATGGGAGGGATCTTCTATGAGCACACCCATCGCCTGGCCGCGTCGGCGGTCGGCCTGCTGACGGTCGTGCTCGCTCTGTGGCTTTATGGGCGTAGTGCCCAACCATTCATGCGGTGGACTGGCGCGGTCCTGCTGCTACTCGGGGCTGGCACAGTGATGGCATTACCCCGGCGATGGACTGATGGCTCAGTCCTGGCGCTCACCGGCCTGGCATTGCTGGGCGCAAGCTGTGTCTGGCCGCGTTGCGAACCGAGCGCCAAGTGGCTAAAGCGCCTGGGGCTTGCCGCTTTCTTCGCCGTGGTTCTCCAAGGCGTCCTCGGCGGATTGCGCGTGGTGCTGTTCAAGGACGCTCTCGGGATCTTTCACGCCACGCTGGCACAGCTCTTCTTCGTGCTGGTTTGCGCCATTGCCCTCTTCACCAGCCGCTGGTGGCAGACGGCGCGCACTGGGCGAGGATCACCCTGGTGCGGCAGGAGCGCAGCCTTCAGGCTGCAGAGCGCCGGAATAGAGGAGGGTGTCGGAAGATCCCCAGAGCCACAGCCGGGTCCTGCGCTGCTGCAGCCTGAAGGCTGCGCTCCTATGCTCCCCCGTGCTCTCAGCTCTCACCTATCAACGCTCTACCTCCTATCGACTCTCCTCATCCTCGCCCAGCTGACCCTGGGCGCGGCGATGCGTCACCAGCACGCTGGCGTGGCCATCCCGGATTTCCCGCTCGCCTATGGGAAGCTGTGGCCGGCGATGGATGCCGATTCGGTCGCTCGCTACAACCAGCAGCGCATCGAGATCGTGGACGCCAACCCCATCACCGCCTTTCAGATCGGCCTGCAAATGATCCATCGGTTCTGCGCGATGGCGATCCTTGCCGCGGTCGCCTATGCCGCCTGGACCACGCGGCGCGCGTTGGGCGGAAAAAATTATTTGAGCCGGCTGGCCCTCGTCTGGCTGGGCGCGATTCTGACGCAAGTGCTTCTGGGAGCGGCAACTATATGGTCGAACAAAGCCGCGGACATCGCCACCGCGCATGTGCTCGTCGGGGCGCTCTCATTGGCGCTGGGCGCGATCTTGAGTATAGTCTCATACAGAGAACTGATGTTTGCCTACCGGGAAACTGATTTATCGACCGTTACGGACGCGGGGTCTATGCCCAAGCTCAACCCGCTGCCATCCGGCGCGACGGGTCTCCTATAACGATGAAAGCAACCACACTTCAAACTCTGAACCAGCCCATTCCCGCGGAAAAGTCCTGGCTGGCCGTCTATGCCGACCTGTTCAAGGCGCGGCTCACCTCGCTGGTGTTGCTGACGACGCTGGTTGGCTTTTACGTGGGGTTCCGCGGGCCAGTTGATTTTGCCCTGATGTTCCGTCTGCTCCTGGGCACCGCCCTCCTGGCCAGCGGCGCGGCCGCCCTGAACCAGTTGTTGGAACGTGAATACGATGCCAACATGCGCCGCACTCAGGATCGTCCGCTCCCCTCTGCGCGCTTGCAGCCCCAGACCGTGCTAATGGTCGGCAGTGCGTCGGCACTGCTCGGCCTGCTGTATCTCGCCCAGGCAGTGAACCTCATCACGAGCCTGGTTGGCGCGCTTTCGCTGGTCTGCTATTTGTTCGTCTATACTCCGCTCAAACGGATCACCTGGCTCAATACGCTGGCTGGCGCAGTCCCCGGCGCGCTACCGCCGTTGATGGGATGGACCGCGGCGCGCGGCGAATTGAGCAGCGAGGGGCTGGCCCTTTTCGCCATCCAGGCCTTCTGGCAACTGCCGCACTTCATGGCCATCGCCTGGATGTATCGGGATGAATACGCCCGCGCCGGTTTCAAGATGCTGCCGTGCGTCGATCCCCAGGGCCGCCGCACGGGCTACCAGGCTGTCAGCTACACGCTCGCTTTGCTGGCAGTGAGCTTGTGCCCGTTTCTGTTCAATTTGGCCGGGCCTGCTTACATGGCTGGCGCCCTGATCCTCGGGCTGGGTTTTGTATGGTTCGCCGTTCAGTTCTCCCGCGAGCGAACCGACGTGCGCGCTCGCCAGCTCTTTTACTTCTCGCTCGTCTATCTCCCGCTGCTGCTGGCGGTAATGGTGCTGGATAAGGTTAAATGAATATGGAAGCCGTAGCAGAAGCATTTCCACACTCGGAAGTTCACGCAGCGCACCACGAGGACGCGGGTTTCTGGCGCACGTACGTCTTTTCCACGGACCACAAAGTCATCGGCATTCAGTATGGTGTCACGGCTCTGTACTTCCTCTTGTTCGGCTTCTGCCTGATGATGGTGATGCGCTGGCAAATCGCCCATCCGGGGGAGGCGGTGCCGGTGGTGGGCCCCCTGCTGGCAGCCATCTTCGGTGACGTCGCAGCCAAGGGCATCGTGTCGCCAGACCTCTATAATGCCTTTGGCGCGATGCACGGGACGATCATGGTCTTTATGGCCATTGTGCCGCTGGCGTTTGCCGCGTTCGGCAATTATGTCGTGCCGCTGCAAATCGGAGCGCCGGACATGGCCTTCCCGCGCATCAACATGGCCAGCTACCAATGCTACGTGGTCGGAGGGTTGATCATGTTCACGAGCTTCTTCATCCCCGGCGGCCCCGCGCAAGCGGGCTGGACCTCGTATTCCCCGCTGGCGACTTCGATTCCGACCGACGGGCAGACGTTCTGGATCATTGGCATGGTGTTCCTCATCACCTCGTCGCTGTTGGGCGCGGTCAACTTCATCGCCACGATCATCCAGTTGCGCGCGCCCGGCATGACCTGGATGCGCCTGCCGTTCTTCGTCTGGGCGCAGTTCGTCACGGCCTTCCTGCTGCTGCTGGCCTTTCCGCCGCTGGAAGCCGCCGCCGTCATGCAATTGATGGACAAGGTGGCGCATACCAGTTTCTTCCTGCCTACCGGCCTGGCCATCGGGGGCACGCTCGCGCATGTTAGTGGCGGCGGCAGTCCGCTCCTATGGCAGCACCTGTTCTGGTTCCTGGCACATCCGGAAGTCTATGTGCTGATCCTGCCAGCTATGGGCATTGTCGCCGAGATTATTGCCAATAACACGCGCAAGCCTCTCTGGGGTTACAAGTCCCTGGTCTATTCTGTTCTTACGATTGGTTTCCTCTCCTTCATCGTCTGGGCGCATCACATGTATCTGACGGGCATGGGCACCCACATTGCCACCTTCTTCCAGACCACCACGATGATCATTTCAATCCCGTCGGTCATCGTGCTCACCTGCATGTTCATCTCGTTGTGGGGCGGGTCGATTCGCTTCAACACGCCGATGCTCTTCGTGATGGCGTTCCTGCCTATGTTCGGGATCGGCGGCCTGACCGGCTTGCCGCTCGGCCTGAGCTACAGCGACATCCACCTGCACGATACCTATTACGTTATCGCGCATTTCCATTACATCGTGGCGCCCGGCACTATCTTCGCGCTGTTCGCGGGCATCTACTACTGGTTCCCCAAGATGACCGGGCGGATGATGAGTGAATTCTGGGGCCGGGTGCATTTCTGGCTCTCGCTGATTTTCATGAACCTGATCTTCCAGCCCATGTTCGCGCAGGGCATGGCGGGTATGTTGCGGCGGATGGCGGATGGCGGGGCCAACTATTCCCAGGCGAGAACCGAGGGCGCAATCGGCGGCCTCCCCGCGGGCATCATGCATCTGCACACCATCATCCTCTGGGCGGCGGTCGGCCTGGCGATCGCACAGATCCCCTTCATCATCAATCTATTTTGGAGCATCAACAACGGGAAGCCCGCGGGCTCGGACAATCCCTGGGAGGCCACGACTTTGGAATGGCAGACTCCCACGCCGCCGCCGCACGGCAATTTCCTCAAACCCATCGAAGTGCATCGCGGGCCGTATGAATACAGCGTGCCGGGACACGCGAAGGATTTCACGCCGCAGAACCAACCTGATTGAGCATGGACATTCCCTACACAGTACAGCCTCGCGAGGACACTGGCCTCTACAACGCCAAGGTCGGCATCTGGCTCTTCCTCGCCTCGGAAGTCATGCTCTTTGGCGCGCTGTTCTCGTCTTACATCCTGCTGCGGGTGGGCGCACCCGAGGGCTATTGGCCGCGCGGCTGGCTAAACGTCCCGATCGGCACGGTCAATACGCTCGTGCTCATCACGTCCAGCATTACCACCGTTATGGCCTGGGCGTCTCTCAAGATGAACCAGTTCGGCCGGTTCAAGGTATATCATGCCTGCACCCTCCTGCTGGCCATGACGTTCGTGTGCATCAAGTCGTACGAATACCACGACAAATTCACCCATTACGAAATCACCCTTACGGACGGACGGTTTGCTGACGGCCACATTGTGGCGAACGATCCCAAGGCCGACCATGTGGTCATCTCCGGGCGCTATGTTCGGGACCGCAAAGACCTTTTCGACCTGGAAACCCGCAAGGCGCCCCACCACCACGAGGAAATCAGCATCGCCCGGAGCCAGATCGCGAAAATGGAACGCTACGGTCCCTGGCACCACACCTACCTGGCCATCTATTTCACCCTCACCGGGCTGCACGCATTGCACGTCATCGGCGGCGCCATCGTGATCGGCTTCCTCTGGGGGCCGGGCAGCAAGCTGTGGAAGACCGATCCGGAGCGCTTCACCAACCGCGTCGAGATCTCCGGCCTGTTCTGGCACTTCGTCGATCTGGTCTGGATTTTTCTGTTCCCTGTCTTATACTTGATATAATCTGTTATGACTGCCCACGCTCAGGAAGATTTCAGTCAACACGTCCGGCGCTACCTCTACGTCTTTTACGCGCTGCTGGTCGGCACGCTCATCACGGTCGGCGCCTCCTACATTCCTTTCGGCAACCACGCCGTCAACATCGCTGTGGCGCTGGTGATCGCCTGCGGCAAGGCGTTCCTGGTGGCCGGGTTCTTCATGCACCTCATCTCCGAGCGGAAGATGATCTATGGCCTGCTGATCTTCACAGCGTGCTTCTTCCTGGGGCTGATGTTTTTGACCGTCTCGGCCTATGCGGACTTCCCGCGCATGACCGTCATCCACTGACTATGTCGCTCAAAGCCTTCCATGTCCTCTTTATCACGGCGTCCAGCGCGCTGGCCTTTGGCTGCGGCATCTGGGGGCTGAGGGACTTCTTTTCCCAGGATGGCCGGGCTTCAGACCTCATCTTCGGTCTGGGCTCGCTAGCCGTAGGCATCGGCTTGATCCTCTACGAGCGCTATTTCATGAAAAAGCTTAAACGAGTGAGTTACTTATGAGACGCCGCCGCAGGGACCTTTCGGGTTCGGTGCTCGGGCTCCAACCGGGCGCAGATGGTTGCTACCGCCAGGCAACGCTCACCACGGGCGAGCGCACAGGAGCGCGGCCTTTAGGCTGCAGGAACATAGGATTCGACTGTGGCCCCGGCAAATCCCAGCGCCCACCTCGCCTACCACGCTCCTGCAGCCTAAAGGCCGCGCTCCTATCCCGTGACGGCGGTGGCAAAATACGCTTGCTTCAGCCCAGGACGCTTCTGTCCGGTCTGGTGGTCATCCTGGCGCTGAATCCTGGGGCGCTTTGGGCCTGTGCAGCTTGTGCCGGCCAATCCGACTCGCCGATGGCCAAAGGCATGAACTGGGGCATCTTTAGTCTGCTGGCGGTGATTGCGGTAGTACTGGGAGGCGTGACCTCGTTCTTTGTTTTTCTGGCGAAGAAGTCCGCCGCGGTGTCGGCGGCATCTGTTGCCGCAGCGATGGTGGAATCTACTGACAGGGCTTGAGCATGAACTGGAATACACTCCTCGGATTGCCACCGGTGGCGTCGGAACATGGTCGGCATGTGGATGACCTGATCATCTATATGCACTGGCTGATGATCGCGCTGTTCGTGGGCTGGCTGCTTTATTTTGCCTACGCACTAATTCGCTTCCGTCGCGGGCGCAATCCTAAGGCGGATTATGTCGGCGTAAAGAGTCACGCTTCGAGCTACCTTGAGGTTGCGGTGGCGGCAGTCGAAGGAGCTTTGCTCATCTTTCTCGCTGTGCCGCTGTGGGCCAAAGCGGTGGACAAGTTTCCCGACAAGCAGCAAGCCACGGTGGTAAGCGTCGTCGGCCAGCAGTTCAACTGGAACGTCCTGTATGCGGATAAGGAGGGCGAGTTTGGCCGCCAGGAGATGCGCTTCGTGAATGCAACGAATATCTTCGGCCTTGATCCGAGCGATCCGCGCGGCAAAGAAGACGTCCAGGTAACCGGCCTGGGCGAAATGCATGTGCCGGTGAACAAGCCCGTGATCTGTTACATCAGTTCCAAAGACGTTATTCACTCCTTCAAGGTGATCGCCATGCGCGTGACGCAGGACGCCATCCCCGGCATGCGCATCCCGCTCTGGTTTACGCCGGTCAAAGAGGGCCGCTACCAGATCAACTGCGCCCAACTGTGCGGCAATTCCCATTCGGCCATGGCGGCAGGCATGCTCGTGGTGGAAAGCGAGGCGGCCTTCGACAAGTGGCTGGCTTCGAAGAAGGGCGCCGCAACCAGCTTCGAGTAGCGCGGCCAACCGCGCCGTGATCAACTCGCAGCCAAGACGGGAAGAGACGGAACAGCCTGTTGCAAGCCGGCTGGCTCGGCGGGCGCTTGCGGCTCGCAGATTCTGTGTAACCTCCGGCACCGTTTTGGACTCTATACATGTGACGGGTGCGCCCCGAGAAACTGCGCCGGGGCGAGGGGGTTGGAGTGGAATGTCAGCGCGGACGCCGCGACGGCGCAGGGCAAGAGGACCAAAGAGGAGGCTTCAAACAGGCTTACAACAGGCTTNNCGCGCGGTCCCGGGGATCGGCGGTGCCGGTTGCCACCGCTGGTAGGCTCCCTTTGCTCTGCAGCGCGTGCTGTTTGGTTTGAAAAGGTGGCCTGCCTCTCCTACATTAGGTGGCGTATTTTAACAACAACTGGAGCTTGGCTTTCTTAGATCGGATTATGTGATGAATCAACCGGCGCGGAAAACTGGATGGCTGGTCTGGGGTGGGCTGGCGTTAGTCGGCTTGACCCTCCTGCTGGCATTTGGGCTCGCGCAATTCAAGTCCCACAGTGACGCAGGCCGGCCGCTGCCCGTCTATGGGCAGATTGCCGACTTCAGCCTCACCAACCAGAATGGCCGCGCCGTTTCGCTGGCCGACCTGCGCGGGCAGGTCTGGGTCGCGGACATCATCTTCACCCGCTGTCCAGGGCCTTGCCTGAAAATGACGAAGCAGATGAAGGCCCTGCAGGATGCGCTGCCTTCGGGTGACCAGGCCAAACTCGTTACACTCACTACCGACGCCGATTTCGATACCCCGCCGGTCTTGAAAACCTATGCCGAGCGGTTCCAGGCAGACCCACAACGCTGGATGTTTCTGACCGGCACGAAGCAGGAGGTTGCAAAGCTGGCCATCGACTCCCTCAAGCTGAGCGCCATCGAAAAGAAACCGGAAGAGCGCGAATCGCCCCAGGACTTGTTCGTCCACAGCACCATCTTTGTGATCGCCGACAAGCAAGGCCAGTTGCGTGGAGTGTTCGAGACCACCGGGGAAGGCATCGAGCCAGAGCGCGTGAAGGAGCAAATCCTCGAAGCTGTCGGGCGATTGGAGCGCGAGCCGTGAGCGTGACTGACCTACCCGCCGTCAACGCCTGTCTCAACGGCATCAGCGCGGTCTTCCTGGGCGCGGGCTATTATTTCATCCGACACAAGAACCGGGAGGCGCACCGCAATTGCATGGTTGCGGCGTTCGTCACCTCCACGCTCTTCCTGGCCTGTTATCTCACCTATCACGGTTACCTGGCCTGGTATTTGCACCGAGGCCCGACCGTCTTCAGAGAGCCGGCGGGGTTCCGCCCGATCTATTTGGGGATTCTACTGACGCACACGCTGCTGGCGGTGGTGATTGTGCCGTTGGTGTTAATCACGATTAGTCGCGCTCTGCGGCAGCGGTTCGACGCGCACAAGCAGATTGCTCGCTGGACCTGGCCATGCTGGATGTACGTCTCCGTGACGGGGGTGGTGATTTACCTGCTGCTCTACCAGATTTTCCCCCAGAAATAGGCTGAGGTTGGAGTCCGATTAATCAGCCGGCTTCAGATTACGCAACTGATCGCGCACTTGCGCCGCCTTCTCGTAATTCTCGGTGGTGATTGCTTCGTGCAAGGCCCGCTCCAGCTTTTCGCGGCGTGAGAGTGGGCGCTTGGCGCGGATCTCCTCCAGCCAATTCTCCAAAGACAGCACCTCGCCGCCGTTCTCGGTCCCCTCACCGTGCGCGTGTTCGCGGCAAAACGCGCGGATCTTCTCCACGCCTTCTTCGATCTGCTGAATCGCCATTGTGTAATCATTGACGTCCAACGCCTGCGCCGCCCGGGCGCGGGTGAGCACCATCAGGAGCTGGGGGCGAAACTGCTGTAACGACCAGGCCAGCTCCTCGTTCTCAGCGTGCTGTCCGACGAAGTCAAAAACCGCCAGGTTGCGTTCGGTGTCGCGTATCACTTCGGCGTAATCTTCCAACTGCAGCAGACAGATATAACGGTGGTGATACTGGAGGGCTTCGAGCTGGAGGCGGGCGCAATCCTCTGGCTTCAACTTGAACCCCTGGTCGCTGCCGTCGTGAGCCGCGGCATACTTGTGCAGCCGCGCCCGGTAGTACTCAAGGAGGGAAGGATGGCCATAGGGCCGCTTGCCATCGGGCCGGCCCTGCGCGTTCATCTGCAGCAGGCCCAGATCGACGCGAAGCTGGATCTTCTCGCGCCCGTCCTTGGCTTTGAACCGGCGTACAACAACCTGGCCCGGTTGGTAATCCCACTGGTCCAGGAGATTCGATATATCGAAATCCATTGCGCGAATATGGCGGCGGATTCCCGGCAAGTCAACGACTCCGCCACCAAAATCCGAAGCTTGTAACGCCGGTTGATTTAGGCCAAAACACTGGCGCATGTCATCGCCTGTCCAGGTGGCCATCCACGCCAGCCAGTTTCCGGATAACGTGCGGCGCGATTTGCTCGATTCGTTGCGCACGCGCCGGGTGAACCACAAGTTCCACTACGACAGCGTCAAGCAGACGCAGCAGTGGCTGGCGCTGCACCAGGCCTTCTCCCCATCGCGCACGGATGCGGACTGCGCTGCCACCTATGATCGCAGCTTCGCGGCGGTCGCGGAAGTAGCGGCGCGAGGTGTCGCCCGCCGCGTGCATCTCATCGGCCTGGGCTGCGGCGGGGGCCAGAAAGACACGCGGTTGCTTAAGCTGCTCCAGGATTCAGGGAGGAAGGCCTTCTACACCCCCTCGGATGTCAGCACGGCCATGGTACTCGTGGCGTGGCAGGCGGCGACGGCGGTCGTTTCCCCACAAGACTGCTTTCCGTTGGTCTGCGATTTGAGCTCTGCCGATGACCTGCCCGCGGTGCTCGACGCGCTCCCTGCGCCCGATGCAGCGCGGCTGATCACTTTCTTCGGTATGATTCCTAACTTCGAGCCGCAGGTCATTCTGCCGCGGTTGGCCTCACTGCTACGGCCCGCGGATAGCCTGCTTTTCAGTGCCAACCTGGCGCCCGGACCTAACTACGCCGCCGGCGTGCAAAGAATCCTGCCGCTCTACGACAACGCCCTGACTCGCGACTGGCTCATGACCTTCCTGCTGGATCTAGGCGTAGCCGCAACCGACGGGGAACTCCACTTCACGGTCGAAGACGATCCGAACGGTAGCAGCCTCAAACGTGTAGCGGCCTATTTCCGGTTCGTTAGTCCACGCGAAATCCAAGTGGACACGCAACGATTCCAGTTTGCGGCCGGGGAGTCGATTCGGTTGTTCTTCTCCTGGCGGCACACCCCTGCGCTTGTGCGGGGATTGCTCGGCGAGCATGGCCTGAAAGTGCTCGACGAATGGATCACGCAATCAGGGGAGGAAGGCGTGTTCCTGGTATCCCGCGACTAGGCCAGCAGCGCATCAACCGGGACGCCCTTGCCGTTCTTGGTCACGTAGAATGGCCGTCCTTCGGTGACATAGTTGGTGTCGGCAGGAATGCCGAGGGCTTTATAGACCGTCGCGTGGGCGTCTTCCTGGCAGACGGAATTCTCGATCGGCAGCATCGGGTGCTGGTCGGCCGTCTTGCCATAGACGAAGCCCTGCTTGAATCCGCCGCCGAAGAAGGCGAGGCAGTTGCCGCTGCTGAAATGGCCGTGGAAACCGTACATCTTCTCGTTCTCGATCACCAGGTTTTCGCCGGTGTTCCGCTCCGCAAACCCATCCGGCTCTTTGCCGGCGGCGGGCGCCGAAGCAATGGTGCGCCCGAACTCGGTGGAAATCATCACCAGCGTCCGGTCCAGCAAGCCACGCTCGTCCAGATCCTTGATCAGTTGCGCGATTGGCCGGTCCACCTGCCGCTTCATCTCGATCATCCGCGTGCGCCCGTCTTCGTGCATATCAAAGCCTTTGAAGGGGCCGTATTGATACTCGACCTGGATATAGCGCGCCCCGGCCTCGACGAGCCGCCGCGCCAGCAACAGGCCCTGTCCGAAGCGATTGCCATAGTAATAAGTCTTGTCGAGCAGGTCATTGGCGCCGATCTCCGGTTCGTACGCCTTGACCGTTTCGGGTTTCTCGTCTTTTGCGTAGTCGAAGGCCTTCTTCACTGGCGAATCCATCATCGCCCGCGCGTCTTCCATTACCTTCATGTAGTCCTTCACCTTGTTGGCCTGCTGCAACTCGGGCTCAGCCAAGCCGGTGATTGCGCGGAGATACTCCTGCCGGCGATCCAGCCGGTCCATCTTCATTCCGCTTACCGCATTCAAGGTGGACAGGCCCTTGGCCGGATCGGGAATCATGAATGGCGCATAGTTCACGCCGTAAAAGCCGGGGCCGATATACTCACTGATGAAGAGCTTCTCCTCGTCGCTGGTGTCGATGTCGCGCCCGATATAAATGTAAGCGGGCACCTGTGGATTGCGGCGCCCGAGCGTGCGCGCGACGGCCGCGCCCAGGCTGGGGGTCTTGACGCCGGACGGAAACAGATAGCCGGTCATCGCGTAATACTGCGCCTTGAGGTGAACCGCACCGAACTTGGTTTCGCTGCTCAGGGTGCGAAGAATAGTGCCGCGATTCATGACCGAGGCAATGTTGTCCAGGCCTTTGCCCAGGAAGATGCCATCAGCCGACGTCGGGATCGGCTCGCAGGTGCCGAGCAATTCGCTGCCCTTCATTCCGGCCCTGTATGGCGTGTATTTCTTCGGGTCCCAGGTATCGGTCTGCGCCATCCCGCCCGGCAGCCAGATATGAATCATGGCGTCGGCTTTCGCGACGAGTTGGGCCGCAGCCTTGGCCGGCGCGTTGGTGGGATCGTCAGCGAACGCGTAACGCGAGAGGCCCACGCCCGCGGCAGCCGCCAGGCCGGTGCGGATAAAGTCACGACGTGTGAGGTTGATTTTCATGCTTCGCTCATCGGATATACTGAAACTCCGGGCTCGCCACCAAAGCCCACAAGATGTCCCCCAACGGCTCGCGCTCCGGGTTTCGGGGTCTCTTGACCACCCCCGACTTGTCCCAATAAACCGCTCCGCCGCCAAACTGATCGAACGACCAGCCGGCGATGTCCGTCGCCGCCGCAATGCCGACATCGCGCGCCGGCACTTCCAGTCGCACCCATTGGCCGGTCGCGGGCAAAGGACCGAGGCGCCGTCGGCTGGGGGTATTTGGTTCGCCATACGGGATCAAATCGTCGCCCCAATAAGCCCGCTGATCCCAACTGCCGTTATTCCACTGCAACATGATCTCGCGCGGCGGCGCCTTGGGATCGAGGAAGACGTAGGTAAACAGCACATCGTCCGGGCCGACGCGCAGTGGTTTGGTGGCGCCGATGAATAAGTGCTGTCGCTGCTCGCCCTGACCGCCCTGCGTGTGCGCTCGCTGGCCGCTGAAGACCGGCGCGTCGGGTTTCGCGATCCATTTCCAGGCGTCGGCGTCGCCGGTGCCGCTCGGACTCGCGCCTGCCGGCAAATCGTCTTCCAGCCAGACTTGCTCGACCGGCGGTTCCTCCGGCGGCTTGAGTTCGGGAAGCGAGGTTCTCAGAAAACTGGAGCCCAGCTCGAGTTCCCGCGCGGAGGCCGGTCGGCTAAGCGCCACCCAATAAAGACGGTCTATGGCTTTGGCCAAATCCCTCTCATTCATGCCTTGGTCCATCATCCGGCCCAGATAGACGCGCTCATAAAACTCCTCCCCGTTGAGCAACTCCAGCGCCTGCACGACGGCGACGTCGTCCGCCCGGGCAGTGCTGATTTCGTTGCGCGAGGCCGGGCGGCCGAGGGCGCGGGTCAACGCAGTGGAAGCCTTGTCGAGATAGGTCCGGCGTTGGGGATCCAAGTTCTGCGCGGTAACCACCTGGATGCTGTCGAGCAATTCCTCGGCCGTCAATCGCCGCAGGGAAGGGGAGCGGTAATAGCGAGCGTGCTGGGGCGCGCTTACATCAAAATGATCCTCCAGCTCCGGGTCGTAGCGCAACTGGTAGGTGCGGCTGGTGAGAACCAGGCGGATCGAGTGCTTGAGGTCGTAGCCGTGCCGCATGAAATCGTCAGCGAGCCAAGCCAGCAACTCGGGATTGGTCGGCGGCTGGTCGGGACGAAAATCATCCTGCGGCTCGAAGAGCCCGAGCCCGAGGTAGCGCTTCCACAGGCGGTTCACGATGGTCTTGGCGAAGCGCGGGTTGGTCGGATCGATCAGCAACTGCGCCGCCCGGTGCAGCCGTTCGTCGATCCGTTGCGGCACGGTTTCCGGCGCGCCCGGCAGCTCGAATGGAAACTTCGCCGCGATGAACTGGCCGCTCTTTTTCTCGCAGCGAATCAGCTCCAGATCATGCGAGGCAAACATGCCCGCAAAGGCAAGGAACCGCGTCTGCGGCCATTCCTTGTTCAGGAAATGATTGTGGCAGCTCGCGCACTTCATTTCCGTGCCCATGAATACCTGCGCGACATTAGCGGCGCTCTGGATCGTTTCGACATGCGTTTCATTACGGATGTAAGCCGAGACAACGCGCTTGCCGTTGGCCTCGCCGACCTCCGGTTTGCGGTAACCCGGCAGCGTCGGGTCGATCAGCTCCGCCACCATCAGATCAAACGGCTTGTTGTGGACGAAGCTCTGGTAAATCCACTCGCGATGATTGCCCCGCGAGCCGATGCCGCCCGTGATGCCCACGTTCGAGCTGCCGATTGCCTCCTCCCAAAAGGGCGTCCAATGCGCCGCGTAATCCTCGTTCCGCGCAAGCAGTTCATCCACGAGGTGAACGCGTTTGTCCGGGTTCGGGTCCTCCAGGAACCGCCTGGCCTCGGCTGCCGTCGGGATCACCCCGATGACATCAAGATGCACGCGCCGCAGGAAGGCCGCGTCGCTGCAAACGGCCGGCGGGTCGTTGGCTTCTTTCAGGCCGGCCTGTTTCCACATCGCCTCGATGAACTGGTCAATCGGGTTAAAGACGGGGCCTTTGACGTTCGGTGGGTTGGGCAGTTTCGGCAGCAACGCCAGCCGCAGCTTTCGCAGGGCGAAAAGCCGATCCTGGTTGTTGCCGCTGAACGCCAAATCGTTCAGCGCCTTTTGCGCGCCAGGGTCATCGACTGCCAGGCTCACTTTGTCGCCCGAGCCTGTCGAGTCGGCTGCTTTCTCGGTCGCTGCCACGTTCGCCGAATCGTCCTTCGCGCCGGCGAAGATCCATTGGCGAATCAAATGCAACTCCTCCTCGCTCAATGCCGGATTCCCTTTCGGCATCTGCGGCTTGCGCAAACCACGTATATACTGCACCAAGGGACTCTCGTCTGGCTTGCCCGACACGATAGCAGGGCCCGCTTTCTTTCCCCCTTTGATGAGCGCAGGCACCGAGCTGGCATCAAGCCCGCTCTTGTGATCGTCCGCCGAGTGACAGTCCAGGCAGTTGTTCGCGAAAATGGGTTCGACCTGCTGCGCATAGCTTATCTTCGCAGCCAACGCCGGATCGATCTCGCGAACGCTGAGTTCGCTCTCTTGAGGTGTTGCCGAGTCGGCGCTTCGCACCCCGCCGGGTGTCAGGAGCAGAACCAGGCAGAGAGCACCGGCAGTACGGGCGCACGCGCGCCGCCGCCCCAGACGGTTGTTTCCGCCGGTGTTCACATCTCTAGTCACACATCCACGACGTTATCCAGACTAATGTCTTAAAGTTAAAGAGATAATAGCCTAGTCTGCCGGCCCGCTCAACCGACAAATCGCCCGCGGCCGGGGGCCTGGTCTTGGGGTGCTCGACAAGCGGGGGCTGATCTCTTAGTTTGGCCCTATGGCGGCAACGGCCACACCCGAAATCCAGCCCGGCGTCGTCCAGACGACCGAAGAGAAGCCGAAGTCCGGCTTGGAGCCGGGCTACCTGGTGGTCTGCTGGAACGACCCGGTGAATTTCATGGATTACGTAACGCACGTGTTCCAGGTGGTGTTCGGCTGGCCGCGGCAGAAGGCCGAGTTCCACATGCTCCAGGTGCATGAGCAAGGCAAGAGCGTGTTGCTGCGCGAAAGCATGGAGAAGGCGGAACATTACGTGCACCAGCTCCAGAAGTACAGCCTGCACGCGACGATGGAGCACGACGAGTGAAGCTGATTCGGACAACCAAAACCCGGGTGCTGTTTCACCTGGGCCATTGGGAGGCGCACCTGTTGCTGGAGGTGCTTAACCTCTATCCGTGCCTGCCAACGGCCCACCAAAAGCTGAGCAAGGCGAGCCGGCGGCCGGAGTCGGACGCCAACCAGCAGTTGTTGGACGAGGCGCTGGCAGAGCACCGCGCCGAGAACAAAAAGCAGTTGCAGGCTCTGCTGGCCGACCGGCGTCGCTTCGCGCCCACGGAAACGGGCGGTCGGCTCTCGCTCCCGCCCGCCGAGGTTGAATGGATCTTGCAGGTGCTCAACGACATCCGGGTGGGGAGCTGGGTGCGGCTCGGCTCGCCCGACCCAACCCCTACGAAGCTAAACGAAACGACCGCGCCTCATTATCGGGCAATGGAGATGGCGGGGTATTTTGAGGCGCAGTTGCTCGAAGCCCTCAGGGGGGATCATGAAACGTGATGCGTGATGCGTGATACCTGATCGCACGCCTTGGGTCTCGCGGATCACGCATCACGTATCACGTATCATTCGCCCATGTCCATTGCCGTTCTCGATTACCGGTTGCGTTTTCCGAGCCCGGAGCGCGCTGATGCGGAGGGGCTGGTGGCGATTGGTGGCGACCTGTCGGTGCCGCGGTTGCTGCTGGCTTATCGCAACGGCATCTTTCCCTGGACCGTGGACCCGATCACGTGGTGGTCCCCGGAACCGCGCGCCATCTTCGAGCTGGACGGCTTTCACGTCTCGCGCAGCCTCGCGCGGGTCATTCGCAAGGGCGTGTTTCGCGTCACCCGGGACCGCGCGTTCCGGCGGGTGATGCGAGGTTGCGCGGTGCGCGCCCCCGGGCGCCGGAGCACGTGGATCAGCCCCGAATTCATCGAGGCCTACACGCGACTGCACGAGCAAGGCCATGCGCATAGTCTCGAGTGCTGGCTTGGCACCCGGCTCGTCGGCGGCGTTTATGGGGTGGCGATGGGCGGCTTCTTCGCCGGCGAATCCATGTTCCACCGGGCCAGCGATGCCTCCAAGGTCGCCCTGTTTCACTTGATCGAGCACTTGCGGCGGCAAGGCTTCGTGTTGTTTGACATCCAGATGCTCACGGCGATTACTACTCAGCTCGGGGGCATCACCATCCCGCGCATGTACTATCTGCATCGGTTGGCCCAGGCAGTGGCGAAACCGGTAGCGTTCTAAGCCGAGGCTTGCGCGGGCTTGCGGGGCAGGGGACGGGGGTTTACACTGGCCGGGCTAAAACCTGGAAATCCATGAAAGCTGCATATATCTACCAAACCGGAACGCCCGAGGTCATTATCTATGGCGATTTGCCGACGCCCAAACCCACCCGCCGCCAGTGCCTCGTTAAAGTGGCCGCCGTCGATGTGAACCCGATCGACCTCTATGTGCGGAGCGGCGCTATCCCAATGCCCTTGACTTTTCCGTTTATCCTTGGCCGCGATCTCGCGGGCTCGGTGGTCGAGATTGGCACCGGCATCAGAGACATCAAGGTCGGCGACCGAGTCTGGGCGACGAGCCAGGGCGCCGATGGGCGTCCCGGCACCTTTGCCGAATTCGCCGCCGTGGACTACCGCTGGCTGCATCGGATTCCTGAGGGGGTCAGCGACGCGGATGCCGTTGCCCTTTCCCTGGTGGGCATCACCGCTCAGCTCGGCCTGGTGCGCAACGCCAACCTGAAGACGGGCGAGATTCTGTTCGTGAACGGCGGCTCCGGCGGGGTCGGCTCCTGCGTGGTGCAGATGGCCAAGATCCTCGGCGCGCGCGTCATCACTACGGCGGGCACCGA
This sequence comes from Limisphaerales bacterium, assembly GCA_003152225.1. Lineage (GTDB taxonomy): Bacteria > Verrucomicrobiota > Verrucomicrobiia > Limisphaerales > UBA8199 > PALSA-1440. Next base: position 14,635 of record PLZQ01000132.1, on the reverse strand, counting down.
CGAGAAAGCCGCCGCCTGCCGTGACCTGGGCGCCGACCTGGCGATCAATTACAAGACGCAGGATGTGGCGGCCGCCGTCAAGGCGTTTGCGCCCGCGGGCGTCAACGTCTGGTGGGAAACCCTGCGCGAGCCGGACTTCGACCGAACCGTCTCCCTGCTGGCGCCGCGGGGGCGGATGATCATCATGGCCGGGCGCGAAGCCCGCCCGCCCTTCCCGGTCGGACCCTTTTACGTAAAGGAATGCTCGCTGTACGGGCTGGCGATGTTCAACGCCAGCGCCCGGGAACAGCGCACCGCGGCCAATGCCATCAACCGCTGGCTGGCGGAAGGCAAGCTGCGCGCGCGCATTGACCGGGTCTTACCGCTCGCCCAGGCCGCCGAAGCCCATCGCTTGCAGGAAGAAAGCACCATTAATAAGAGCGGCGCGCTGGCCGGCAAGCTCGTGCTCAAGCCGTAGGCCGCTCGTTGCTTGCGCCACGGGTCAGTGCTTCGACTGCCGGTCGAGCCAGTCTTTGATCCCGCTCCTGAAAGGGAGGTGGAAGATGCAATTAAGATGGCTGGCACCCGGGACCAGAGTTACAGGCCAGTTGGGATGGATTTGCTGCAATGGGACGACGTAAACCTGCCGGTAGGGATCGCGCTCGCCGATAAGCACGATCACTGGGATGCGAATGGCCTTCACTTCGTCCTCGGTGACCGCGAGCGCGCTCAGGCTGTGAACGCAGTCGGGCGGAGTGGCCCCCCGCTGCCGCTCGGTTACCTGTGTCCAGGATGACTGCGGCAAGCTGTCTGGTCGGAGCCAGCCCATGCCGCCGAGCACTGCGGATTGGACGCGGTCGGGATGCCGGGTGAGGAGTTTCATGATGATCATGCCGCCCATCGAGTAACCCACCATGTGCGCTTTCTGGACCTTAAGGTGGTCGAGAAGCCGCACGACGTCCTCCATCATTTCAACGCCATAGGCCGCCTCCTCTTTGGGCTTGCCCGATCCGCCGTGGCCGCGGACATCCACGGCAATGGCCTGGTAATCTTTGGCCAACGCCCTAATCGTCCCCGGGGCGTGCCAATTGATTCGAGCGCTCGCGTAGAGTCCGTGGATTAGAACAACGGGCTCGCCCTTACCTTCAACGGTGTACTGGATGGGAACGCCATTAGAATCGAGGACCCTGGGCCGGGAATCATCTCCGGTCGCCAACTGGCCCGGAACTGCTGAGGCAGGGGATAGCATGGCTATGGCAGTCCTATCAATAGATTGGGATCTTGCACCCGTGAGTCGGGTTCAGCGGGCAGTTATGCGAAAGGCGCAGCCACCCGCAAATACGGGCGCTGCGCCTGATCGGAAAGTATCGTTTACAGGGAGCTCTTGCCCGCAGCTTTGACCTTGGCCCAGCGGGCGCGCGCCAGGGCGGCGAGTTTCGCGCGGCCAGCCGCAGAGACCTTGCGCTTGCGCTTCGGGGCAGCGCTGTCTTTCTTAATAGCTGCCCAGCGGGCTTTTTGCGCTGCGCGGATTCTGGCAATTCCGGCGGCACTTATCTTCTTGCGTTTCCGCTTTCCGGTTTCGACGACTGGGGCCGGAGCCGGAGCCCCAAGCAATTGGCTGAGTTTCTCTTGCAGGGCATCAATCCTCTCTTTGAGGTCTGCCGCCCGTCGCAGTTGCTTCGCTGTAAGATTTGTGAATGTATCCATATCGACCAATAACGCCGGTTCCCACCTTAATGTCAACCACGGAATATGGGTTTAAGGCAGACATGAAAATGAGCATGTTCCGCACTGGCAGCCTAGTCAACGTCGGGTGTCTCCTGTGGCTCTTTACCCTTGACCCTGCGGCATGGCCGCTTAGTTTCCAGGTTGTGAGCCTCGGCCGGATATGCGCAATGGTGAAAGTCCACTTACGGCGGGGCGTGATCCGGTGTGCGATCCTATGATTGAGCGGACCCTTGACTCTATGCGAACACTCCTTCTGCTAATTCCTCTGCTGGCCGGATGCGCCCACCCGCAGGCCCACCAGGATGCGCCGGTGGCATTCCATTCGCCCGGCATCGAGCGCTGCCTTCAGTACTGGACAGCGCACTTCTCCGGGCAGGCCACCAATCATTTCTATGTTACCCCACCGACCTTTACCAGGGCGACTTGGAGGGCGCGCTTGTGTATTGGCGGGAGGGAGGGAGGCTGCTGGACTACTCGGAGATGCCGAAAGGCGCGGAGGCCCAGGCCTGGCGCCTCCGGCCAAAGGTGGACCGAACCGCGGTCCTCACGGATGAACAAATCAAGGGAAGCAACGACCTGGTAGCACATCGCGTCTGGGTTAACTGGGTGAGGCGCTGCATCACGAGTGGCAAGGAATACGTGGTGCCCCTCGAAGAAGCCACTGAGGCATTCCCCAAGACTGGCCCCCCGTCGTAAGCTGCACTAGGTTATCCCCGCACTAATCTCCCCGTCATTCGGGCTTCGGCTCTCCGGGCCTGCGGGCTGCAGCTTCTTGCGCCAGAGCTATTCTCAACCGGCTGCGGCGGAACCCGTAGCAGAAGTAGAGCACCAGTCCCACAATCATCCAATAGACGAACCGTTTCCAGGTCACGCGTGGCTGGACCGCCATCAGGTAGCCGCAGGTTAAAATCGCCAGCAGTGGCACCCAGGGAACGAACGGGGTGCGGAAGGGGCGCGGGCGGTCGGGGTCGCGGCGTCGGAGCACGAGGATGCCCGCGGCGACCAGGACAAAAGCGAAGAGCGTGCCGATGTTGCACAAGTCAACCACCTCATCAATGTTCGTGACGGCGGCAAAGACCGCGACGAATACCCCGGTAAGGATGGTCGTAACGTGCGGCGTGCGGTATTTGGGATGCACCTTTGCGGCCCAGGGCGGGAGGAGGCCGTCGCGAGCCATCGAAAAGAAGATGCGCGGCTGGCCAAGCTGAAACACGATCAGGACGGAGGTGGTGGCAAACACCGCGCCGAAGGAGATGATGCCCGCCGTCCAGTTCATACCGCGGACCGAGAACGCCTTGGCCAGCGGGTCCGCTATGCCGGTGAACTGGTCCCACTTGACCATGCCGGTGAGCACCAGCGCTACGGCGACGTAAATGATCGTGCAGATGATCAAACTGGCGATGATCCCGATGGGCATGTCGCGCTGCGGGTTGCGAGTCTCTTCGGCGGCGGTGGACACGGCGTCGAATCCAATGTAAGCGAAGAATATGCTCGCCCCGGCGCTTGATATACCGGCGAGGCCGTGCGGCGCAAACGGCGACCAGTTCGTCGGCTTGACGTAGCAGGCGCCGACGGCGATGAAGAAGCCGACGATGGCCAGCTTCAGAATCACCATGATCGAGTTAAAGCCGGCGCTCTCACGGATGCCACGGACCAGCACCCAGGTGATCAAGGCCACGATAAGCACCGCCGGCAGGTTGAAGATGAGCGGAATGCCTGCCACGCGCGGCGCCAGGTGCCAGGCCTGGCTCCCACGANNTCCGACCACGAAATCGCAACGGCCACATTGCCTACGGCATATTCCAGGATCAGGTCCCAACCAATGATCCACGCGATCAGTTCACCGAGCGTCGCATACGCGTAGGTGTAGGCCGAGCCGGACACCGGCACCATGGAAGCGAACTCCGAGTAGCACAGCGCGGCAAAGCCGCAGGCGATGGCAACGAATATAAACGACACCACTAAGGCCGGGCCCGCGCCGATGTGATCGCCGCCGCCGGCTGCCGCGGTGCCGACGGTGGAAAAGATTCCGGCCCCAATGATCGCGCCGACGCCCAGCAGGGTAAGGTGCACCGGGCCGAGCACGCGCTTGAGCTGGTGCCGCGGCTCGACTGTATCGCTGGCCAACTGGTCCAGGGATTTGCGGCGGAACAGTCCGGTCGTCAACATTGTAAAGCGTCTGGCGGAATTGGGTTGGCGGCTGACATCCCGCCCAGCAGATTTCACCTGCGCCCCGAACGCAAGCAGAATTTGAGCGACCGCGCAGCTCCGCCCCAATTCCTTGTTTTCATCCGGCCGCCGGTTTGCTAAACTGCGGGCATGAGTGCTGCACTTACTAATACTAATCGCCGCCAGTTTGCCAGCGACAATTATGCCGGGATTTGCCCGGAGGCGTTTGCCGCCATGGTCGAGGCCAATCAGGGCCACGAAGTCAGCTATGGCGACGACACCTGGACGGAGAAAGCCGCCAACCTGGTCCGCGACGTGTTCGAGACCAACTGCGAGGTGTTCTTCGTTTTCAACGGCACCTCGGCCAACTCGCTTTCGCTGGCCTCCCTGTGCCAGTCTTACCACAGCATTCTCTGCCACGAGCAGGCGCACATTGAAACCTCCGAGTGCGGCGCGCCGGAGTTCTTTACCAATGGCAGCAAGGTCCTTCTGCTGCCAGGGGCCAACGGCAAGATCGATCCGAAGGCCATCGACGGCGCGGTGCACAAGCGCACCGACATTCATTATCCCAAACCGCAAGTGCTCAGCCTGACGCAGGCGACCGAGTTCGGGACAGTGTATTCGCCCGACGAGCTGCGGGCCCTGACCGATATCGCCCGGCATTGCCATCTGCGGGTGCAAATGGACGGGGCGCGGTTTGCCAATGCCGTCGTCGCGCTGGGCGTTACCCCGAAGGAACTCGCCTGGGAATCAGGCGTGGATGTGCTCTGCTTTGGCGGCTCGAAGAACGGGATCGCGCTGGGCGAGGCGGTGGTGTTCTTCAACACCGAACTGGCGCGGGAGTTTGATTATCGCTGCAAGCAGGGCGGGCAGCTCGCCTCGAAGATGCGGTTCCTGTCCGCGCCGTGGGTGGGGATGCTCCAGGACGGCGCCTGGCTCCGGTACGGCAAGCACACCAATGCAATGGCCCGCCGGCTCGAAGCGGCGATCCGCCACCTGCCTCACGTCGAGATCGCGTATCCGGTCCAGACCAATACCGTCTTTGCCCGGCTGCCGGACGAGGTCGTTCAAGCCATGCACCAGCGCGGGTGGAAGTTCTACATGCACGTGAGCCAGGACAGCGCCCGGCTCATGACGAGCTGGGACACGACGGCCGAGGACGTGGATGCGTTTGCCGCGGACTTGGCTGAGGTCACGGCCCAATAGAGCCGAGGGTGGGAAGGTTCCATGGGGCTAATAGGCTGCAGGGGAACGAGAGGAATCGTGAGACGAGGTCTCGCTCCCGGGGCAGTCTCTGAAACCAAGGAACATCCAACAACCAACATCCAACGCCCAACATCCAATGAGCACCCCCGTGACTGCCATTGGATGTTCGATGTTGGATGTTGGTTGTTGGATGTTTCGCATTCAATCGCAGGAACCTACGCCAGACGATCGCTCGGCCAGTGCACGATGCTTGCCGCGCTTACGTGTTTGCTCACTGTGATGGGCGCGGCGTCGGCCTTCGCCCTGGAGGAAGCCCCTTATGGCGTGGCCAAGGAACCTTGGGCGGAAGGCTTGGGCAACCATCGTGCTATCGTGCGCGTCGAGCAGAAGGTGGATGGCGTGCTGGTGAAGATTCCCTGGCGGCGGCGAGACCGCGACCCCGAGCGCAAACAGATACTCGTGGTGGACGCGGTCAGCGGTCAGCGCATCACGAACATCGCGCGGCTGCACCTCGACCGGTTCGAGGGCGTGCTCGCCTTTCAGCCGCAAACGGTGCCGGGCGATTACTTCGTCTATTATCTCCCTTATGTGCCGGAACCGGGTTGGGGCAGCTACAATCATGATTACCTGCCGGCGCAGGATACTGCCGCTGCTGACTGGAAGGCGCGCTTGCCGGCGGACCCGCAGGGGCTTCCGCGAGCCACCGTCGTCCGCCTGGAAGCCCGCACCGAGTTCGACAGCTTCTACCCCATGGAAGTAGTCGCCACGCTGGAGGAGACGCAAGCGCTGCTGGATCGGAGCGCAGCGTTTACGCTGCAGAATACCCGCAGTGCGAGCGAGCTGCAGCCTGAAGGCCGCGCTCCTATCGCCCCGGCGTATGTCGTGTTCCCCGAAGACCGGCGCTTCCCTATCCGGATGACGGATGAGCTGCCGCTGCGTTGGGTGAAGTCCGGTCCCGGCAAGGAATTCCACGGCGAGGCGCAGCGCAACGAGTTTTACGTGTTCCAGGTCGGCGTCTGGGCGGCGCGGACGAACCTGACGGCGTTGGACGTCGAGTTCAAGGGCGAGATCGCCGGGTGGCTGAACTGCTTCAACACCGGCGGCACGAACTGGGACGGCAAGCGCTTCCACAAGACGGTCAGCGTCCCGCAGGGCAGGGTGCAGGCTCTCTGGTTTGGCGTGAACGTGCCGCACGATGCAACCCCTGGCGAGCACCGCGCGATGGTTACCATTCGTCCCGCAAACGCGGCGCCTGCCGAAGTGGAGCTGACGCTCACCGTGCTGCCGAGCGTACTGGCCGACCGTGGCGATGCCGACCTGTGGCGGCTCGCGCGGCTGCGGTGGCTGGATTCGACGCTGGACCCAATCGCCTCACCAGACGCGCGCCTCCTCCTCCCGACGATTGACTTTTCTATATTTCCAAGAGGAACCAGGACTGCACCGGGCTTGGGGTCTCCCTTCGGCAACCCGGGCGATCTTGTCAATGCCATTGACGTCACTACCAACCGGTTGCTGGCCGGCCCAATTAGCTTCCAGAGCCAACCGGCCCAAACCGCTCCGCCCAACGCTGATGCGGCGCCGGCGCCTGCCACGTCTGCTCAATCGCGCAGCGGGAAAACCGGTTCGAACGTGTGGCTCGCTCACACCGGGCAGGAACCGGACGGGTCTATCCGCTCGACCCTGAGCCTCCATGCATCAAACTCGATGAGCCTGGCCGATCTTTCTGTGCGGATTCCCCTCCGTCCCGAGATCGCCACCTACTTCATGGGCATTGGCCTGCCCGCCGGCCGTACCCCGACCAACTACACCTGGCACTGGACCGGACCCTACAACAGCTTCTGGATCGGCAACGCGCACGCTGGCCTGCACGTGAAACTGCTGGGGAGCACCTACGAAGGCCCCATGCAAAATCTCTACCACCCGAAGCCGCCTTCCGGTTGGTTCAACGACGGCAAGGGCGGTGTCACCATCACCAACGGCCCGAAGGGTGAAGTGCTGGTGCTGGTATTCACCGGGCCATTCGAGTTGAAGGCGGCCGAGGAGCGCCTCTTTGACTTAGCCATTCTCGTTACGCCGGTGAAGGCGCTCGACACCGCAACGCATTTCCGCGAGCGCTATTGGCACAGCACGCACGACATCCCTCCAGACGTAAACGTTATCAACGTCCACCACGCCACGATACCGAACCCGTTCATCAACTATCCATTCCTGGCGGTGGACAAGCTGCGCGAGTTCTGTCACACGAATCAGTCGGCTGGCAAGAAGGTGAAGATCTATTACACCGTCCGCGAATTGACCACGCATCTGCCCGAGCTGTGGGCCTTGCGCAGCCTGGGCGANNCAGCGGCGCGTCGCGCTGGTATAACTTCTACGTCGAGGGCATCAACTGGCTCGCGCGCAATGTGCCAATCGACGGGCTCTACCTCGATGACGTGGCCTACGACCGCACGATCCTCAGGCGCGTGCGCAAGGTGCTCGACCGCGCGCGGCCCGGTTGCCTGATTGACCTGCACTCGAACACGCTCTTCTCGAAGGGGCCGGCCAATCAGTACACCGAGTTCTTCCCTTACGTGAACCGGCTCTGGTTCGGCGAGGGCTTCAAATACGACGCGATGTCTCCCGAGCAATGGCTCGTCGAGTGCAGCGGCATTCCCTTCGGGCTGATGGGCGACATGCTCCAGGATGGCGGCAACCGCTGGCGTGGGATGCTCTTCGGCATGACCGCCCGGTTGCCGTGGCCCAGCTCCGATCCGCGCCCCGTCTGGAAGGTATGGGATGAGTTCGGCATCGGAAGAGCCCGGATGGTGGGCTGGTGGGAGCCGGATTGTCCGGTTCGCTCCGGCCGGCCGGACGTCTTGGCGACGGCTTACGTCAAGCCCGGCAAGACCCTCGTTGCGCTGGCCAGTTGGGCACCAGAGAAGACCGAAGTGCGCCTCCAAATCGACTGGAAGGCGCTCGGTTTGGACGGGAGCAAAGCGCGGCTCGTGGCTCCGGAGGTAAAGGACTTCCAACCGGCAAAGACGTGGCAGCCAGACGAGCCAATCGCCGTCGAGCCAAAGCGCGGCTGGCTGATTTACTTCGCTGAGTAGGGCGCCGGGGGTAGGGCGTGTCACTCTGTGCGCGCCGTGTCTGCCCAAAACCAGTCGAATTGGGCTGGTTTCCGCGTGGCTGTCGGCGCGCACGGAGTGACGCGCCCCACCACCCAGCCCCGGCGGCGGCATCAAAGAGGCAGGTCTGCGGATTGGGCGCATCCGGCTGGTACCACCAAATGCCGGCAGGGGTCCGGAACGGCATAGGAGCGCAGCCTTCAGGCTGCAGAACGTGCGTCGTGGTGGCGTATTGGATTTGTTCGTGGCGCCAGGACATCCGCACATCTCTGCAGCCTGAAGGCTGCGCTCCTATGCCGTCGCGGTACCTCCAAGATGTGCCCCGACTGATTTCCCGCCCAAATGGGGTCTGGACACGGGGCGGTGGCTGGCCTAAAAATGTGTTGAATTTTGTGTTTGCATTAATTGAAGACACTGCTAGAACTAACCCCGTTGGTTTTGTTCTTTTGGTTTAGCCGGTTGTTTTTTGAACAAGTTCCGCTTGGGCGCTTCTATTCCTCACGACCAAGTTCGCGGAGTTAAAGGTAGATCGTGTCGGAATGAATGTACCCATTTTCTTAGCTGCAAGCCCTGCGGGGGCGAATGAAATGGAATTGCTTTATGTGTGGCGACAAGCCACACCCGAAGGCAAGGCCATCATCTTCTGTCTTCTCATTTTCTCCATTGTTGCGTGGTCCGTCATGATTGCCAAAGTGGTGCAGATGCGCCGCGCCAAGAGGCTCAACCAGTTCTTCAACGCCGAGTATCGCACCCAGAAGAACGTGTTGGATGTATTTGACCGGCGAGTGCAGGCGGACGGCTGCCCGCTCTTCATGGTGTATCAGGCCGGCAGCCTCGAACTGGACGCGCGGCTGAAGAACCCCGACGGCAACGGCCGCAAGCAGTTTGTATCGCTCAAGGGCATGGAGCACGTGAAACGGTCTATGGAAAACGCCGTCGCGCAGGAATCGCTTAAGATGGAATCGGGGCTGATCCTGCTGGCGATCGCGGTGAGCGGGGCGCCCTTCCTCGGCTTGCTGGGGACGGTGTGGGGCGTCATGAGCACCTTCGGCCATATCGCGCAGCAGGGCGTCGCAACCATGGCGGCGATGGCGCCGGGCGTGTCGGCGGCGCTGATCACGACGGTGGCTGGGTTGCTGGTGGCGATCCCGTCCATGTTCGCCTACAATTGGCTGGTCCACACCCTGCGCGTGCTGACGGTCGAGCTGGACAATTTCGCGCAGGAGCTGGTGTCGAAGATGGAGACGGAATACCTTGAGGAAAAGTAGGCCCGAGGGCTGATCATGAGGCGCTTTTCACAACGCAGTTCGCTGGTGACGCTGAGCGAGATCAACATCACTCCGCTCCTGGACCTGGCGTTTGTGCTGTTGATTATCTTCGTCATCACGACCCCGTTGCTGGAGCAGGGCTTGAATCTGAAGCTCCCCGCCGGCGGCAAGGCGGACCGGCCCATCGAGCGCAGGGACGTGCGTACGGTCGAAGTCAGTCCGCAGGGGGTTTTGATGCTCGAGCGCAAGCGCCTTTCCCTCGATCAAGTCGAGGCGGCGCTGGTTCGGGATTTTCGCGCGAACCCAAACCTGGTGGTTTACCTTCGCGCCGACGAGAACAGCCGTTGGAAAGATGTGGAGGCGGTGATTGATCGTTGCCAACGGAACGGCATCACGCGCCTCTCGCCGCGGACGGAGCCGCCCAAACGCCAATGAACAAACTGAGACAGAAATGTTTCGTCGCCTCGGCAGGGCTTCACCTGCTCCTGGTGGTGATCCTGGTGATCGGTCCAGCGTTCCTGACCTCGAAGAGCAAGGTGGACGATTCGCCGGTGCTCGATGTCATCCCGGGCACGGTCATCGATGCAGCATTCTCCGGTGGCGGCAATCCGCATGGAACACCACCGCCGCCTGCTCCGATCGTGCCTCGTCCGCCGGCCCCGGTGCAACCAGCGCCCGAGCCAGAGCCGGTGAAGGCCCCGGAGCCGGTCAAGGTGCGAGCACCGGAGCCTCGCCCGGAACCCGTCGAAGACGTCAAAACGGCCAAGCCCGACCCGAATTCCCTGGAGACGAGCACCGACCACAAGCGTAAGAAGCCGGAAGTCAGCATCACGCCAGTGGTCCGCCGGCCGGATACCAGGAAGACCGCGAAGGCGTCTAGCGAGGCGTCCAGCGCCGAGAACGAAGCGCGGCGGATAGCGGACAATCGGCACCGCGCCGCGGACTTGATTGGGGCGACTGCTCGCAGCTTGCGCGACGATATCGCTCCGGGCACGTCACTTGAAGCCTTTGGTCCCGGCGGCGGCGGCGAAGTCTATGCCAGCTACGACCAAGTGGTCAAAAGCATTTACTGGCATGCCTGGACCCCACCTGAAGATGCGGCTAGCGACAAGGCCGTTATCAAGGCAACAGTTACAATCGAGAGTGACGGGAGTGTGCTGTCGGCGCGCATCCTCAAACCTTCGGGAGATTCGAGCGTGGACAGATCTGTGCAGCGGGCACTCGACCAAGTGAAGTATATCGCACCATTTCCCGAAGGTGCGAAAGATAAGCAGAGAACTTACACGATATTATTCGACCTCAAAGCCAAACGATTAACTTGATGAAACAAATACAATCAGTATTCCAGGAACTTAGCTTCCTTGCGTGTTTTGCGGCTGTCACCAGCCTGATGGCACAGAACGAAATCATCATCCCGAAAGAGGTTGAGCTTCCCGGGCAGGCCAAGCCGGTTCTCGTTTCCATGAGCGGGATTACCGGCGAGGCGGCCTCTACGCTGCAATTCGATCTTTACGTTCAGGGGTTCGCATTCACGAACGCCGATGCCGCGCAATACCTGATTAGCGGCAGCAACAACGGCAACTTGCAGGCCCGGGCAACCGATCCGCACAATAAGAGCACGCTGGTTTCCAAGGCGTACTCGGGCGCGTCCCTGCGGCGGCAGGCCCATGCGTTCGCGGATGATTTCGTCCAGGCCTTGGGCCGGAAGGGTATTGCGCAAACGAAGATTGCGTTCAAGGGAGAGAACAGTCCGACCAGCGAGATTTACATCGCTGATTTCGATGGCCACAACCCGCAGCCGGTGACCAGCGACAACAACCTCGTGGCGGCGCCGAGCTGGGTGCCGGGACGCATGGCGCTGTACTACGTTTCCTACAAGCTCAACCACGCGGACATCTTTTATCATGACCTCTCCACGGGCACGCGGAGGGCTTTCGCCCGGTATGGCGGGTCGAACATGAGCCCGGCGGCTTCCCCGGGCGGCAGCAAAGTAGCGATGATTCTGAGCAAGGACGGCTGGACGGACCTGTATGTCTCCGATGCCGACGGCAGCGGCCTCAAGCGGCTGACCAAATCGCCGCAGGATGAATCGTCGCCGTGCTGGTCGCCGGATGGGAAATGGATCTATTTCGCGGCCAAGGAGAGAGAGCACCGGACGCTCTGCAAAGTGTCCCCTTCGGGTGGAGCGATGCAGACCATCTCGACCAGCGGCATGCCGAGTCCCACGGAGCCGGATTGCTCGCCGGACGGCAAGTGGATTGCCTTCACGGCGCAATACCGGTCCGGATTCCAGATTTGTGTCGTGCCGGCCACGGGGGGCACCGCCGTGTCGCTCGTCGAAGGCGAGGACCCGTCCTGGGCGCCGAACTCCCGGACGCTGGCTTTCGGACATCGGCGGGGCGGGCGTTATACGCTCTCTCTGCTTGACGTGCCGACCAAACAATATAAAGATGTTTCCCGGATTCCGGGAATTAGCTCACAATCACAACCTAGTTGGGCTAGATAAGCCCGTCCACGAAAGACACGATAATGAAACTGAATAAGTTTGCGAACCTGCTGGTGATCGGATTAGTCGTCACTATCGCAGCCTCTGGCTGCCGGAAAAAACCTGTCAACACAACGCTCCTCCCGGGAGAAAGGGCGGGACGCATAGGGGGTACGGAACCAGGCAACATGATCAAACCCGGCCCGGCAATGCCGTCGGAGCCGCTTCCGATCAGCGAACCCGTGAAGAGCGCAGAAGGGATTACGTCCAACCCGGCCGGCTCGCATCAAGGGTGGCACGAGGATGCGCAACAGCTTAAATCCGAAACCGTTTTGTTCGACTTCGATAGTTCGGTCATTAAGTCCTCCGAGAAGCCCAAGGTGGCCGCAGTCGCCGATTATCTGAAGGGCAACTCGGCCGCGGCGGTAAGAGTCGAGGGTAACTGTGACGAGCGCGGCACCGAGGAATACAACCGGTCTCTTGGTGAACGGCGGGCGCTGGCGGTGCGTGAAGAGCTGGTCCGCTTGGGCATTGACTCGACCCGGGTCGATACGATCAGCTACGGCAAGGACAAACCCGCCGTCCAAGGTCACGATGAATCCGCCTGGAGGCAAAACCGCCGGGACGACTTCATTGTCCTGACGCCGCCCAAGTAATCCGGCCACGGGGCCAAAGCCCCGTCAGCCGTGTGTTTCGCCGAGCGGTTTCGCAAGCCGCAGTAGTCTTTCAAGGGGGCTTTTGCCCCCTTTTTCTTTTCTCCACCCCCTTTGTCCGTCTCGCATCAGGTCCGTCCAAAGCCACCCAAAGCCACCATAAAGCCACCCCAAAGCCTGTTGATAACCAACCGATTGCGACTCCAAAGCTTCTCCAAAGCCTCCTCAATGCGACCCCAAAGCTACCCCAAAGCTACCCCAAGGCTCCCACAAGGCTACCCCAAAGCCACCTCCAAGTGTGCCGCCTTTTTGCTTCCCTGACGTTCAGGTTGGGACATGGCCAACAGTGCCACCGATCTGTATGCCTATGAGTGGTTTAGCTCGAACAGGTGAGGATTTGGCAAGCAACCGGGTGGCCATTGTACCATACAGGCGCTGCACACAACACCGGGTCGGATTGCTCCGTTCCGCTGTGGCTGGCTGGTTGCCGAATCGGTGTTTTTACCGCTTTACTATTTCTGGCGGGGGGCCTACGCTTCTTAGGCAGTGATTGCTAATTTATGAATGTGATGTTTGGCTTGTTTAACCTTGGCGGCGGGGAAATCATCCTGATTCTCGCCTTGGTATTGATCTTGTTTGGCGCCAAGAAGCTGCCGGAACTGGCCAAAGGTTTGGGCACAGGAATCAAAGAGTTTAAGAAGGCGACCCGCGACGTGACGGACGAAATGCAGTCGGCGATGCATGAGTCGCCGCCCCCGGCACCCAAGCCTTTGCCCCCTGCCGCCCCGCAGCCCGAAGCGCAGCAGACCATTCCGCAATCCACGCCCGAGACCAAGGTCTGATTCGCTAAGCGGTTCCTGCCATGGCTGACGAACCCGTAGCGGAACCCCTTGACGAACAGGCGGAGGAGGAGGGTGGGCCGATAAAGTCCTTCCTCGAGCATCTCGAAGATCTCCGTTGGGTGCTGATCAAGGGTGGTGTGGCCGCAGGCGTGGCGATGATCGCCTGCCTGCTCGGCGGCAACTATGTAATCCGAGTTCTGGAATGGCCGCTCAGGCAGGCGCCCGTCAGGCACTCCACCAGGATGCAGACGGTGCGGGTGCTCATGGGCACCAACCAACTGAGCGTGCTCCACCTCACGCCCGACGATCCGCTCGCCCCGCTGGTGGGGACCAACCGTTACGTGCGGCTTGAACTTGTGCCGACGCTGGACGGGACGAACCAAGTGATGGCGTGGCGGGCGCAAGACGACTCGGAAACGCCGCGGGAACGGGGGCTGAGCATCGAGATCATCAACCTGAGTCCCGCCGGTTCCTTCATTGTGGCGACGAAGGTGGCCTTCTACGGCGGCCTGGTGCTGGCGGCGCCGTTCATCTTCTATTTTGTGGCGAGTTTCGTTTTCCCCGCGCTCAAGATGCGGGAGAAGAAATACATTTACCGCGGCCTGGCCTTCAGCGCCGGACTGTTCCTCACGGGGGTTTGCTTCTGTTACTTTGTCCTACTGCCGGTGGCGCTGACCGCGTCGGTGCAGTATGCCGAGTGGCTCGGCTTTAGCGCCACGCAATGGCGGGCGGAGGACTACGTGGGGTTCGTATGCAAATTCCTGCTCGGCATGGGCCTGGGCTTTGAGTTGCCGGTCGTGGTGTTGACGCTGGTAAAGATTGGCGTCCTCAACTATCGGATCCTGGCGGCCGGCCGGCGCTATGTGATCGTGATCAGCGCGGTGCTGGGGGCCATCCTGACGACGCCCGAGATCATTACGCAGATTCTGATGGCCGTCCCGCTGTATATGCTCTACGAGATCTGCGTCTGGGTCGCGTGGTACTGGGAGCGGCAGGAGAAGAAGCGCGAGGCGGCGGCGAGCGCCGGGGACGCCGTAGCGGGGACGTGATACGTGAAACGGGAAACGTGAAACGTGATCATCGGGAGAGGACTGCTCGATTCTGGCTCATCACGCGTCACGCATCACGCATCACGCATCACGTTTCACGTTTCCCGCATCACGCGTCAGCCTTCTAGGGCGCGTCCGTCCTCCGTCCC
>PLZQ01000558.1 GCA_003152225.1 Limisphaerales bacterium | reverse complement strand
CCCTGGCGCTGCTGGCGGCCGGCATTGCGGGGTTGGCGCTCCGCCGTGCCCGTCGCGGGCAAGCCGCGTAAGAGCGATCTGGATACCAACTTCAATGGGCGCCGCCGGCGAAGGCCGCGGCGCCCTTCTGTTAATGAAAGGCGCAGCGAAAGAGACTCCCACCGGCGGCAAGGTGCTGCTGATCGGCTGGGACGCCGCCGATTGGGAGATGATTGACCCGCTGATCGAGCGGAACCAGATGCCGGCCCTGGCCCGGCTAATCAAAGGTGGTGTGCGCGGCAATTTGGCGACCCTGCAGCCGGTGCTCTCACCCATGCTCTGGACTTCGATTGCCACCGGCAAGAGGGCGGACAAGCACGGCATTTGCGGATTCACGGAACCGCTGCCGGACGCCTCAGGCATCGGGCCCGTGCGGAGCACCTCCCGCAAATGCAAAGCCCTCTGGAACATCTTCAGCCAGGCCGGCCGGAAGACGAATGTGATCGGTTGGTTTGCCAGCCATCCCGCCGAGCCGATTAATGGCGCCATTCTTACGGACAACTTCCTCCGCTCCGGACCCAAGGACGGTTCTCCGCAAACACTATCAGTGGGAACCGTGCATCCCCCGGAGCTGGCGGCCAAGGCCGCGCAATGGCGGGTCCCAACGGACAGCTTGACCCCGGCCGACCTGGTCCCCTTTATTCCGCGGCTGGGGGAAATCAACCTGCAGCAGGATGATCGCCCGCTCAAACTGGCGCGCCGCCTGGCCCGGGTGGCGACCGTCCAGGCGGCGGCGACGGCGCTAATCCAAGCCGGGCCGTGGGACCTGATGTGTGTGTATTACGACGCCATTGATCAATTCGCCCACGAGTTCATGCCTTATCATCCACCGCGGCTGGCCGGCGTCAGCGAGCGCGACTTTGAGCTGTATCAGGGAGTGATGACCGGTTGCTACCGGTTTCACGATATGATGCTGCATGCGTTGCTCCAGTATGTGGATGAGGACACGACGGTGATTCTCGTAAGCGACCACGGTTACGAGTGCGGCCACCGCCGGCCGGATCCGGCGGCGGGCAAGGCGGACCCGGAGCTATGCCATCGGCCATTCGGGATCGTCTGCCTCGAAGGTCCAAACGTAAAGCGGGGCGAGCGGCTCTACGGGGCCTCAATCCTCGACGTGGCACCGACAATCCTGACTCTGGCAGGGCTGCCGGTCGGCGGTGACATGGATGGGCGGCCGTGGGTGGAAGCCTTTGAGCGTCCGGCGAAACCCGAGCGCATCTTTAGCTGGGAAGGGCTGAGGGACGAAACAGCCGGCCTGCACACGGCGCAAGACCGGCAGGACCCGGCGGAGGCCGCCGCCGCCGTCCAGCAACTGGTTGACCTGGGGTATATCGCCGCGCCCGGGGAGGATGCGCAGAAGAACGTGCGCGACACGATCCGCTGCAACAAGACGCACTTGATCCGCGCGCTGCTGGGAACGCCCCGGGTCAGGCAAGCGGTGCCGTTGCTAAAGGAGCTGGCCGCCGAAGCGCCGAATGAAGAGTGGTATCCTTTGACGCTGGCACGCTGCCAAATCGGGCTGCGCCAGTTGCCCGCGGCGCGCGCACTGCTCGAGGGCTGCGCGCCGGCGACGCAGGTCCTGCCCGAGGTCCAACTGCTCTTCGCCGAACTCGCATTTGCCGAAGGGAACCCGGCGGCGGCCCTGGGTCACGTGGAAGCCGCCCGAAAGTCAGGCGCCGGTCGGCCGTTGATCTGCAATCAGGTCGGTCGGGGTTACTTGCAGCTTGGCCGCTGGGACGAAGCGGCGGTCGTGTTCCAGCAATCACTGGAAACGGAGCCGGACAACCCGGCGGCATTCGATGGCCTGGCTCGCGTGCATTTGGAACGGGGCGAGCCGGGGCGAGCGGCGGAGCAGGCCCTGTTCGCGGTGGGCCTGATTCACTTCTTTCCCGAAGCGCATTTTCACCTGGCGACGGCCCTGGAACAGTGCGGCAAACCCGCCGAGGCGATCGCGGCCTATGAGACCGCGTTGGGGATGGGTTGCCAGCCCGAAACCATTCACCACCGGCTGGCGGCGCTATATCGGCCCATTGACGCGCGCAAAGCCGATCGCCACCAAAGAGCGGCCCAGCCGAAGAAGGGGCGTGTGTACCGGGCGGACATCAAGTCCACTCTGCCCGATGCTTCTGCCCCGGGCACAGCTTGATTCTCCCCAACATGCAACCAGCAACCAATGATTGGGTGACAATTGTCTCAGGTCTGCCGCGGTCGGGCACGAGCCTGATGATGCAGATGTTGCAGGCCGGCGGCATGGAACTGCTGACGGACAAACTGCGCGCAGCCGACCAGCACAACCCGCGAGGCTACTTCGAATATGAGGCCGTCAAGCGTAGCGGGACGGATGTGTCCTGGCTCGGGCAGGCCGGGGGACGGGCGGTGAAAGTCATCCACTTGCTCCTGCGCCACCTGCCGGCGGATCGGCAATACCGCGTGATCTTCATGCAGCGGGACGTGCAGGAAGTCATCGCCTCGCAACGTGCCATGCTTAAAGCCAGTGGTCGGAGCGGGGCGCAGATTCCGGACGACAAACTGGCCGCTGTTTTCGAGCAGCAGCTTTCGGAGGTGCGCCGGTGGTTGGCCGAGCGGCCGCTCTTCCAGGTTCTATATTTGAATTACCGCGACGTGCTCAGCGATCCCTCCGCAGCAGCGCAAACCTTAGCCCTCTTTCTCGGGGGAACGCTGGACGCCTCCGCCATGGCGGGCGTGGTAGATCGGACGCTGTATAGACAGCGTCGCGCGTTGTAGGGCGGGCCGGAGCTAGCGCCGGACGCGGTAGAACTGCATGTCGCCCGACACGATGGTGTCAACCTGGAACGTTCCCGTGCCGATGTTTTGGACCAAGGCATTGGGATCTGGCGCCCACAAGGCCGTCACGCCAAGAGCCGCGGTCTGATCAATCGCAAAATCCGGCACGTCGCCCTCCGGGCAGGTAAACGTGATCGTTACTGCACCGCCCGGCGTCGCCGTGATGCTGGTGATGACCGGCGCGAGCGGGATGCTTTCAAAGTTATCAATGTAAATGTGGTTGGTTCCGTANNCCCACCACTTGGGTGGGCACCGGCGTGGCCGCATCGATCCGCAATTGAACGCGGAATCCCGCCGGGACGGTGAGATTCGTCACGGTCGGGAAGTGATAGACCAAGTTGCCGTTGTTCGCGGCGGGCGACCATAGCACCGGGTAGTCGCCGCCCATCGAGCCGCCCACACCAACAAAGTCGGCGATCATATTATCGGCGGTGGCTGCCCCAAACCGGCCCCACGGGGAGTTGGGCCCGGCAGGGAACCCCTGCGTCAGAGCGATGCCATAGGGATAGGTCGAGAAATCGTCCCACATGACGGCTTGCGCGCTCGGGCAAAGCTGGAAGAGGAGAGCCGCAAGTATGGAGACGTTAAGGGAGGGCCGGGCTTTCATAGATTCTTTGTTCGAAGCGGCGGAGTAATGTTAGCACTCGGTATGAAAGAATGGTGGCAGTGATCGAAGACAGGGTCAAGGGACATTGGCTTGCGTTCAGGGCAGCGCTGCGGCTCGATAAAAGCATCGGTCCGGAGCGGCGGTGATCGAATCGGCGAAACTGATCACCACGTTCGTCGCCAGCACCCTGCCCAGGTTTGCCCAGTCCAAGAGGTTGCTCGAAGCCTCGAATTGGTATCTCCGGTCCGGCTGGCTATCGATCAAGAAACGGGGCGGGTCCAGCATAAAGCCGGTCAACCGGGGCGGCGGCGGGGCTTGGAGCGGCACGAATTGAAAGCTTTTGATGATCACCTCGACTTCGTTCTTGTCGGTCGGCGCCGCACCACGAAACAGCCACAGGTTGATACGGATGTTCTCATCGCCAGTCCGGGGCGTAGCCAGGGAATAGGTCCAGTTGCGGATGACGTTGGTGGAGGCGGGATTGGGTGAGA
>PLZQ01000451.1 GCA_003152225.1 Limisphaerales bacterium | reverse complement strand
GCTATATGCGCAATGTCCGCCAGCAAATAAGCCCCCACCTCACGGGCGATCTCGCCCAACCGCTGGAAATCAATAATCCGCGGATAGGCGCTCGCACCCACGGTGATCATCTTCGGTTTGTGTGCGCGCGCCATTTGCGCCAACTGGTCGTAATCGATGCGCTCGTCCTCTTTGCGGACGCCGTNNCCGTGCGTCAGGTGGCCGCCGTGGGTCAGGTCCATCGTCAGCATTTTGTCCCCCGGCTTAAGGAAGGCGAAATACACCGCCATGTTCGCCCCGCTGCCCGAGTGGGGCTGCACATTGGCATGCTCGGCCCCGAACAGCTTCTTCGCCCGGTCGATGGCCAGTTGCTCGACCACATCCACGAACTCGCAGCCGCCGTACCAGCGCTTCTTTGGGTAGCCCTCGGCGTATTTATTCGTGAGCACTGACCCTTGCGCCTCCATCACGGCGGGGCTGGTAAAGTTCTCACTCGCGATCAGCTCGATGTTCTCTTGCTGCCGCTGCCGCTCGTGCTCGATCGCCGCCGCGACCTCCGGATCGACCGCGCTCAAGCGCAGGTCAGTTGGTGTAATCTTGATTTCCATCTTGTTCACTCTCCGTTCATGCCGGCCCCCCTCGAATCGTGCGTCCAAAAACGCATCGAGGATTCGTTCGGCCTCTTCCGGCCTGGTGGTCTTGCCAGCCAGGCAAAGAACATTGGCGTTGTTGTGCTGCCGGGCCAGCGCCGCGGTGGCTACATCTCCGACCAACGCCGCCCGCACGCCCGCCACCTTGTTGGCGGCGATGCTCATGCCGATGCCCGTCGTGCAAATCAGGACGCCNNTCGGTTCCTTGCTGCTCGTCCCAAAGTCAGCCACGCTCACGCCACGCTTCTCCAAGTGCTGCTTCAGCGCCTCCTTCAGTTCGTAACCACCGTGGTCCGCCCCGATGGCAATGGCCGCCGGCTGCGCGGCCCCCTGCCCTGCTGCCGGCTCGCCGCGCACGATGAACCCCAACAGCGAAGCAATCCCCTGCTCCAACTGGTCCCGGCAGTTGAGATAGACTTGGTACGACCCACCGATCGGGTCGCTGATATCCTTCTCGAATGAATCCAGCGTCTCGTCAAACTCGCGCACCAGGAAAGTCTTCTCCTCGGCCTGCGGATACAATACCTTGATCGTATCGATATGGCTGTGCGTCATCCCGAAGATGCAATCCGCTTGTTCCACCAATTCGGCCGTCAGCATCCGGCTGCGCAAGCCTGAGATATCGATCCCCAGTTCCTTGACCGCCTGCACCGCATAAACGCTCGGAGGCGCCCCCTCGGCCGCCCCTAGCCCGGCCGATAGCACGCGGTAATCACCGCGCCCCTGAACGGCCTGGCGCAGAATTCCCTCGGCCATCGGGCTGCGGCACACATTCCCGGTGCATACAAAAAGAATTGTCTTCATTCACTCAACCTGTGACCCTCTGACCTTCAGTCGAAGTGGCAAGCTGGTCAACCGCGAAATCAGGACCGTCCCTGCCGCACCAGCGCCAACCCGCGCAACAGATCCAGCGCCCGCGCCAGCGCCGGGTCCCGCACCATCGGCTTTTCTGGCTCGGGCGCTCTGAGCGCCGTCAGGTCTGCCTCGCTCACGCCCTCGCGCCGTTCCCGCACCAGCTCCGCCTCGTTGAACCGCGGACGCCGCACCACGCGGTTCGTGCCGTTCCCCGGCCCGGTCGCTGGACCGCCGACGCTCGCCTGCAGGTTCGGCCGGTCGGTCACTTTGAACGCGTCTGCGTAATACGCCCGCTCATCCTCCGGGCTAACCGCCACGACAATGTCCGGTTTGACTCCTTGCTCCGACAAAGCCGATCCGTCGCCCAACTGGACGGGCGCCGTCGCGATGCGCAACCGGTCGCCGTTCTTGAGAGGAAACTCCTGGGCCACCATCGCTTGGCCTGCTGTCTTGCTCCCCAAAACCAACCCCGCCCCCGTCTCGCGCATGGCCGCTGCCAGCGCCTCCGCCGCGCCTGCCGTCTGCCGGTTCACCAGCACCGCCACTGGCAGCGCGATCGCATCGGTCTTCTCCTTGGACCGCACCATCCCGTTCCCCCAGTTCAGCAACGGCTGCTCCTTCTTCACGAACAAATCCGCCGCCGCCGCCGCCGCCGCGTAATCATCGCCTCCGGCGTACCGCAAATCGAGCGCTACACCCTTCAACTGGTTCGTCGTCCCCGGCTTACTGCACGCCGCGCTGATCGCCTTCGCCAGCCCGTCGCCGACCCGCCCCACCCGCACATAGAGGATATCCCCATCGAACACGCTCGACTTCAGGACCAGCGGTGTATCCCCCGCCACGCCGGACACCGTCGCTTTTGTGACCAGGGACACCTTCGGCGCCAAGCCCGACACCAGTGCGCTCACCGCCGCCTGGTTCAACTGCCCCTCGCTCATCCCCGCCAGGTGCGCGCGGATCAGGTCATAGACCTCTTTGAAATCCGGTCCTTCAACCTGCTCAGCCTTTGTCTCGGCCCGCAGACCTGCCTGTGCGCCAGCCAAAACCAGCAAGACTGCCAGCAGTGAATTGATCCTTACGCTCGTCATGTCCGCTTAAAATGCGCGATTCTCTCCCGGAAGTAAAGTAAATGGCACCTCAGCCGGTGAAAAGCCAATCTTGAGGGTCGCGACTGCCTCCAAGGCAGCGGGCTTGTACGTGGTTTTGAGGTCGCATTGGTGGAGCTTTAGGATTGCATTAGGGTCGCATTGGGGTGGCTTTGGGATCGCAAGCGGTTGCCTATCAACACGCTTTGTGGTGGCTTTGATGTCGCATTGGGTGGCTTCGTCCCGCCATTCTTCATTCTGCATTCTTCCTTCTTCCTTCTCCTAAGATACCGGATCGGTTGCCTACCAGTTCCCAAGCAGTGCGCTTGCGGGTGGCTTGAAGGTCGCTTTGGCCAAAAGAGCCGACAGATAGTGGGGAGTGGGGGGGGAAGGCAGAAGGAAGAAGGAAGAATGATGAAAAAAGAATGGGGAATGGAGAAATCAGAGGGGAGAGGGCAAAGCTCAACCGGCCCTCGCGGGAGCGAAGGTGCTCAGAATATGTGGCGGGCGGCGGTCAGGGAGGCTGGCCGGCCATGCGCTCCTCGGGGCGGTCCTGCCAATCAGCAACGAACTGGTTAGCGCGGAGGAACAGGACGGGGCCGACGGGCGGCTGATCGAACCGGGTGGTGTGGAAGACGTTCGGAACGGCCGGTCGAGAGCACGCGGCATATCCCGGGGGAAGGTCAACCTGAGCGAGTCCACGATTGGCCAGGGGAACGTTGACCTTCACAAAGAGCAGAAAGCCGGTGAGTGGGCCGCATTGGCAAAGACGGGGCTTGGACTTCTTGGTCTTGGCGACGGCGCACCA
>PLZQ01000218.1 GCA_003152225.1 Limisphaerales bacterium | reverse complement strand
TTACAGAACGACGTTTACACCAGCATCCCAAGCCACCCTCAGGCGCCCCTGAAGCCATCTGGTAGCCAACCGGTAGGCACCCCGAAGCCACCCTCAGGCTACCCTGAGGCTACCCTGAGGCTCCCATCAGGCTACCCGGAAGTTACTGGAGCAAGGGGCTTGGGCGGGCTGGTTGCACTGATAACGTTACCGGGCAGCGTCTTTGAACCGTTGCTGGTGAGGGGCTTTGGCGTGGGAGTCGGTTCCGGCTTTCAGCGCTTGCGGGAGGCGGCCTCGTCGAACACGGCCAGCATGGGGAGGAAGCTGTCCACCAGGAAACCTTCGTAGCCGTGGCAGGTGCCATCCCAGGCACGCCAGTCTTTGGATTGGCCGTTGGGGCCGAAGCCCTGGAAGTCGCCGGCGGCAAAGCTTCTGAGCATCGGATAGAAGAGCTTGCGCGCCTCTTCGACGCGGCCAAGTTGGTAGAGGGCCTTGATGGTGAAGTAGGCGTGGCAGGAGGTGGCGCCGCCGTTCTCGTATATCTCGAAGCCGTCGGAACCGTCGTCCTTCTGCGGCACGCCCCATCTGTGGTCGCCGGTGATGTAGTCGGCCTTGGCGATCGGGATGAGATTGCCCGGGAGACCGAGTTGGTAACTCTTGTAGCCCACCTGGTCCATTTTGCGGAGGAGGTTGGTCATGATGGCGTTGGCATCCTTGTCGTCCACGAGGCCGTAGGTGATCGCGATGCCGTTGACGAAGGTGAACCAGTAGTCGTGGAGCTTGCCGTCGGCGCTTTTCCAGCCGGCCAGGACGCCGGTCTGGGGGTTGAGGAAGGTTGGCACGTAAGCGGCGCGGAGCCGGTTGGCCTTTTCCGTGAAGAAGTCGGTGTCGGCCTGGTTGCCGAGTTTGGCGGCGACGCTGGCGAGCATTCGGCAGGCGCGATAGGCGAGGGCATTGGCGTAGGCGTCTTCATGGCCGAAGTTGATGGTGTCCCACCAGTTCGAAGGGCGGCGTTCGCCGGTGGGGCGCTCGCCGTAGTTGCCGGAGATGGGGTATTCGATGAGGCCGTTATGGTCGTGGTCGGCGGCCATCATGGCGCGGCCCCAGGCGGCGAGGCGGTCATAACGGCGGCGGGCCCAGGGCCAGTCCTGCGCGCCTTCAATGTAGTCGCAGGCGGCGATGAGCAGCGAGGGGTAGGAATCCAGCGCATCGTAGGGAGAGCCCCACGAAGCGGTATCAGGGTATTCGGGAGTGGACTTGTAGCCGACCTGGCCGTAGGCGAGCGCGCCGTCCAGGTAACGGTCCATGGTCATGCGGACGAGGTCGAGGCAGGTCAGGCCTTTGGCGAGTGGTGGAGCTTGGCGCGCGATGTCCGCATACTCGTAAATCGTGAAGGCGCAGGGGTCGCTGGAGGAGTTGTTGGCCAGCACTTGCAGCCGGGGATTCACTTGCAGGATATTGAGGTAGCTGCGCCGGAAGCCGTCGAACAGCGGGTCTTTCTCGATCCCCTTCAAGCGCGGATAGATCGCTGCCACCTCGCAGCGGTATTCGAGGCGCGGGGCGGTGCGGGTGGCAGGGGGAAAGCTGATGCGGACGAAAGGCTGCGGCACGTTGCGGCGCGCGTCGCAATCCAGCTTCCAGCCGGGCGCGTTGGCCGTGATGCGGACGGAGCCCATGTCCGGCAGATGGAGAACCGCGGGCAGGAGGACGCGTTGTTCGTGGGGCGGCATCAAACCGAGCAGGGTGGCGTGGTTGGAATGCTGGTTGAAGGTCAAGACCAACGGCGCAGTCGTCTGGCCCTCGATGAAGCGCGAGCGAATGACGAAGGTCTTCTGCCCGAACTCGAACTCCCACGCGGGGGGCGACTTCGAGTCCGCGTTGGGATAGCGGCAGGCGAGGTGTTTGGGGCTGAGTTTCTGAATCTGCCACGACGGGGCGGGGAGGTTGTCCACGCAGACCGGGTTCTGGGTGAGCTGGCCTCGGCCAAGGCAATCCACGGAGAGGGAGGCGATGGCCGGGTTGGTGCGTGACAGGCCGATGGCGTAGTAGGCTGATTTGAAATCTACTTCCGCGGTTGCGCAGGCGGCCGAGAGGCAACTGAATAACGCAAGGCTAATGGCCAGGGATGGTTTGGGGGCATTCATGTCGTCGGAGCGTCTATTAGCCGCTTTCGTACCTCATGTAACGATGTAACTTTACTGGGGCGTGGGCACATTCATGCCAATGGCGCGTTCGAGGCGGGCGCGGGCGACCGCGTAGTCGTGCAGAGCCTGGATTTGTGTGGTGCGCGCTTCGGTCAAAGCGGTCTGCGCGCTTAGCACGTCCAGTTGCGTGCCGGTGCCTGCTTCGTTGCGCGCGCGGGCTAGGCGCAAGGCTTCCTCGCCTTCTTCCACGACCTTTTCCTGCGATTTGAGCACCTCCTCGGCCTCGATGAAATTGGAGTAAGCGGTGCGGACTTCCAGCTCGATGCGCCGGCCCGCGTCATCGAGTTCCACGCCCGCGCGCTCGTGGAGGGCGGTGGCCTCCATTACCTTCCCCTCGGTGCGACGCCCGTCGAAGAGGCTCCAGGTCAGTTGCACGCCGGCGATCCAGCCGTGCTTCTCGTTGCTGAGGTCCTGGCTGAGCGCCGAGTTGTGGACATCATAGCCGCCGAAAGCCTGGATGCTCGGTTTGTAGGTTGACTTGGCATTGATGATATCTTCGCCCCGCAACGCCTGGGTTTTGCGCAATGACCCCAGCTCTGTGCGCCGTTCAAGCGCCAGGGCAATCGCGCGGGGCAGCTCGATCTTATATGGTTCGGCCTCGAGCTTCCCGGCCAGCTTCAGCGGGATGTCTTCCAACGTTTCCCGGGGCACGCTAAACCCGAGTTGGTTGACCAGGTTATTCTTGGCGATGCGATAGCTGTTGCGCGCGCGGATCAATTTGGGCCGCGCGTTGGCCAGCTCGACTTCAGCGCGGAGCACATTGAAGCGCGGCACCGTGCCGGCATCGTAGCGTCGCGTGGTGTCCGCCAGTTCGCGAGTGAGCAGCTCGACCGAGGCTTCCTGGACGGTGATTTGTTGCACGGCCAACAGCACGTCGTAGTAGGCGACTTGCGCGTCGATGACCGTATTGGCGATCGCTGTTTGGTAATCCAGCATCGAGCGCTCTTTGGTGAGCCGGGCGACGCGAAACGCCGAAAGAATGCGCCCGCCTTCATAAAGGGACTGCACCAGCTTCAACTGGCTCGCCCAGTTCTCGTCGGTGCCGAAGGTGATGCCGGGGACGGAGAGGGTATCCACGTCGCTGGGCTGGGCCGCCGAGAAGTCGCCGACGGAATTGAGCTTGGGAATAGCAATCGCGCGCGTCTGAATGATGATCCCCTGCGCCACCTCCAGGTCTTTCTGCGCGCGCAGGATGTTGGGGTTCCGCTGGAGCGCCAGGTTGACCGCGTCCGCGAGCGACAGCGGCTGCGGGATGAAGTTGTTGGTGACGGACGCAGCGGGGGCGGCACCGAGCGGCAAGCCAAACACCATTAGACACGCCAGGATGAAACCTAATCGGGCGTGGCGAGAGGACCATTTAGTCCTTTGCCGCGCGTCCATTTCATTAGCTATCGAATTGTCGCTCATCGGAACTGCTGGAGATGTTTAGCATTTTGCGGATGGCTGGCATATACTAAAGTTTCACCAGAAGCACCGGGAATTGGGATTGACCGCAACCGGGGATGATGCACGCCGTGCTGGCAATGCCCCCTTGCCTGCCTTTGATCCCTGGCCACAGCTTTGGCTGTGGGGAGCCAAGCTGGCGCCGGCATTATTCGACGGTAACGCTCTTTGCCAGGTTGCGCGGCTTATCGACGTCGCAGCCGCGCAGCACCGCGATGTGGTACGCCAGCAGTTGCAGGGGCACCACCGTCAGCAGCGGTTGGAGGACATCAGCCGTCCGTGGGATGTAGATCACATCGTCGGCCTTGCGGCTGATCTCCGTGTCGCCTTCAGTTGCCACGGCAATGACCGGGCCGCGGCGGGCCTTGATCTCCTCCACGTTGCTCATGTTCTTGTCGTACANNTTCATCTCGGCAGAGGGATAGCCTTCCGCGTGGAGGTAGGAGATCTCTTTCAGTTTGAGGGCGCCCTCCAGCGCGACGGGGAAGTTGTACTGGCGGCCCATGAAGAGGAAGTCGCTGAAGCGCGCGTACTTCTTGGCGATCTTCAGGATGTCCGCGCTGCCGGCCAGGATCTGCTTCAGCTTGCCGGGGATGGTCTGCAGTTCGCGGACGAGCTTGCGGCCCTCGCCCAGAGATAAATGCCCGCGCAGGCGTCCGAGCGCGATGCCGAGCAGCGTCAGGCACAGCACCTGCATCTCGAAGGCTTTCGTGGAGGCGACGCCGATTTCCGGGCCGGCGCGCATCAGGATGTCGGCGTCGGATTCGCGGGCGATGGTGGACCCGGCGACGTTGACGATGGCGAGGGTCGGCAATCCCTGCGAGCGGACCAGGCGAATCGCGGCCAGCGTGTCGGCGGTCTCGCCCGATTGCGAAAGCGACACCAGCAGCGTGTCCTTTTCGAGCGGCCGGCCCCGGTAACGCATCTCGCTGGCGCACTCGACTTCGACCGGCAGCCGGGCGAGCGTTTCGACGACATATTCGCCGGTGAGGGAAGCGTGCCAACTGGTGCCGCAGGCGACCAGCAGCAGGCGGCGGATCTTGGACAATTCCTTGCGGCTCAACGCCGACTCCTCGAAGACCACCGTGCCCTGGCTTGGCCGCAGCGTCCGGCGCAAGACTTCCTCCACGCGCTCGGGCTGCTCGTTGATTTCCTTGAGCATGTAGTGCGGGTATTTGCCCCGCGCAGCCGCCTGCGCCGACCAGTCCACCGTGCTGACGGGTCGCTTGACCGGCTTGCCGTTGGCCATGACGGAGACGGCGCCATCGGAGACGATGACGATGTCGCCATCGTGCATGTATATCACCTTGCGGGTGTGGGCGGCGATGGGTGAAACGTCGCTGCCCAGGAAAGTCTCGCCGTTGCCCAGGCCGACGACCAGCGGCGAACCGCGCCGGGCACCGATGAGCGCGCCGGGCAGGCCCGCGTGGATTAGCGCCACGGCATAGGTGCCGTCGGCCTCGCGGGTGGCGGCCAGCACGGCCTCACCCAGCAGTCCGGGCGTGAGGGGCTTGCCTTTGGCGAGCCGCTGGTCGAGGTGATAGCCGACGAGGTGGGCCAGCACCTCGGTGTCCGTCTGAGATAGGAATTTGTCTCCGTGCCGGAGCAGTTTTTGGCGGAGCGCGGCGTAGTTTTCGATGATGCCGTTGTGGACCAGGGCGAGCTTGCCGGACTGGTCCTTATGCGGATGGGCGTTGGCGTCGCTGGGGAGCCCATGGGTGGCCCAGCGGGTGTGGCTGATGCCCAATGAACCGGTGACCGGCTTCTGCTTGAGCAGCTTCTCCAAGCGCGCGACGCGGCCCACGCGCTTGCGCACCTGGAGCGTGCCGCCGTCCAGCGTGCAAATGCCCGCTGAGTCGTAACCCCGGTATTCCAGCCGGCGCAAGCCCTCGATGAGCAAAGGAGCTGCTTCCTTCTTGCCAATGTATCCAACAATGCCACACATGATTCTCAGCCTTTCGTTTCTGAGTTAGCCTAAGAAAACCTCGGCGCCGCCGGGTGTGTTTACGTTTGTTTGAGTATCCACTGCGCCGCCGCGGACAGGTCGTCCACCACCGCAGCGGCGCCCAGTTTATCCGCCGCCGCGCGCTCCAATTTCGCCCCGTACCCGGTGCGGACTAGCATACACTTCTTCACGCCGGCATTCCAGCCGCATTCCAAATCAATCAGCTTGTCGCCAATCATGTAGCTTTGCGCCAGGTCCACGCCGAATTCATCGCGCGCATCCAGCAGGAATTGCGCCGATGGCTTCCGGCCGCGGCTGGGCATACCAGGCGCCTCGGGCGCAATGTAAATCTTCTCGAAGCGCACACCCTGGCGGCCGAGTTGCCCCAGTAAATGCTGGTTAACCTTCTCCACCTCCGCCAGTGTAAAGTAGCCCCGCCCCACGCCCGACTGATTGGATACAATAAATAATTTGAACCCCGCCTTCTGCAGCCGCGCCAGCGCCGACGCCGCCCCCGGGAAGATCAGCACCTCCTCCACGCGGCAGAGGTAGTTCTTCTCTTCAATAATCGTCCCATCACGGTCAAGGAAGACGGCTCTGTTCATTTTCAGCTCGGGCGGGATTGATAAGCTAAGGCCTGCGCTAAGGAAATGAAAAAAGTGGTCGAACCGAGCGGCGCAAACAGTGCGGCTGCGAATCCAATGGGTTTACGCCGGGGATACACGGGGGTATCGCCGTCAGGACACGGGGCGCGGCAGCAAGAACGAAGGCAGAATGAAGAATGAAGAAGGCAGACGGCGCCGCTTCCAAAGTGCTGCGACTACCGAGGGTTAGGCGATTCAACCGGGTAGCCGCGGCGGCTGCCGCGATCTTCGCAACCGTGCCTATTTAGGGGTCAGGCGTGCGGCAGTTCGCAAGTTTGGGCAACTGGTGCCGATGGGGCAGGTCTGACCGGCGGGGTCCTTCCAGCAAGGAGAGTTGTTGCCAAAGCAGCTATCGAACCTTCGTCTGCCGATTCGGCGCAGTTCGCTTATGTCTTTGACGGCCCGCCGGGGTTCCCGTAGCGTCTGGTAGTTGTAGAAAGAATCATGATTGGGTACATAGTAAAGAAGTTCATCGGCTCAAGGAACGACCGGGAGGTCAAGCGCCTCCGTCCCCTCGTCGCGAAGATCAATGCCTTCGAAGCGGAACTGCAAAAGGGCTCCGAAGAGGTTTTGCGTCAAAAGACCGCCGCCTGGAAAGAGGAGTTGTCCAAGATCCAGGATAATGAGGAGCTGGCCCGGCGGCTGACCGACATCCTGCCCGAGGCCTTCGCCGTCGTGAAGAATGCCTGCCGGCGGCTCTGCGGCAGCGAGATCATCGTCCGCGAGCATCCGATGACGTGGGAGATGGTACCCTTTGACGTGCAGCTCATCGGCGGCCATGCCTTGCACGCGGGCAAGATCGCCGAAATGGCCACCGGCGAAGGCAAGACACTCGTGGCCACGCTCCCGGTCTATCTTAACGCGCTGACTGGCCGCGGCGTCCACGTCGTCACGGTGAACGACTACCTGGCGGCGCGCGACAGCGAATGGATGGGCGCGGTGTACCGGTATCTCGGCCTGACGGTCGGCTGCATCCTGCACGACCAAACGCCCAATATTCGCCGCGAGCAATACAATTGCGACATCACCTACGGCACCAATGCCGAGTTCGGCTTCGACTATCTCCGTGACAACGGCATGGCCACGCGCCAGGAAGAGCAAGTCCAGCGCGGCCATTACTATGCGATCGTGGATGAGGTGGACTCCATCCTGATCGATGAGGCCCGCACGCCGCTCATCATCAGCGGCCCGTCCGTGGTCACGTATGACGAGCAGTACGCCACCTTCAGACCGCAAGTCGAGGCGATCTACCACGTGCAGGAGCGGCTGTGTGCTCGTTTCCTGTCCGAGGCCCAGGAACTCCTGCGCAAGCTGCGCCCGGAGGACGGTTCCAATGTGGAAAACCGCGAGGCGTTGGAGAGGCAAGCCGGTCTGTTGCTGTTCCGCGTGAAGTGCGGCCAACCGAAATCCGAGGGCCTGATGAAAGTGTTGGAGGAGCCGGAGAATCTGCGGCTGATGAACCAGGCCGAACTCCAGCTCCATGCCGACCAAAAGAAGGTCGAGCTTTACGCGGAGAAGGAAGAGCTGTTTTTCGCCATTGACGAGAAGAGCCACGAGGCCGACCTGACGGAGAAGGGCCGCAATTACCTCAGCCCGAAGGATCCGGACGCATTCATGCTGCCCGACTTGACCACCGCGCTGCACGACATCGATGTCGGGCCGGAAGCTGACCCGCGCAAACGGCTGGAGGCGAAGACCAAGCTCCAAGCGGAGTTCGAAACCAAAGCCCAGCGGATCCACGCCATCTCGCAGTTGCTCAAGGCCTACTGCCTTTACCAGAAGGACGTTCAGTACGTTGTCCAGGACAACAAGGTCATTATCGTGGACGAGAACACGGGCCGCCTGATGAGCGGCCGCCGCTGGAGCGATGGCCTCCACCAGGCCGTCGAGGCCAAGGAGCAGGTCGAGATCGAGCGCGAGACGCAAACGCTGGCGACCATCACCATCCAGAACTACTTCCGCCTCTACCACAAATTGGCCGGTATGACCGGCACGGCGGAAACGGAAGCCTCCGAGTTCCTGGACATTTATAAGCTGGGTGTGGTGGTCATTCCGACCAACCGGCCGGTGGCGCGCAATGACATGAACGATTCGGTCTATAAGACCCGGCGCGAGAAGTACAACGCGGTGGTGAAGGAAATTAAGGAGATCCACGGCAAAGGCCGGCCGATGCTCGTCGGCACGATTTCGGTGGAAGTCAGCGAGCACCTGTCGCGCATGCTGAAGCGGGAAGGCATCATCCACTCCGTCCTCAACGCCAAGTATCACCAGCAGGAAGCGGAAATTGTCTCGCGCGCCGGCCAGCGCGGCGCGGTGACGATTGCCACGAACATGGCCGGTCGCGGCANNGCGCGCGCCAGGGCGACCCCGGCTCCTCGCACTTCTTCATCTCACTCGAGGACGACCTGATGCGCCTTTTCGGCTCGGACAAGATCGTCAAGTACATGGAGAAGATGGGCCTGGAAGAAGGCCAGGAGCTCGAGCACCCGCTGCTTAACCGCTCCATCGGGCAGGCGCAGAAACGCGTGGAGCAGCACAACTTCCAGATCCGCAAGCGCACGCTGGAATACGACGACGTGATGAACAAACAGCGCGAAGTCATCTACGGCTTCCGCAATGAAATCATCCACGCTCCCGATGTGCGCGACCGCTTGATGGACATCATGGAGGAGGTTGTCCTGCAGAAGATTGAGCAGTTGACCACCGGGGAGTCGGACTACCGCGAATGGAAAGTGCGCCCCCTGTCCGACTGGGTGAACCTGAATTTCCCCATCGGCATGCCGGAAGGGGAGATCGGCAAGGCTGCGGAGTCCGGCAAAGAAGAGCCGGTCAAGGGCTCGATCTTCGACGGCCTCAGCCCGGCGCAGTTTGCGGTGTGTAATTTCATCTCGGACAGCGTCCGCAAGGCCTACGAGATCAAGATCAGCTACGAGAATCCCGAGGCGCTCAAGGAAGTGGAGCGCTACACCATCCTGAGTGCGATTGACAAGCTGTGGCAGGAGCATCTCTACGAGATGGACAGCCTGCGCTACAGCATCGGGCTGCGCGCGCACGGGCAACGGGACCCGCTCATCGAATACAAGGCGGAAGCGTACAAGATCTTCGAAGAGCTGATGGTCAACATCAAGACGGAGATCTGCCATAACATCTTCCGCAGCGCCTCCAGCTTGTTGGCTTTCGAGAACTTCCTGCGCAACGTTCCGCAGCAGACGACCCACCAGCCCACCAGCGCCTTTGGCGGCACCAGCACCGGCACGAGCGCCGCTCAGCCTCGGCACGGTCCGGCGCAGGGGAGCGACATCGTCAGCGAAGCCGCCGCCGCGGTGGAAAAGGCCAAACCCGTCCGGGTCGGCCCGAAGGTGGGACGCAACGATCCCTGCCCGTGCGGGAGCGGAAAGAAGTACAAACAGTGCTGCGGCAAGATTTGAGATCAGCCGTCGCGCGCTTGAATTAGGCACGAAGCCCGAAATCCTCGCTTCAACGACGGACAGTGCGAGGACCATTCCGCCGGGGTTGCGCGGGGTTTCTACTGGATGAGCTTATAGCCGACGCCGTGGACTGTCAGGAGGTGCTTGGGATCGTCGCCGTTGTCCCCGAGTTTCTTGCGCAACTGAACTATCACCTGGTCGAGCGTGCGGGTGGTGCCATAGTAATTGTAGCCCCAGACCTCGTTGAGCAGGCGATCGCGTGAGAAGACCTCGCCGGGGTGGAAGGCGAAGAGCTGCAGG
Source organism: Limisphaerales bacterium (assembly GCA_003152225.1). Classification (GTDB taxonomy): domain Bacteria; phylum Verrucomicrobiota; class Verrucomicrobiia; order Limisphaerales; family UBA8199; genus PALSA-1440. Next base: position 29,180 of record PLZQ01000218.1, on the reverse strand, counting down.
AGTTTCAGCTCTTTGGACGTGAGTTCTTCTACCTCTTTCTGGCGTTTAATCTGGAAGGTCTTGGGGTTGATGGTGGCAGAGCCGATCTGGAAGGGAGCTTGTCCGTTGGTTTCTGGCGATGGGGCAGCGGCGGTGCGGCGGAGCAGGGCGTGAATCCGCGCCAGCAGCTCCCGGACGCCAAAGGGCTTGGTGACGTAATCATCGGCGCCGAGTTCCAGGCCGACTACCTTGTCGATTTCCTGGCCTTTGGCGGTGAGCATCAGGATAGGCGTGGCGACTTTCTTCGCGCGAAGCTGCTTGCAGATGTCATAGCCGCTCAGGCCGGGCAGCATGACGTCCAGCACGAGGAGCGCGGGACGCTGTTTCTTGACGGCGTCGATTGCCTGGTCGCCGCGGTTGCAGCCGGCCACGTCGAACCCGTCGCTCTTGAGGACCTCTTCCAGGCCGAGCAGGATGTGCGGGTCGTCTTCAACGATAAGGACCTTGGTTTTCATACTCTTTTCTCGGGCGACATAACGGGCAGCCGCAGGGTGAAGCAGCTTCCGCCGCCGTCGTGGGGGGCATAGATCACGTCGCTCCCGTGGGCGCGGGCGATTTGGCGGGCCAGCGTCAGCCCGAGGCCCGAGCCCTGGATGCCGTTGCTCAAGGAGTCGTGCGCGCGGTAGAACTGCTCGAAGATCTTCTCCTCGCAGCCCTTGGGCACGCCGAGGCCGCGGTCCAGGACTTTGACTTCTACGCAGGGCAGGGGACTGGTCTGAGCCTCAATCCGGAGGACAACCTCCTTGCGGCTGTCGGAATACTTCTCCGCATTAGAGAGGAGGTTCACGACCACCTGTGCCAGCGCGTCGCGGTCGCCATTGACGAACACCGGCGCATCGGGCAGCTCGCACGCAAACTGGAAGCCGCCCGCCTCGAGGTGAGGGCGATAAGCATCCGCCGTCTCGCGCACGACGTTGACCAGATCGCACTGCTGGAAGGTGTATTTCTTCTCGCCCCGCTCAATGCGCGCAAAGTCGAGGACGTTATTGATCAACCGGGTGAGCCGTGCGGTTTCGGCGGTGATGATGCCGAGATAGGAGCGTTGCTTGGCCCGATCAGTTACGCGCCCTTCGGCCAGCAACTCCGAGAACATGCGAATCGAAGTGAGAGGTGTTTTCAGCTCGTGCGAGACGTTGCTCACGAAGTCCGTCTTTTGCCGGGCAAGCGTGAGCTGGCGGTTCAGGTCGGTGACGATCAGCCAGCTCCCGATCCCGATGGCCAGCAATAGAACGATGATCAGCAGGCCGAGCGTGAGCTTCAGCGTGTGGGCGGATTGCGTGAGCTTCGCGGGGTTCAGCAGATAGACTGCGACCTCCCAATGGGGCAGCGTCTCGCCAATCTCGGTGGCGACAAACGGCCGCTTCCAGGTGGCGTGAAAGCCCGGGTGCGAGAGCGCCACTGGTTTGGCCGTGTCATCCAGCAGCGCGATACAAATCTCCTCACGCAGCGTGGGCTCGATTTCCTGGACGATGGCCTCCAATTCCTTGGCCAGGCGTGGCAGGGCTATCTGCGCGCCGAAAACGATGTCCAAGTTGAGCGGCGGCCGGTACCAGAAGAGCACGCTGAGCTTGTTATCCACGAAGCGGGCAAGGGTGCCTTCGTTGTCATCGCCGATAAGCTGGCGGAACTCTGCTTCCGAGGGGGCGATTTTTGAGAATTGCTGTTGGTTGTCCTCCGGGGCAGTGAAGCTTTGGACCGGGGCGGCAGCTTGCTGCGTTGCGGGAGCGGGCGGCTGGATGATTTGGACTTGCTGATCGGCGCGGGCGTTGGACTCGTTTCGCGTCTGGACGGGAGGCGGCACGGGCGCATTAGTTGCCGGCGGCGGCGCCGTCCTGGGCACTGGCTGCTGGTTGTATCTTGGGCCAGAATTGTTCTGGAATAGCTCGGCCTGACGTTGGGGAACTACGTTGCGCAGTTCTTGTTTCTGGTTGTATCCAGGTCGCCGGTTCAGGAAGGTGTTGTTCTCAGTGAGCGGCGCCGAGTTCTGCACCGAAGGCAGATCCTTATTCAGGTACACCTCTACGCTCTCGCGGTTGGCCAGGAACCGACCGTTATCCGTGTAGAACGTCCGCGCCTCGGCTCGGCCCTGGGGCGAGGGGGCCAGAATCTCGCCGGCCGTGGTCACGGCGAAACCGACCTTTGCCAGCGGCCAGTCCTGGCACAACCGGCTGTCGAATGAGCGGGCGACGGCGCGGGCCTCGCCCTCGCGCAGCAGCGTGGTCACCTTGAGCGCGAAAGTGTGCTGTTGATCGGCGAGGGTTTCCTGCACTTTGGCGGCTAGGGCGTCGGCCACACCTTGGTAAAGCAAGGATTGCTGCCGTTCGAGGAGGAACTGCTGGTCGCGCAGCGAGCGCACGGCCAGCCAGGCGAGCACCAGGCTGGGCACGAACACCGCGAGCACGAAGACCAGCGCAACCTTTTTCATTTCATCGGCTTGGCCGCAGGCCGCTCACCAGGAGCGCCCAGGGTTTCCCGGAGAACTCTGCCAGTTCTCCGGAACTATAGCCACAGCTTTGTGCGTGGCCCAATGACCACGCGGTGCCGCGCGTGGGTCATTTGGAATTGCGATACAACCAGGACTCAGACTGCATCAACTTGCGGGTGCCGGAATCGTACTGGTTCTGCTCAAGCTGATTCGCCCGCGCGCGCAGGTTGTCGGCTTCCAGGCGGTCTTGACCACGACTTCCTGCGGTGAACCCGACAGGAGGAACCCCCGATCCGGTTCGAGCTTAAGACGCAAGGTTTCTCCAGCGAACAGGTTGGCGGCCAGTCCCGTCACCAGACCAAAGGCAAAGATTGTCTTTCTCATGGGACCAATCTGGCGGCCACGTCAGCGTCAGTTGTCAGGCGGGAGCAAAAGAATTGTAAAAGAGTTGTAAGGTCGGTGACGCAAGTGGGAATGCGCTGGGTATCCTCGGGGTCGAGAGCCGGGAGCGGGCGTGTGGATGGCGTGAAACACTGGCGCATCCCGCGGGAGTGTCTCGATTGGTGCTCGATTGGTGCTCGGTTGTTGCTCGGTTGTTGCTCGATTGTTGCTCGATTGTTCCCCTGATTCTTGATGGTGCTAACGGTCCGGAGTCTTGGGGACGATGTCCGTTTGAAGTGAGGGATCCGCGGCTCGCACGCGCGTCTCCGGCAGACCCAGCTCCCGGCGGACGATGTTGGTTCCCTGCGCGATGGATGCGGCCTTGAAGAACGCGATGTCACGGTTGCAGCCCTGCCGGCCAAAGCCGCAGTCGCTCGACACGATGAGTTGCTCCGGTGCGATGTGTTTCAGGGCCTGCCGGATGGTCGCGGCGACGTCGTCCGGACGTTCGACCTGCAGCGTCCGGTGGCTGACGGCCCCGATGCAAATCTTCTTCTTCAGCTTGCCCTTGAGCGGCGCGAACAGCTCGATCTCCCGCATGTTCCGGTCCTTTGTTTCAATAGTCCACACGTCCCCCCGGCACTCATTGAGGTAAAGCTCGAAGGACTCACGGTAGCTGTCATTGTCGATCACCCGCTGCATATTTGGGTTGCCCCAGCAGGTGTGAATCCAGATTTCGATGTCGTCCAGGCCCTCCACTTCGCGGTTGTAGGCCTTGAGCATGAACTTCACGTTGTCATGGTCGCGGCCGAAGGTGTTCGACCAGAAGTGCAGGGTCGGCTCCTCGATTTGGATGCATTTGCAGCCGGCATCGCGCAGGGCCAGCAGTTCTTTGTTCATCGCCACCGCCATGTCCCAGACCACCTCCCGATTGTCTTTATACTTCGGAGTGTGAAGGTCGAGGAAGAGTCCCATGACCTGGGAGCAGCAGGTGCCAAAGCGGACGGGCCGAGTGGTTTTGCTTTGCGCGATCCGCCAGATCTTGGCGTAGTCCAGCGGCCGGTGCTCGATCTTGTCCGTTACCCGCGGCCAGCGCCAGCCAGTATAGATCTCATTTAACAGCGTGCCGGGCGGATACTTCAGCCAAGGCGAGCGCGTGGCCTCGGATTGCAGGTAGTCGCCGCTGAAGCCCGCCCAGCGCTGCAACGGGTAATGGTGCCACGAGCGCCCGGCCATGTCGTCGTCGCAGTGCAAGTCGCCGTGGGTGAGGATGTCGAGGCCGGCGCGTTCCTGGTCGCTCAGGACAGTGGCTAGGGCGTCCTGGAACTTCTCGCGGAACCGCACGTCCATCATGCAAGTGTCCAGCGGTCGGCCCCACATGCTTTGGTCGAACCAGTGCGGGCGCGGCCAGGAGCCGGTGACCGTGCACGGGAGAATTGTATTGGCGGTGATGGTGAACATGAGACTTTAGGTAATCCAGCTCATGTCTTTTGGCAAGCGGAGCCCCTTGATCGCCATGCCGGGGAAGTGGAGCCGCGATAGCCGGAGGCGCCCGACCATAGCGGACACCCCTGCCGGATGAGCCGACAGAAAGGTTCCCGTCGAACGGAGGAATTACCCCGGGCCGGATAGCGGCGCGGAGTATGTGTGGAAGGGCTGGTTTGCGCCACGACAGGGTTCGGGCCGGCTAACGCCGCGACGCCGATCCCCCGCCGGCTGATGAGCTACTCGCCCATCAAATGTTCCAGCACCATTTGGTCGAGTGCCGCATAGTTGCGGTCGGCTACGAGCTGCTTGGCGGTCTTTTCGTCGAACGTGCGCGCCTTCTTGACTAGCCGCAGGAACGTGCGCCGGCTGTTTGTCAGATGCGCCAGCCAGTGCTCGACCTTGGTCGTCCGGAACGGATGCACGTCGAAGCAGACATATTCGCCGTTCTTGCCGTAACCGCTACGCTCGAGCGCGCGGACCTGGTTAAACGCGACGCGTAGATTCGAGCTGGCAAAGGGTTTATCCTGGTCAAACTTCAAGCCGTTCTGGTCGTTCAGGTGCAGCGACCACAGCTTGCCGAAAGTCATCGCGAAGTCGATTTCATCCGCAGGATCAAGCCCGGCGAGAATCGCGTGCGCGGACTCGATGAGGCAGCCCACCCGCTTCACGTCGCGCGTCAACTGCGCAATCGCCAGCGCGTGGCCAATGGTCGGGATATACGCGTGGTCCATCGGCTCATTGGGCTTGGGCTCGATGGCAATGCGAATCTTCCGGTCATAGCCCAACATCTTATCCAGCGCCTGGACCAGCAGCTCGAAGCTGCGCCGGCCGTTCTTGGACTCGCGCAGGTACGTGCCTTCGCGCGCCAGCCAGAGGACAATCAGGTCCGTGCCGAGATAACCGGCGATGTCGATGCAGCGCAGCGAGCGGTCGATGGCGTACTGGCGGCACTTCGGGTCGTTGCTCGTGTAGGCTCCGTCAATGGTCTTTGGGCTGAACCAAAGCCGCGGGGCGACCATTTCCGCCGCCACCCCGGCGTCGTCGAGCTTCTTCTTGAGTTCCTTCGCTTCCTTGCGCAGTTGAGCGTCGGACTTGCCGTCAATGTCCGGCACCGCGTCGTCGTCATGGAACATCATGGCGTCGAAGCCAAGCTTCTTGAGTTGTTTTAGCTTCCAGTCAAACGTCTGCGGCAGGCGGGTCATGGGGCCGTAAGGATCCTGACCTTCGCTAATATTCCAGGGACCGAAACAGAATTGGTATTGATGTTGTTTAGCCATAAGCGTGGGGCGAGAGTACCGGGGCGGAGGGGAAATCAAAGTCAAAAATTGCGCGGCAGAATTTGCGTGCCATGTCGCGGTCGAAATGGTATAAGCCCCGGCAGAGGCAAACTATGACGACCAGCGCATCAGCCGTAAAAACGAAACCCGAAGACCTCGGCCGCGTGACCTTTCTTGACGGGCAGGGGGAACTGCCCATGCTCGAAATCACGACGCCCTGGAGCACGGCCGAAATCTATTTGCAAGGCGCCCATGTTACGCAGTTTAAGAAGAAGGACGAGTCGCCGCTGCTCTTTCTGAGCCAATGCAGCCGGTTCGTCGAGGGACAACCGATCCGGGGCGGCATTCCGGTGATCTTTCCCTGGTTCGGGCCGCGAGAGGGTCTGGGCCAGCACGGGTACGCCCGCCTCAAGGCCTGGGATCTCAAGGAGTTGACCCAAGCCCCGGACGGCAGTGTCAGCGTGCGGCTAGGTCTGCCGGGCTGTCCGGAGGCTTCCGCTTATCCCGCATACACGGCCGATTACATTGTCACGGTCAATCAGTCTCTCACACTGCAGCTCATCATCACCAACCAATCTCGGGACGCTGCGTTCAGCTTCGAAGACTGCCTGCATACCTACTTTGACGTCGGAGACGTTACGGCCATCGCCATCAGCGGCCTCAAGGGTCTGAGCTATATCGACACAGTCGCAGGGTTTGTGGAGAAGACCGAAACCAGTGACACACTACGCATCGCCGGCGAGGTGGACCGCATCTATCCGAACTCTACTGGCACGGTGGCGATCTTCGACCCGCGTCTCAGTCGCAAGATTCTCGTGGAGAAGCAGGGGTCTGCTTCCACCGTGGTCTGGAATCCGTGGATTGCCAAGGCGCGGCGGATGTCCGACTTCGGCGACGAGGAATATGAACGGATGGTCTGTGTCGAATCCGGGAACGTGGCTTCCAATGGCATCAGCCTGCCACCGGGAGGAAGCTCGAACATGACGGTCAAATTGAGCAGCGTGACGCTGAAGTAATACGTGCCTAAAGCCCTGTGGATGAGGAACGTGCAGGTAGTGGTCATGCGGGCATGGATCGTGGGCAAGGGGGTGAGTTCATCACTTACCTTGCGCCCAAAAGATGGAATGAAACCTGCTAACATGCTTGTGCTGTACTATTGCTATGGACACTCGGAATAGCCCTGTAAACAACAAACACGTCTTGGTTGTGGATGATGACATCGAGCTGGCACTAATGTTCCAGACATTGTTGGAGGTTCACGACTACCAGGCCACCACGGCGGCCAACGGAGTGCAGGCCCTGAAACGGCTCAAGGAGAGCGACGTGGACGCTATTCTTTGCGACTTAAGCATGCCGGAACTGTCGGGTGATCTCTTTTACGATGAAGTCGGTCGAGTCCGGCCCCACTTGCTCAAGCGTTTCATATTCATCACCGGCAATGCGGACGACCCCCTCTATGAGACCTTCTTGAGGCGCGTCAAGGCTCCGGTGCTGGCCAAGCCGGTTTCCTTGGAGCGCTTGTTGGAGGAGCTCAAAGCCTTGCTGGGAACTGCGGCGGGGCTTCCCAAATAAAAAACCCCGCTCTTGCCGTGTGAGACTGCTCTTCTGAACCTGGTTGTAACATCTGGACCGGCATGGCTGCTTTCGACTTCCAGTAAAGGCGTGTCGGCCACAACCATAGCTTCTGGCCCCTCAATCGTCCAACTTACGGTTCACGGTCGGAGTCCTGATCACGAACAGAGCAGGGTAAATTCTGCACCCCGTTCCAGCTTCCCAAAGAACAACGCGCTCTCGAACAGTACACACCATGCCACCATTCTTCGATTCGACTAGTCAGGAATAGTACAGAGGCGCTGTAGGGGAATTCCCTGACTGAGGTCGCAGAGCCGGGAGCTTCAATTTTCCGCTTGATTCGCGGCAAGAGACCTCCAAGCCTTGCTGGAATCAAACATGGAAAGCCTATCCATCTTTTATGTGGTGCTGGCCTTTGCTCTGGCCGTCGGCGGCGGGGCGTTGGGCTCGTCGCTGGGTAGTTCACACGAGCGGCTCTGCGGGCTGATCAGCCTGGGCGCGGGCACGCTGCTGGGGGTGACCGTCTTCGCGATCTTGCCGGAGAGCCTCGAAACCCTGCACTGGTGGGGCGCTGTGGTCGCCATGGGGTCCGGCTACGCCCTCTTCTACTTCATCAGCAAGTACGTGTACCACATCTGCCCGGCTTGTGCCGCTAGCCACTTCGACGAAGCCGTAACCCATCACTTTGCCGAGATCGCTGCCGCCATGATGCTCGCCCTTGCCATTCACTGCACTGCCGATGGCCTGGCCTTGGCGGCGGGCCATGAAGTCGAGGCTTCCCACGCCCCCGGCGGCCGAGCGCTGGACTTCTCGCTCATCGTAGCGGTTTGTGTCCACAAGGTCCCGGAGGGGCTGGCGCTCGGTGCCTTGCTCCTCGGCGCGGGCTTCAACCGCGCGCAGACGTTGATCCGGATCGCGGCGGTTGAATCCACCACCATCCTGGGCGGCATCGTGGGATGGCTCTTCTTCCGGCACATCGCCGTATTCTGGCTCGACGCCGCCGTTGCCCATGTCGGCGGCGGCTTCCTCTTTCTGGCCATCCATGCGGTGCTAGGCGAGATCCTCAAGCACCACAAAGCCCTCGTTCTCACCAACTTCGGCCTGGGCTTCGGAGCCATCGCAATCTTAAGCCTCGTGCTGCGGCTGCTTTGATGGCGGGCGAAGGAGACTGAAACACCGGAGTTGATCCTGCCAAGCGGTGGTGATTGCAGTTACGCGGGGATGGTTGCGCAGGGAGATTTGCTCTGGATGAGCTATTACTCGTCCCACGAAGGCAAGACCTCGATCTACTTGGCGAAAGTCCAGCTCCCTGCGGGCAAACAGTGAGAGTTGTGGTGGTTGTGGGCTGGTCATTTTTGCGGTGACGCCCGCTTGACTTCACCTCGCCGCGAACGATAATCGCGTTGCTTGGGTGACTTATGCTGAAACTTGTTCTTCTAAGCCCGGGAATGACGGGGCGCACGCAGGACCTGAACCAGGAAAAGACCACCATTGGCCGCCTGGAGGACAACACGCTTCAAATTGCCGAGCCGTCGGTCTCCAGCCACCACTGCGAAGTTTTGCTGCGCGGCAGCACGGTGGTAGTCCGGGACCTCAACTCCACGAATGGCACCTATATCAGCGGCGAGAAGATCACCGAGAAGGTGCTTAAGTCAGGCCAGATCCTGCGCCTGGGGCAGGTCGAGATGCGCCTGGAAGCCGACACACCCGGCGCCCCCGGGAAGACTCACTTCGACCGCACCTCGGTCATTTCAGGCGGTGTGAAGCTTACAGAGTTGGAGCAAACCGCGCGGGGTGGCGGCTTTGACACGAAGAGCGCGGGCTTCTCCAAGAAGGACAATCGGGTCAACGAGATCTTCATTATTATTGGCGTGACCCTCGGTCTGGTAATCCTGGCCCTGCTGATCTATATCGCCGCGACGATCAGGAAATAGTTCGGCAAACCACAGCCAGAACTACAAGGGCTTAGGGCTGGGAACTGTAGTAATACCTCTGCGCGTTGGCCGCCGCCGAGTCTATGAATTGGACGGCCTCCCTCGGATTGGACACGGTGCCCAGCGAGGTCCTGTCAACCAGGTTGGTGGAGGCGTAGATCGTGAAGCTCGTGCCGGTCTTGCCTGTAAGACTTAATCCGAACTGCCCACTGCCCAGGTTTGTGATCCCAGTGAATTGCGGCGGCAGGTTCGTTTCCAGGGTGTCCGCCACGAAGTTGTCGAAGCACGCTCCGCGGGCGGCTGGGTAGCTTGGAGCAGTGTGCTGGTTGTAGCCATGCGACAGTATGTCAGGTCGAGCAGCTCGCCGTTTGGACTGCGCGTGTCCACCACGATCCGCACGTAGTTGCCGTAGTCGTTTGCGAAGGTGTCCCGGGCGTATTTGGTTTCAATGCCGGTGACCGTGCCCGCCGCCACGGCGTGCAGGGCTGTCCCCGTCTGCACCGAGAAAACCGGAATTGGCGACACTGGCGGCTGCGAAGCACCGGACGGCATGCCTTTGCATTGAGGCAGCCTATGCTGAGGTGGCCCCCTGTCCAGTTTGAAGTGGGGCTCTTGAAAGCTTGTGGTTAGGCAACTGCGGGCGGCTATGCTTTCCGGTGTGCGCCAACGCTACGGCGCTGGTCCCCGCCGACAGGGCGGCGTTTGGCCGGGGCCTTCGACTGGGTGAGCTTGGCTTGCTTGTCCATGACCCGCCGCCGTATTTCGCCCACTTGGCCGGCCAGGTTCTTCTCCACATGCTCTCTCCAAACGAAACGGCATGGACAATCCTTGTTTGGGCATTTCTCCAGGCGGGCCAACTGCTTGCGCCGCTCCCGGACCAATGTGTTAAGCCTTATCAACTGTGCCTCAAGTTGGGTTTCAACTCGTTGTTTGCCATTCATCATGATGAAATTGAAAGCCTATAGTAGCCCCTCGGGAGGCCTTTGTCATCTGTATCAGTGGATTAACCTCAACAGACTCAACACCATACCAACATAAGTTCTGCCCTGTAAAATGCCAAATTGTACCGCTAAATCTGGGGCAGCCAAACTGGAGCAACGGGCTAATCAATGGCCTGACGGGGGCCTCCACTCTTTTCCCAGCGCTCTTTGAACGAAATCTCGTCCCGCCGGTCAGATCATTGTGGGTTAGGTTAGGGTTTTCATGTGGTGCGGCGCAGTCTTCGCTGACTGCGCCGTCTTTTTGCCCCTATCCGCGGACTTCTTCGCAGTCGTGAAGTGGCAATGGTCATGCTCTCTCCGAATCGAGAATATGAAATCCTTGAACGTGTTCCCGTGCATTTCCGGCGCGCGCAACTTTCCCGGCGATTGGGAATGTCCGGCAAGGGCCTAACTCGACCGCATTTATGCAGATGTCCGCGCTGAAAAGCCAGGCGATTGAGCAGGAGCGTCCTGCGGGTTGGGACCGGCCTCGCCGGAAGCGCATCTTGCTGGTGGACGACCAAAAAGGCGTTCGGGAATCAATTAGTCTCGTGCTAAAGCTGGACGACCATACGGTGATCGAGGCCGGGGACGGCCTGGCGGCCCTGGATTTGTTCAGGCGCGACCATTTTGACCTGGTGATCACCGATTTCGAGATGCCGATTATGAAAGGCAACGAACTCGCTGCCCGAATCAAGCAGCATTCGCCTGCCCAGCCAATCCTGATGATCAGCGCCTATGCGGAGCGGTTGGCGGACCTCGACAATCCAGTCGATGGCATTCTGGTTAAGCCCTTTGATCTCCAGGACCTGCGCCTGGTTTTGGCGGAACTCCTGTCCCGAGCGGGGTTGGATCAGTGCAAAAAAAACAGAGCGGCCACCGGGCTGGGGGCCGCTCCGCAACACAGTCCCGCTCCTCGCCTCCAATCCGAGTTGCAGTTACTGTCCCCTATTTCGCACACCTGAGCGCGCTCGGCTATGGGGTGGTAACCCCATACGCACGCCGCGCCTCGGTCGATGGGGGCGGAAGCCAGCAGTTACGGGGCGAGCGGCAGGCGGACAGTAGCCGTGGTGAGGCGGTTCGGCTCAGAGGTAAGTTGAATGGTTCCTCTGTGGGCGGTGACAATCCATCGGGCGATGCTCAGGCCCAGACCGCAGCCTTCGACAGTCTGGCTATGACTGGCGTCCGCGCGGAAGAACGGATCGAACACGCGGGGCAGGGTATCCGCCGGGATGCCCGGGCCGGTGTTGGCAATAGCCACCTCCGCGGCCTCGCCCGCGCGCCCCAACCTAAGGGTCACCGTGCCTTTGCGTTCATTGTATTTGATGGCGTTGTCGGTCAGGTTCAGCAGCAATTGGCGGAGACGGTGGCGGTCGCCAGCGACCGTCAGCTGCTCGCAGGCCGTCACGCTGACTTGAATCTCATGCGGGCGGGCTAGACTCTGCGCATCCGTGCAAGCTTCCCGGACCAGTTCATCCAGCCGGACTGACTCGCGGGCGAGCTTGATCTGACCGGCATCAGCTTTGGTCAGCAACGTGAGGCCGTCCACGATTTTGGCCAGCCGCTGGACTTCATCAAGTTCGCTCTCCAACTGCGCCCGCTGTTCGTCGGTGAGGGTTCGGTCCTGAAGGCCGGTTTCCAGTTCGCCATGCATGATGGTCAAGGGGGTCTTGAGTTCGTGCGAGGCATGCAGGGTAAACTCGCGAATACGGGCGAACGACTGGTTGAGGCGCTCAGTCATGGCATTAAAGACCTCGGTCAAGCGGTCAAACTCGTCGCCGTTGCCGGTGCGCGGGAGACGTTCGGCCAAGTTGTGCTCGTTGATGCGCTGGGCGGCCTGGGTGAGGGCGGCCACCGGCGCTAGCGCGCGGCGCATCATCCACCAGCCGCCGCCCAGGGCCAGCAGGCAGGCGGGCATTCCACACCAGAAGATGATTGGGAAGATTTCCCCGAGGTCGCTTTCGTCCGTGTCGTCTGGATTCGAGGCATCGCCAACGCTTTGCCTGGGAGCGCGCGGCTCAGGTGCAAATGCGTGATAAGACAGCGCCCCCATCGCCAGCAGGGAAACGAACATGATTCCAGCATACCATAAGGCGAGGCGGGTGCGGATGCTCATGCTGGTTCCTTCATCACATAGCCGATGCCCCGAACGGTGTGCAGTAGTTTAGGCTCGAAGTCGGCGTCGATCTTCTCGCGCAGGCGCATGACGTTCACATCCACCAGATTGCTGCCGGGGTCAAAGTCATAATCCCAGACCTTTTCGAGAATGGCCATGCGCCCGCAGATGCGCCCCGTCGAGCGCATGAGAAACTCCAGCAACCGGTATTCGCGCGTGGTCAACTCAATGGCGACCCCGCCGCGCTGAGCTTCGCGCGTGAGAGTGTCCAGCGTCAAGTCCGCCACCCGCAGGACAGGCGATTTTGTCTCGCTGCCGCGGCGTCCCAGCGCCCGGATGCGCGCGATCAGCTCGGCGATCACAAACGGCTTCGGCAGGTAATCGTCGGCCCCCGCGTTGAGGCCCTCCACGCGTTCGTTGACCTCGCCTCGCGCGGAGAGCAGGAGGACCGGCGTGGCGTTCTGACGTTCGCGCAACTGCCGCAGCAGGCTCAAGCCGTCGCGCCCCGGCAGCATGATGTCGAGCACGATGGCGTCAAACGAGGTGGCGCGCGCCGCCGCCCATGCATCATCGCCGTTGTGGCAGACATCGACCGCAAAACCCTCCGCCTGGAGCGCCTTACGGATGAACGAGGCGGTCTTCTTTTCGTCCTCGACAACGAGCACACGCATGAGCGCAGGGTAAACTGTGCCAGAGGGTTGCCCAAGTTACTTCTTCTCCTCCTTCTCGTCGTCGTCTTCCTTGCTATTCTTGGCCTTCACCTTGGCGTCTTCCTTCTTCTCCTTGTCCTGGTCGGCGACCGTCTCCCTGGCAATATCAAGGACGGCACCCGTCAGGGCGTCCACCTGCACCTCGGTGATGTCCTTGGTGCCCGGGGTGGCGATGTCAAACGACCAGAGCAACTTGCCCTTTTCCTTCTCGATGTCGCCTTCCTTGATGGTGCCGCCTGGCACTTTATCCAGCGCGATCTTCTGCGCCTCGGCTTTAGTGATCTTAGCCTGGGCTTCGAGTTTTGCCGCGGTGGCCTTTTCGCCTTCTTTGCCTTCTTCCCTTTCGGTCGTGCAAGCCGTGAGGCCGCCCGCGAGCAGACCGACTGTGACTATCGAACAGATGATGGATTTGATCTTCATATTTACGTTTATTATTTGTCTTGCCGGGAGCACTCCCGGCACCGCGCAGTGCACCAAACCACCGTGACAAGGATATGACCCTTCAGTGACAATATTGTCATTACTCCGGCTTGCTCGCGGGCGGGGGGTGATCCGGACGTGGGGGTAGCCCTTTTGGACCATTGCGGAAAAGGAGAGATTCTGCCCTTAATGAGGAATACGAACATGACGACTGAATCGCCGAATCAACATCCGTCCCAGTCAACTGCTGTCTCGCGGCGAGACTTCGTTCGTAGCTGTGCCGTGGGTGCCATGGTACTGGCCTTCACTCCCATTCTCGGATGCCAGAGCCCGATGGCCGGAGAAAGAGCAGGCCGAACCGGCCCGGCGAGCCGGATCATCCCGCTGGACGGCGACTGGCTGTTCGGGGGCAAGCTCGATGCGTCTGCCCGCGACGCGGGTTTCGATGAGCCACATTGCTGCAAAGTTATACTGCCTCATTGTGTCGCCAAGCTCTCTTGGCAGAACTGGACGCCGGCAATGTGGGCGGACGTTTGGCATTACCGGCGGCATTTCGACCTTCCCGCCGACTCGGGCGGCCAGCGCCTATTCCTGGACTTCGAGGGAGTGATGACCGGCTCGACCCCCGTGCTGAATGGACAAGCCTTGGCGTCGCATTTTGGCGGATACCTGCCTTTCAGTTACGAGCTCACGGGGCGGGTGATGCCAAAGGACAATGTGCTGGACGTAGCCGTGGATGGCAAGTGGCTCTCAGTGCCGCCGGAAGGCTCCCCTCGCGGACCGGCCGCGGTCGATTATTTGGAACCGGCGGGCATACATCGGCCAGTCGGCTTGCGCATTGTGCCGCCGGTTTTCATCCGGGATGTCTTTGCCAAGCCGGTAAAGGTGCTCGAAGCTGACCGGCGTGTGGAGGTCAATTGCTCCCTCGATGCGGCGGCGCCCCCGCCTCGGCCGGTCCGGCTCCAGGCCGATTTGATGGAGGGTGGCCGCATCCTGGCCAGCGCCACCAATGAACTGCGCCTGGAGAAGGTGGGGGAAACGGCGGCGACGCTGACGATTTCCCGCCTGGGGAACATATCGCTTTGGGAACCCGCCTCACCGCGCCTGTACGAGGTTGTCGTCACCCTTTTCGTGGACGACCAGCCTTTGCACGACTACCGCACGCGGATCGGCTTTCGCGAGGCGCGGTTCGAGGTGGATGGTTTCTATCTGAATGGTCGGCGATTCCAGATCTTCGGCTTGGACCGGCATGAGATCTATCCTTATGTTGGAGCGGCGATGCCCCGGCGGGTTAAGCGTCGGGATGCGGAAATTCTGCGGCGCGAATTCAACTGCAACTTCGTACGCTGTTCCCACTACCCGCAATCCGAGGCTTTTCTGGATGCCTGTGACGAACTTGGGCTGATGGTGTGGGAGGAGTTGCCGGGCTGGCAATACATCGGTGACGAGGCCTGGAAGGACCTGGCGGTTCGCGACGTGACGGACATGGTCCGGCGCGACCGGAACCATCCCGCCGTCGTCATTTGGGGGGTGCGCATCAACGAGTCGGCTAATGATCCGGCGTTTTACTCCCGCACGAAGGCGGTCGCCAAGGCCCTGGATGATAGCCGGCCCACCTCTGGCGCCATGAACCGCTATTCCACCAAGGATTGGGTTCAGGAGGTTTACGCGTACGATGACTACCATTCGGCTCCCGACGGGAGCGTTGGCGTGCGCGAACCTCTGCCCGGAGTGCCCTACTTTCTGACCGAGGGAGTTGGCCAGTTTGCCTACGGCACAGGCAAAGGTGGCTTTGGCCGCAAATACCGGCGGGCCGGCGATCTGAAGGTTCAGCAGCAGCAGGCTATCTGGCACGCGCAAATCCACGACCGCGCGCAACGCGACGCGCGGAATGCCGGAGTGGTTGCCTGGTGTGCTTTCGATTACGCCAGCCTGGTCAACCCCTACAACGCGGTTAAGTGCCCGGGCGTGGCCGACGTCTTTCGCATCCCGAAACTGGGTGCCTCCTTTTACCAGGCGCAGGTCGATCCCAACGTGCGGCCGGTCATCGCGCCGAGTTTCTATTGGGATTTCGGCCCCCAAAGCCCTTCCGGCCCGGGCGACAAGGCCGCCATCTTCTCCAACTGCGACCGGCTTGAACTCCGGATTGATGGCAAACTACGCGCCTCGGTTCTTCCCGACCGGGCGAGTTATCCGCACCTCAAATACGCGCCCTTCTTTGTCAATCTCACCATGGACGGTGCCGGCCATCCAGAGCTTCGGATCGATGGATTCGTGGGAACCAAGCGGGTCCTGTCGCGCTCCTTTTCGTCGGATCCTGCCCATGACCAGTTATGGTTGAAAGCAGACGACAGCGTCTTGATCGCCGAAGGCTCGGATGCCACGCGGCTCGTGTTCCGAGCGGTGGACCGATTTGGCGCGCCGCGCCCATTCGTCACCGGCGAGGTCACACTGGATCTGAGCGGTCCAGGAGTCATCGTTGGGGACAACCCTTTCCGCTGGGATGACAGCGGCGGGGCAGGGGCCGTCTGGATCAAGACGTTACCGGGTCGTGCCGGTCGCATCAAGGTAACTGCGACCCATGCCAAGTTGGGCAGAAAGGCCGTTCAGATTACAGCGCGCTTGGCGAGCTAACCAAGCTTAGCGGGTCATTGCCTGCTCCAGGGTCACCCAGCGACGGCAAAGCGTGGCTGAACTCTTGCCCACGCCGTCTGGATGCGCCGCGGCTTTCAGGACGCATTTGCCGGCGGCGGCGGGAACCGCTAGCGGCACTTGCAGAGTGGCATCACCCAGAGCAGCAAGTTTAAACCGCCTGGTTGAGTTAACTAACTCTCGGCCTCCCTCGGTTTCGAGCGAAAGCACCAATTCCCCTTCGACGGGTTTGGCCTCGTCGTTGACCATCTTGATAGAGAAGGAGCGCTCGACACCGGCCTTCAGCGTGGGCTGGAAGAAGTTGACATAGACACCCAGCGGCTTGAAAGCCTCAGACACATAATCCGCGAAGTGCGGCTCCAATTTCAGTTTCTTTACGTTCTGGAAGTTGTCGGAGGTGAAGACGCCCGGGTAGCTGCAAGTCAGATAAACGAAATGCAGAATCCCGGCGCATTCGCGGTAGGCCCGCCAATACTCCGTCTTGGCGGCCAGCACATACGCATTCCAGGCAAAGCGTTCCGCGGCGGTTGCGTTCGTGCCCAGCAGCCGCGGATAAAGCGTCTCCGTCAGCAGCGTCGGGCTGCCATCGCGATTCAGCCACACCCAGCCGTATTCATTGATCAATATGGGATGCGCCTCCTTTGGCAAATATCCGGCGCTCGGTTTCCCCTGCATTTGCTCCAGGTCGCTCAGGCGGAATTTGATCTCATTGCCGGCAGCGGTTTGCTGGTACAGGTAGGGATGGTACTCGACCGGATCATCCTCTCCGGCGGGAGGGTTGTAGCTGTTCTCCCAAGGCCGGTTGGACAGGTCCAATGGGCGCACGGCAGGGATGATCTTGTCGCCGAAGACCGGGTCGCTCGTTTCGTTGTTGGCGTCCCAGATGGCCACGCTCGGATGGTTCCACCCGTCGCGCATCCAGTCGCCATATTGNNGGCACCGGCCCGATGCAGAACCGGAAGCTGTTCCAGTGCATTTTGTGGGGAAGCTCGATCAGCAACTTGCGCACCCATTGCTCGTCCCACGGCAGGTGGCCGCAATTCGGGTCCTCGAAGAACCTGTGCAACGTGATGTTGGACCCGCGCAGGTAATACACTTTGCCATTTAGATAGAATCGCTTGGTCTTGGCGTCACTGCGGAATTCTCTCATCCCGAAACGGGTAGTGCGGCTGTCACCGCCGGTGCGAGTCTCCAGCACATAGAGGAAGGGCTCTTCGGGCGACCACAGCCTGGCATTCGGGATGGCGATGGTCTGCGTCAGGACCTTTTCCTCCCCAGCTTGCAGTTCAACCTTGAGCGGTTCAGCCTGGGCAACCTGCCTGCCACTCTTCCACGGCTTGACGCGTTGTGCTACAAGCGCCGAGCACGCCGCACCATAATTCTTAAGCCGGGTTTGGACGACAATCTCGGACGTGCCGATGCGCGGCGCCACCTGGATGCTCTCGATTACCGGGTTATCGCAAAACGAGACCGATACGCTGTCGTAGATGCCAGGCGTCCATTTGAGCTTCTCGAAATCGGTGCCGGTCGGGTAGGTGACCGGGAGCACGGCCGGATGGGCTCCGATGCGGACAACCAGCTCGTTCTTACCTTTCCACCGGATGGCGTCGGTTAGGGCGAACGAGCTGGCCGAGAAGCAGTCGGGGTATTCACCAAGCAGCTTGCCGTTCAACCATACAGCGGTGCCGAACTGCGCCTTGTTGATTCTGAGCAGGGCAGCGGCTCGGGGTGCCGGAGCTTCGAAGGTCTTGTGATACCAGAAGTAGTTACGCTCCTGCCGCGCCACACCAGCCGTCTGAATACGCGCTGACTCCGGCAATCGCTTCTGCCGGATACGATTGGCGACCAGCTCCTGGCTGTCGAACTGGTCCACGCCCGCGAAAGGCGGCTGCGCGAGGTTCACCATGCCCGGCACAGGCGCCGTGTGCTTAAACGCCGGTGGACGGTCGTTCGCCGACACGCTCTCCTCGATCTGCCACTTGCCATCCAGCGACAAGGTCTGGCGCCCGGCCGCGCTCGCTTGCGAAACAAATCCCAATCCAACGAACCCCGCAATCGTGACGCCGAACACCCAACGCAATGGAACAAGTCGTGCACTCATGCCGCCATAGTATCGCCAGGCGGTCCGGTTAGCAGCACGAATTCGATAGGCAGCACTTGGCATCCACGTTCCGGATGGCTCCCGAAAGCTGGCACCAGCAACCCGCTTGCGGTACCGGATCAACGCGCTAGCAGGTGCCTGGTTGAAAGCTAGATGCAAGGAAGTTGCAAGCAAGTTGCAAGCCTGTTGTAAGCCTTTTTCACCCTCCCTTCTTCGTCCTCCTACCCCAATTCGTTCTGGCTCCCGCGCCCCCAAGCCGCTCCATCGCGTCTCGTCCCGGAGCAGTTTCCCAAAACGCACCCGACACCAGTATAGAGTGCAAGACCGTGCCAAAGGTTACACAGATTCGGTGACCGGCAAACACCCGGAAGTGCGCGCCAGCAAACGATCAATCTCCTTGCGTATCGGGGCAGAAGTTTGCGCCCCCATGCGGGTCACCGAGATGGCCGCCGCGGCACTTGCAAAGCGCGCGGCCTCAATCAACGACCGGCCCTCCGCCAACCCAAGCGCCAGCGCGCCGTTGAAGATGTCGCCCGCCGCGGTGGTGTCCACGGGCTTGACCTTGAAAGCGGGAATCATCTGCCTAAGGTCCGCTCCGGCCACCAGTGCTCCGCGCGCGCCCATCGTGATGATCACGTTCTGAACTCCGCGTGCCAGCAGCGCGCTAGCGGCCTTGGCGGCGCTGTCCACATTGTTTACCGCGATCCCGGTGAGAAGCTCAGCCTCGCTCTGGTTGGGGGTCAGGAGATAAACCCGCCGGAGCAGCTTGTCGGGCAACGATCGGGCCGGGGCAGGATTCAGAATGACCCGAACGCCCGCGGCCTCCGCGAGGTCGGCAGCGGCCTGCACCGTGTCGAGCGGTGTTTCCAGTTGGAGGAGCAGCACGCTGGCTTTGCGAAAGGCGCCCTTGGCCTTTCGGACATCCGCCGGCGTCAGCCTGGCATTGGCGCCCGAGGCCACGGCAATACTGTTCTCGCCGTTCTGTCCGACGAAGATCAAGGCCACCCCCGACGGGCTGGTCCGGTCGCGCACGACGTAATCCACATTGATGCCGTCAGCGCCAAAACCCGCAATCGCTCTGTCCCCGAACATGTCCTGGCCGACCCGGGCGACCAGGGTAACGGCCCCGCCCGCCCGCGCCGCGCCCACTGCCTGGTTGGCACCTTTGCCACCCGCTGCGCTGGCGAATTCTCCGCCGATAATGGTTTCACCCGGCTTCGGGATNNTTTCACAGTTTAGAAGCGATGAGGATGCCCAGGCCGAGCAGGTAGAAGGCGAACATTGCCGCCAGGAATTTGTTGGTTCCTGCCGGTGCGCCCTTGAATTCCTTCCAGATGAACACGCCCCAAAGCGCGCCGATCATGGTCGCGCCCTGCCCAAGCCCGTAGGCCAGCGCCGGGTCGGCGGCGGTGGCGGCGATGATGCTGAAGCTCATGCCAACGTTCCAGATAGCCCCGCCCAGGATGCCAATGAGGTGCAGACGGGCGTTGCCCTTGCTGAAATAATCGCCGAAGGGCACCGGCTCGCCCGAGAGCGGTTTGATCATCATGATGCTGTTCCAGATGAAATTGGACAGGAGCAATCCAACGGAGAAGAGCACGATGGCGGTGTAGGGGCTGAGCTTGCCGGCCTCCAGCGTCTTGGTGGCGGGATCAATCTTGCCCATTGACTGGGCGACGAAGCTATAAAACCAGCCCATGAGCAAGCCCGCCGCCACCGAGATCACAATGCCTTTGACGGGAGTCTTCTTAGCGCCACTGGCCAACCGCTTATAGGCCAAACCGTCGAGGATAATCGCGACCATCACGGCCGCGACGCCGACCGCGAGCATCGGAGCGTTCCCTTGCCGGGTGGCGAGGTAGGTCGTGATTACCCCGAGCACGAGCGCGAGACCCACGCCCACGGGGAATGCCACCGCCAGGCCGGCGATGTCTATGGCCGCCACCAACAGGATGTTGGACAGGTTGAAGATGACCCCGCCCAGGAACGCCGAGCCGAGCCATTTCGCATCGGCCTGGTGGAGGTCGGCCAGGAAACCCCGCCCGCCGCTTCCCGTGCTGCCCATCGTGAACGCCAGGAGAAGCGCCAACAGCAGCACGCCGATGGCGTAGTCCCAGTAGAAAAGCTGGAACCGCCATTCCTTGGTGGCGAGCTTCTGGGTGTTGGCCCATGAACCCCAGCATAGCATGGTGATGAGGCACATGACGACGGCGATTGGATACGATTGAACAATAACCATAAGTTAATCCTTCCGATTTAGGTGTTTAGTGGTTTCGTTTTGTTTCAATTGCCGGATGATTTGTGACGAGGGCACCATGCGATGTCAATATTAACGTCCGGTTCGCGCGGCGGGCCGTTTACCAATTCTCTATGCAATTGGGGTCCGGGCCGGTGATATTGTTCCAGAAGACGACGCGCTGGCGCATCAGGGCCTGCTCTGTCGTTCAGTTCGACACCGTGCGACCGCGCCTTATTCGGGGACGAAGCGCACGGCCAGCACCGTGTGGCCCGCNNGCCTTCGTGGCGCCGAAGTTATACAGAAAGAGCGGAATCGTATTCGTCCGGCCTCCCGCGACCTTATACGCTGACTTGTCCAGGACGATCTTCTCCTCCGGCATCAGGGCTTGGAGCACCAGCGCACCTGGTTCGCCGGGCAGGAGCTTCGCCTGCTTCGGTGGAGCGACCAGCGCGGGATGCGTCCCTTTGGCCAAGACGGCGTAAAGCGGTGCCGGCCCCACATTCAGCACCTTGCCCGTAATCGGACGGGAGCGGCCCAAATGATCGTAGCAGGCCAGCGGCGTCGCCGGCAGCTCGAAACTCGCCTCGCCAGCGGCCCAGACAACTACAACGTCCTCCGTCCGTCCGTCCGGGTGAGCGCTGAAGAAATAGGCCTGGCCGGCATTGTTGGTAAGTGCCTCCCGCCCGAGGGGCTTGGCGTCGGCCAACAATCGGCCCACCGCCGCCAGCGCGAGGTAGCTTGCCCGTGGCGTCAGGTCGGAGTGCAGCAGGCCGAATTGGACCTGGCTCTCGCTGTAGTGTGGCAGCATGAAATAGAAGATCGCCGCGGCCCCCTGGTGCAGCCCGAGGACGTATGTCTTGGTGACCCGCTCGCTTTGCAGCCGCAGGTCCTCTTCGCTGGGTTCCTTGAGCCGTTCATCCCCGTGCCATTTCACAGGGACGCTGCATTCGGACACCCAGAGCGGTTTGCCGGCTGATACCTCCCGGAAATCCGCGTAAAGCTGCGGATAATTCTCCAGCGGCTCGTAGTGGTGGAGGTTGAAGGTGTCAAAGTAAGGCCAGGCCTGATTCGCGCCAAAATCGGCCAGCGTCGTTTTGCGGTGGATGGCAAAGACGTTGAGGCAGGCAATCACATTCGAGTTGCCGGCTTTCAAGCCCAGGTAAGCCGCCTTCTGCAGCGTGGCCATCTCACTGCCGGTATGCCCGCCAAAATCCTTGACGTCGGCCTCATTCCACGGCTCGAACGCCTCGACCTGCCCTTGCCAGCGGTGGGCCAATTCCTTGTAGAAAGCATAGATGTCCCTCAAGTCGAGCGGGAAGCGCTTTGTGTTCGGGTTCGCCCAGGGAGCTGAGGCATGAGCGACCTGGAGCACCTTCAAACCCGTCGCCGACTGCGCCTGTGCCGAATCGTCATAGCGGCTGCGGGCCACGAGCTCGCCTCGCTTGGGCTCCAGCTCCGGCCAGCTCAGCCGATCCCGCACCCGGTTCATGCCCGCCAGGGCGCAAAGGCTGGCGGGCGCGGCCATGCTCTCCTTCGGAAAGAACCACGCCATCGCCACATCTATGCCAATCGGGGAGGTCAGCGGCGTCGGCGCCCGGAGCGGCTCGAGCACGCCCAGCGAGACGCGATTCGACGCTGCTCGGTCACCCCACGCCAACTCGTAATAGCCAACCGGCAGCTTGCCGAGTTCGGCGCGCCCTTTCTCCAAGCGTCCTTCGGCCACGAGCTTCCCCTCGTAATCAATCGCACGCCAGCTCTCGGCGCTGCCGGGTGGCGCCGCCACGCTTACTTGTTCCCCGGCGAGGAAAATGTTGCCGGGGTGCGAGGGCAGGGGACGGGGAATGGCGCGGGTCCCGACCTCGGCATTGGCTTGGGGTCCCGAGGCCCCCAACAGGGCCAGGATTCCAGCCATCATCCAGATTCTTCTCATCATACATCCACGCTCCGAAGCAGGCCTGAGATAACTCCCAAGCCAGGGTTACACCAGGTCGGTATTCGCTTGGCCGCCGGGTTCGTGGCCGGCAGCCGCCTCGGCGCCGGCCAGGGCCCGGCGCAGGTTTTCGAGGATCGTGATCTTCTGCCAAATCTTGCGCGAGAAGCCCGCCGTTAAATCCTCCACGTCATCCACCGCATCGAGCAGCACGGGGTCATTGAAACTCTGCGCGTACAACGCCGCGATCTTGCTGATCAGCGCCAGCGCATCGCCGCAGTAATCCAGATACCGGTTCAGCTCGAATGGCGTCATCGCCCGCTTGCGTAGGTGCGTCGTCTGGGCTCCCTGCGCCGCGTAACTCTCCGGGTCTTTGGTCAACTGGTGCATGTCCACAATGTGGGCCAACGCGCGCAGCTCGTGGAGAGCCTTCAACGCGCGGTCCCGCTTGATGCGGTGTTCCCAGTTCACGAAGAAGAGAATCGCCGCGCCGACAAACACCACCGAGCTGATGCTGGCGTCGAGCGCCTGGACCGAGTTCGTGAAGTCGTCGAAGTTGAACTGCCGCACGTGGGCCACCAGGAACGCCAGCAGGACGATGATCCCGAGGCTCAACACCGCCGCGACACAGCGCAACAGCAAGTGCGGTTTCTGAATCCAGCGCGTCCGCCCGACCGTCTCCTCCGCCACCTGCAGCAATTCGCCGACGACCTTGCCCAATCCCGATCCGGGGAACCGCTCCTCGATGCGGTCATGCAGCGCCTTGACGGTCTCGATGATCTTGTCCGCTTCGAGCTGGCGAAACCTGGAGGCAGTCGATTTCATGCGTCTGCGCCAGCGTAGAGACTTCCCGGTCTCCAATCAAGTCATGCGCCAGTTCATTGCCGGGAACGGCTAAAGAACGTGGTCCCAAACGGCGCGGTCTTTTAGCATGACCTCGCGTAACAGGCGGATGGGCGGGGCACCGTGGCGGAGCATCTCGTCGTGGAATGCTTGCAGAGTGAACTTCTCCCCTTCCTGCCGTCGGTAATCCTCCCGCAGCTTTAGAATCTCGAGCTTCCCCAGCGTGTAGTAGAGAAACTCGGGATCGTAGGCCCCGCGGATCGCCTCCTGCCGCGCGGGCTTTTGCTCGTAGTAGCAGTTGTCCTGGAAGAACTTCGTGGCCGCCTCGACGCTCATGCCCTGGCAGTGCAACTTGATCGAAACGCACAGCCGGCAGATTCGCAGCAACGCCTCATCCGTTTGCGCCAGCCGATATTTGGCCGCCTTGACCTTTCCCTCCTGCGTCGGAGTCGGCGACGGGTCCGCGCCGAAGCCTTCATCGACCAGCATCTGCTCGGCATAATGCGCCCAGCCTTCGACGAAGGCATAGCTGCTGAATATCTTCTCGAGCTTCGTGGCGGGCGAGGCATTCAAGCACAGGAACTGAACGTAATGGCCCGGATACGCTTCATGGATCAAGACAATGTCGGTGGTGTAGTAGTTGAAGGCGGTCAGCCACTCCTCCTTTTGTTGCGGCGGCCAATCGGCTTCCACCGGCGTGACGTAGTAATAAGCCTCCGTTGCCTTGGTCTCAAACGGCCCCGGTGTGTCCATCGACGCGAAGCTGGTAGCGCGCATGAACTGCGGGGTTTCCGCCACGGTAGCGCGGACGGGCGAAGGAATCGTGATAATGTGGCGGTCGATGACAAACTGCCGGATCATATCCAAGTCCCGCGCTGTGTCAGGAATCAGCGCTTGCTCGGTGGGATGGTCCTTCTGAATGGCGCGGAAGACCTCGACAGGCGGCCGGGCGGGGTCAATCTCCCGGGCCGCCTCGGCAAACACCTGCTGCTTGCGCTGTAATTCGCGCAAGCCAATTTCCAGTATTTGCTCCGGTGAGAGAGTGACCATCTCACCGTATTCCAGGAGCTTCTTGTATTTGTCGCGCCCGAGCGCGTAGGGCGCACTAGCCTTAGGAAGCTTCTGTTCTTTGAGGTAAGCCGCAAAGGCGCGCACCTCTTCGATGGCCCGCCGGTTGGCGGCGTCGAAGCTGGCCATGAGGTTTTCGTTCTTCACGTCCTTGAGGGCGGCGACCAGGTCTTTGGCCAGGAAATCGGCNNCGGGGCAAAGTCGCGCTTGATATAGATGTTCACGTCCAGCGCGCCGGCGTAAGTCATGGGGTTATCCGAGCAGATGCGCATCTGCTCGAACCCGAAGATTTCCCGCTGGATGGCGCTGCGCAAAATGCGGCCGTCGTAATACGCCTGCGGGCTAAGCTGGCTCCGGTTCAACTGGCCCAACCGCTGGTCAAACGACTTGAGCCGCGCCAGCTCGGCGCTCAGCGAGGCTTGGCTGTAATCGGTTACCTTGCCATCGTATTCATGGAAACCGAGTGCCGTCCCGGTCTGCGGACGCCAGGCGAGATAGCCGGCAATGTATTCCTCGGCCAACTTTGTGAACGCGGCATCGGCCTCCGGCGCCCCCGCTCGGGGCGCGGGCGCGGGTCGGGTGCAGCCGGCAAGCAGGAAGCCCAGCATCAGTATGGAGACTTTTCGCATGACCGGAAGGTAGCCTTGCATCGACGGCCTGAGAAGCAGGAAGAATGAGTCGGGGCGGCGCGGCTGTGCCGGAAGCGAGGCAGAAAGGCGCGCCGAAGCGCACCCGGGTGCAGGTGGGGTAAAGCGGCCACGTTTGTCCTGATATCCTCCATTCAGCACGATGAAGACGCCACGGAGATAGAACCGGCGAACAACCGGAATACAACCGAATTACAACGGAACAACAACGGACCCACACGCGACCTTCTCCCAATCAGCAGGCTAAGCCCAAGCCTGCAGTTCGCTCGGCACGGGCGTGCAGGGAGGGCGCTTCCCAACCCGGTCTGGCTCGGTTCACAAAGGCGGATCAGAGCCGCAGGAAGATCTTGCGCTTGTAGAGGAAGTGCACCAGCCAGAACGCCAGCAACAGGCCGACAATGGAGATCGCCATGTCGCCGGCACCCTTTGCGACGTGGGCATCGAAGAAGATGCGGACGTCTCCGCCGGCTAAGCGTGCCGCCAGCTTGCGGAAGCCGCCGAGCATGTTGCTCGCGAGATAGATGGTGATCGAGTTCATACCCATCCACACAAACGGCTGGCACCACGCCCGGGCCTGCCACACATCAACAATCAGGTAAAAGACACCGAGCAAGATGGCGCTGTAACCGCCAGCTACCAGTACGTACGATGAGGTCCAGATCTTCTTGATCACGGGGAATTGCCCGTTCCACAGCCAGCCCAGCACTACGCCGGAAATACCAAACGCAATCAGATAAACGACCTTGCGCTGGTCGGGGACGCCCTGGTTTCTCAACAGCAAGCCCGCGAACACGCCCAGCAGGCACGTCACCACCGCCGGCAGTGTGCTCAGAAAGCCTTCCGGGTCGTAGAACGTATCGTATTTGCGAGCGGGCAAGTATTCAAAGTCTATGTGATTCGCCAGGTTCAGCCCCGGCCCAAATTTGCCGGTGACCCGGTTGGTGGTTGCATAGAACATCTTCTCCGCCGCCGCCCAGGCCGGGCTGTCCTTGACGGCAGAAGGATTGCGTTCCTCAGCGAAGAGCGCGGCGGTTTTGGTATCGCCCGCCTTTTCTGCGAGCTGTGCCAGGTTGCTCTTCGTCAACTGGATATCCCGGATCGGCGTGTACGCCAGCAGCCCCCAGTAGCCGACCAGGATAGCGACGGCAATCGCGACGAGCATGCGCGGCTTCAAGAAGCAAAACAGCAGCCCGGCACAGAAGTAGGCCAGCGCAATCCGGTTAAGGACCCCCATCAGCCGGATGTCAGGCCAGGGACTGGTAAACCCGCCCGAGTAGAAGATGGCGACGGCGAACAGCAAGATGCTCCGGCGAAAAACGCGCTTCAACGCCTCGGCCCGGCCCGCTTGCTGAATCGTCTTCGTCAGCGAGAATACCAGCGACACGCCTACGATGAACACGAACAGCGGGAAGATCATGTCGTAGAAGTGGAATCCTTCCCATTCGGCATGCTCGAGCTGGTCGGCCAGGAAGTTGGTCGGGCGGGACGGGCTCATCCGGCTCAGGGCATAGACCAGTGAATCGGCGCCGATAATCCAGAACATGTCGAAACCCCGCAGCGCGTCCACTGACATCAGGCGCTGGCTGGCGGGGGCGTTTCCTGTGGGTTGGGTTTGGGTTGGTGTCGTCATGCGTGAGTAAGTTCGGGTGATCTTTAGGCCAAAGCCCGGCCGGGCTCAAGAGCAAAACCGGCCCGGTGGAAGGTCCGGCGGAGGAATGGAAGAACGCGAAGTTGGCCTTAAGAAGAACCATTCATCGCAGCCAGAATACGATGAATGCGACTGCCAGCACGAGCGCGACCACCCACCAAAACCAGCGGACGCCGCGCGGCACCGGGCTCTTTTCGCCAAACTCGCGTTTGACGAAGTCGTCGTAGTCGAATTTCTCCTCCGGCAGATCCAGCCCGCCCGTTTGAGCTTCCTCTGACCAGCCGGTCTCTTCATCCGCTCCGCATTTGGGACAGGCCCTGGCTTTGGGAGGGACTTCGGCCCCGCAGTTTGGGCAAATCTCGGGAGGCACGTTAACCCATCCCGGCGTATTCCTCGTCCGTCTTTAATTGCACGCCCATGAGCACGTAGTCGTGCGAGAGGGCCTGCATGTCCTTCACGTAATCCTCCAGCCGCACCAGATTGCTGAAACCGAGCAGGGCAAACATCTTGATGGCCGCCTCCTGCTCGCCAATGAACTCCGCCTCGACCTTCTCCAGACTCAGGTTGCGGGCGATGCTGACGATCTCGCTCACCAGCGCCCGGGCGAGACCCCGCCCGCGGTATTTCGGGTGCACTAGCACGCTAACTCGGCCGATGTGCCGTTTCCAACCGCCGAGCTGCTGATGGAGCGTGGCGTCGCCCACGATTTTCCCATCCATGAAGGCCAGCAGCGGCATGTTACGGCCCAGGTCGATATTCTGGCACCAATCCCGAATGACTTCCGGATCAATGACGCGGTGCTTGATGAACATGCGCTCCGGCTCTGGCACGCCCACAAAGAACTCGTGGAAGTTCTTCTCGTCGTCCTTGCGCAGCGGGCGCAGCTTGCACTTGGACCCGTCCTTCAACGTGATTTCCTTAGGATACTTTTGGATTTCTAATTCGAGTGACATAGGCTTCCCCGTCTATTTAGCCTGAATCTGGCGCAATCCGGGCAGGAGCGCAAGGGGTTATGCCGCTTTATACCAAGTAAAGGGGGTTTAGTTGGAAAAAACCATGCGATGAATCGGCGTCGGGTAGGGGGCGTCCGTTCCCCGGGCGGCATACCAGAGAATCCGATTCAACTCGTCCTCGGGTGCCAGATCGTATTCGCGGAAGTTCATCCGGGCCGACTCCTTGGCGAAAGGCGACTTCGGAGTGTTCTTGGCGAACATATCCACTGTGGGTTTGATTACCGTAAATTGCGTGGCCTGGCAGGTCTTCTGAAACGAATTGAACATCGGCGTCGCGCCTGCATCAAACTGCGTCATGGGCGGCAAGCCGAGGATGAGTTCCATCGTGCGAATCATGCTCGCCGTCGTGTAAAGCGTGCTGTCCACCGCGCCCCGCTTGCAGTAAGGACTGATTACCAGACCCACCGTCCGGTGAGCGTCCACGTGATCCGGCCCATTCTGGGCGTCGTCTTCGATCACGAATATGCCCATTTGATTCCAAAACTTGCTGCGGCTGGCGGCCTCGACGATACGCCCCACGCCCAGGTCGTTGCTGGCGACGCAAGCTTCAGGCGTGAATGCCCCTGGCGTCGTGCCGCGGGTGTGATTCTCGCCCAGGGACATTATGGCGAAGCGGGGCAGGTCGCCGCTCTGTTCGGCGGCGTGCAGGTCATCGATCCAACCCTGGACCCGGTCCATGTCTCGGCCATTGCGCCACGTGCCCCGGTTCGTGGTAGGGACCCGCTTGGCCCCTTCGCCATAATTGCGGAAGCTCACCCCGTTGCGGCGGCAGAGGTCCCAGAGAAATCCAGCAGCGGGAGTGTCCATCTCATCGTTGCCGGGCACAATGCCGTGTTTGGAATACGAGGCCAGCCAAGTGCGTTGCTTATGATCCGTAGCGATGGCCGCCTGGCACCAACTGTGGCCGTCCACGCTGACCTCGCCGTTGCAGAACAAATTGTCGAGCAGCACGTACTCCCGGGCGAGGCGATGCTGGTTGGGGGTGATGTTCTCTCCGTAAATGGTGAGGTTAGGGTCGCCATTGCCTGCGGGCCGCCCCGCCGCGTCCTTGAAGTCGCCGAGCACCTGGTCGTAGGTTCGATTCTCCTTGATGATGTAGAGCACGTATTTGATCGGGCACGGCTGCCCCACGGTGTCAGGAATGACGCATTGGCTCCGGGTGGGCGCCGTCCGCAAAGCCGCAGGGGTGTAAGGCGAGTTGCGGCGGACTTGCTCCGTGAAACGTTGCATCTCGTCAGGTGTGGGTCGCGTGATGAATGAAATCGAGCCCTCCAAAGTGGTCCCGATGTGGTCGTAGGGCGCCGCGCTGCGCGGCCTCCGCGGAGTGCTGGCCTGCGCCGGGAAATTGGCGCGCGAACGCAGCCCCTTTCCATTGGCCACAAACAGCGTGTGATTGTCCGGACTGATCGCCAGCCCTGACGGATACCAGCCGACTGGGATGAATCCTTCGATCCGGGAGGCTTTGAGGTCCGCAATGTCAATGACCGCGACGTTGTTGTTATCCGAGTTGGCCACGAACAACGTCTTGCCATCCGGCGAGACGGCCACGGCGTCCGGCGTGCTGCCCTCGGGCGAGTCCGGGTAGAGCGAAGTCGAGATAATCTCGAAGGCGGCCTCCGTGGGGCGCCGCGTGGGCGTGGCCTCGGGCGTGAGTTTCTCGACGACCTTCGTGTCAATCACGTGCACCGTATTGTCGC
>PLZQ01000085.1:13314-14149 GCA_003152225.1 Limisphaerales bacterium | reverse complement strand
TGAGTGCCCCGTGCGCCAACAATCGAGCACCAAGCGAGCACCAATCGATGAACAATCGAGGAACAATCGAGAGCATCGCCCGTGCTCCTGGCTTGCATGTGGCTTGTAACTGGCCATCAGCCTGCCAGGCGGTTTATTCCAAGGACGTATTTCGAGTAACGGGCGAGCCGGAACGGAAGCGTATTCGTCACCTGCGGGGCCGCTTCAGCTTCGGCGAGGCCATACTTCAGTTCGATTACTATCGGTGCAATGGGCGGGCCGAAAGAAACGCCCATACCCTGGGCTTGTCGCGCCGCGGCGAACTGCAGACCTGAATCCACGGTCAAACGGAAACGGCCATCGCCGCTCTGGAAGTAGTGGCGCTGGTAACGATTCAACAGGGACGGTTGAAGATGGTGAAGAGCCGAGCGCGTAAGCGCTGGGAGGCTCGCGCAGTCGAATGCGGCCTCCAGGTCGGATTTCCACACGTGGCCGTTCATTGAAAGTGGGGGCAGCCGGTGCGATAGCTTCCCGCTC
This sequence comes from Limisphaerales bacterium, assembly GCA_003152225.1. GTDB lineage: Bacteria > Verrucomicrobiota > Verrucomicrobiia > Limisphaerales > UBA8199 > PALSA-1440. The sequence continues at coordinate 13,633 of PLZQ01000085.1, read as the reverse complement.
ACCTGGCCGTGCTTGAGCTTGCGTTCGAGGGTTGGCGTGTCGATGCGCCCGGACCAGGCGCCATACCAGCGGATGCGCGTCTTGGCGCGGTGCGCGATGCCGTTGACGTGGTCGCGATAGTCGCGGAGGTCCGGCGAATCCAGGTAAAGGGTGTTGAGGCTCCGCGCCGGATACGTTTCACGAAACGCGGCAGGATGCCGCCGCACGAGCGCAAGGACTTCAGCCAAGGCGAGCCGGTCGGCGATAAACTTCCGCTCGTAGCGCGGATTCGGCGGCAGCGTGGTCATGCGGATTGGCCTTCGTCAGTTCAAACGCCCAG
>PLZQ01000085.1:0-13304 GCA_003152225.1 Limisphaerales bacterium | reverse complement strand
AAGCGTTTCAAGGTGGCGCTGGCGCCGACGGCGGCGAGCGCGGCCAGAATCTGGCTGGCGCCCAGGTTTGCGGCGGCGGGGCTGCTGACGGTGAGGTAGAGGTTCGGTGGGCCGGGCCGGCGGTAAAGGAGGCTGCGGATCGCGATCAGGCCGACAATAAGGACCAGGGCGACCACGGTGATCAGGGCGGCGCCGGCGCCAAGCCCCAGGCCGGCACTGATGGTGAGGAACAGGAACGCGAGTTCCTCGGGCTCCTTGATCGCCGCGCGAAATCGCACGATGGACAGCGCGCCCACAAGCCCCAGCGATAGTGCCACGGACGAGCGGACGATGCTGATGATCAGCGTGGTGGTTACGACGAGCACGATGAAATTCCGCGCAAAGATCCGGCGGTTCGAGAGCGCTTGCCCGAAGTGAACGTAAGCCTGGCCCAGCAGGATGCCGAGCACGGCGGCGACGATCAGTCTCAAGACCAGGCTGGGGAGCGAAGCCAGGTCGGTTGGGTTCCAGAACAGTTCATGTAGCGTTTGTTCGATTTGCATAGATTAATAATGGAGTAACGAGGTTTCAGAAATCATCAGAGTCATCCGGTGGGCCAAAGCCAGCGGGCGGCGGGCCGCCGCGGAAGGGCGCGAGGTCCTGGTTGATGCCGGCACGGAGCTGCTCTTCGGTCAGCGCGCCGCTGTGGTCCGTGTTCCACGCATCGAACCACTTCAGGAAGCCCTGGATGAATTCGGCCTGCGTGACCACGCCGTCCTTGTCCGCGTCGAGCGCGGTCATAAACGCCTGCGCCAGGAACATCCCCGGCCCGAAGCCGCCCGGCCCGCCCCTGCCTGGCGGCCCGCCGGGACCGCCACGGCCTCCAGGCGGACCGCCGGGACCGGAGTGGGAAAGCGTGGCGCCCTCGGACTTGCCGGCCAGTTGGTCATTCACCGATCTTGCGCGAAAGGCAACAAAGCTCCTGATTGGTTTCATGGCCTGCCCAAAGCCGCCGCTTGGGCCACCAAACGACGGTTCCCCACCACCCGGACCGCCTGCGGCAATCGCTTCGCCCGCCACCACCCGATCGAAGCGCGCGAGCAATGGGGCGGATTCTTCCTGCACCGCCGGCCGGAGCACGGCAGCCAGCTCATCGACTTGCCGCTGGATCCGCTCCGGCTTAAAGATCGTTCCGCTGAATTCCTTCATGTGCGCCAGGTAGAGCCGCTTGAACTTCTCCACCTTGAATACGCGCTCCAGGAAGAGGACCTGGCCGCTCCAGGGCTTGAGGAGGCTCAAACGCTCCAGCTCATCGGCGCTGCCGGCCATTGGGAATTGGCCAAAGGAATGGTCGAAGTCCCAGGGCAGAAACTGGAACTGCTGCGTTTTCGGGTGCAGATAAACGTAGAAGTTCTGGCCCATGCTGAGCAGGCTGTCCATGTTGCTGAGCCAGACCGTCACCGCCATGAAGCGCGCGAACTCGTCCAGGTCAAGATACTCCTCCAGCCTCGCCGCGAACTCCGCGTCGCTCGCGTGCGATACCAGCTTGCTGAACTCGATCACGCGCTTGGCTTCGTGGTCCAACACAGGTGTATGCGCCGCGTAGGCTCGTTCGTAAGCGGACCACTTGTCCCCCATGTCTTCGAACACCTGGCGGGTCACCGGCTTGAACAGCGTCCCGCGCCTGGTGCCGAAGCGCGACCGCGTGAAGTTGTTGTCCACGTTCTCCACGATGGAATACACGCCAACATACTGATTAGTGTATTTGCCGGGCACCGTGAGATAAACCTGCGCGTAGGCCGTCCGCCCGCCGGGCACGCCGGCGTCGCGGAACAGGCGATACGACAGCGGCTCGTTCATACCGCTGGGGTCATTGACGTTGTTGTGCAGGTTGAGCGTGGTCACGCCGCCAAGCCGCCGCCCCTTGAATCCGCGGTTCAAAACCAACTTGAGCGGGCGTTTGAGCTGGTTGCGCGAGGTCATGTAGGTGTTGTTGCCTTTGTAACGCACCCACACGTCTGGGAAGCGCCAGCCCTCGAAGTCCAGATCGGCGTGGACCTGGGGGTATTGAATGCCCATCGCTGCCGCCATGCCGTTGCGCCGGTCGTTGGCTCCCTGCAAGGGCGGCCCGCCGGGGCCGCCGCCCGGGCCGCCCGGTCCGATGCCGCCGGGCGAACCTGGCATGGCGTCGAGACAGGCTCGAATCTTGCCGGCGTCCAGCTTGCCGGTCTTGTTCGTGTCCCAGGTGGCAAACCATTTCTGTCCGAGGGCTGAGAATTCCTCGCGCGAGAGCTTTCCGTCGTGGTTTGCATCGCCTTGGTTCAAAAACATGGGAGCGATAAACATACCCGGGCCAAATCCACCCGAACCTCCTGGACCGCCTGGACCACCGCCGCCAGAGCCGCCTTTGGGCTCCATGGCCTGCCACTGATCGGGCGCGAACGTCAGGTGAAGCTTCCACACGTTAGTCAAATTGAAGAGTCCGTCGCCGTCCAGGCGCACGACCGTCGCTGCGCCGGGAACTGTCTTCTGGAGAGCCAGCACGGTGCCGAGCAGGGCAAGCAGCAGCAAGCCGCTGAGCGCGGCGGCAAAGACCCGATCCCGGCCGCGCCGCCCAGCGCTTGAAGGTTTCGTCGTGGTGCTAAAGGACATCGTGGTCCGGGTTATACTATATCATCCAAGGTCTGAGGCCACTGGCAGCATTCGGCTATCGGTTTGGGATCAGGTGCCCTCCGTTGGCCAGAGCGTAGGCTGTTCCCTGAAGCCACTTGTTGGCGGGAAGGCTCGCATCATAGCGAGCATCGTGGCCGTTGCCGTAGATGTTGGTGATGGTGTTACCCGATACCCCGTTAGGATCGGTCAGGGCAGTCAGGATGGAGTCCGCGGTCAACTCCCATTTGCTGGTCGAATCGAGCGTCAATGCCGCGCCTTTGATTGAACCCGTAAGCGAAGTGCCGTTCTGCAAGGTGGCCGTGATTGAACTTATGCTGTCGCAAGTCAGGTCGCCCGCCAGGGATTCGCCGTCAGCGACGAAGAGCGCGTTGCCGCCGTTCGAACCACTTCGGCCCCAGCGACCCGCGCTCGCATTCACCAAGGTTCCAGAAGTGGCAGCGACATTCACCCCCTGCAGCGTGATCACCCCTTTCGTGTTGGAAACATAAAACAGGGGGCCGGCGGTCGCCGTAAGTGAGCCGCCATTCATTGCAAAGGTTCCCTTTCGCCCCTGAGCATCCCCCGAAAAACTCTGGTAGATCATCACCCCGCACTTTGCCGCTCCCGATAAAGTGCAGTTCGTCAACGTGATGGAGTTCTTTCCTTCTATCACGGCAGCCTCCGCGGCGGTGCCTTCTATCGTGGCTCCGTTCACGATGATTGTGCCGGTCGAATAAATACCGGGAGCATCCCTCCCGGACGTGACCATGGTGCCGCGGGTGACGATGATCGTTCCGCCGCCGCGGTCCGTGGCAATGGCAGCGGAATTCGCCCCCGGCCCGCTGATGATATCCACATCGGTGAGGGTTAACGCGCCGCCGCCGCTTGCCATGACTCCATGTCCGCCCGTCCCGGTCGCCTTGATCGTGACCTTGGACAAGCTGATCTCCGCCCCGGAACCAGCCGCGAAAACGCCGTTGGCACCCGTGCCGCTGGTCGTCACTGAACCGTCCGAGATCGTCACTTTGCTGCCCTGGGTTGCCAACACGGCTGCGTTTAGACCATAGAAGCTGCTGTTCTCTTGCGAAGTCGTATCCCCACTCGTCTCAATCGTCGGATTGACCAGCGTCAGCTCAGCGCCGTTATTGACATAGACAGCCGACACATCATTAGAAGACGACTTGTACGTCTTGTTTTCAGCGCCTTCCGTCCCGCTGCTTAGGGTGTACGCGCCGCTCAGCTTGTAGGACCGAGCGCCACCACCCGGCGGGCCAGGCGGTGGTCCTTCAAGTCCGCCTTGCGCCCAAGCCATTGACGCGATGGCAAACGACAGCGTGAGCACGGCTGCCACACGAGCGGTCAGGCGTCTCATTGTGCTGCCTGCCTGGAAAGAAGATCTCGCCTCGGGGGCCGGAGTTGCGTGGCCCCGTCCGGTCTCTGAGGATGTGGTCTCAAGATCTGTATCAAGGGCATTCAGTGCGCCCATCCGAATACCGCACGAGTGACTGCCGATGCTGCGATAGAGTTTCGTATTCATTCTTTCACCTGAGCCTGGTTCTGCTTCATTCTTCCTCACTTTGTTCTATTCCACCTTAAGGGAGCATTAAGGAATTCCCCATCGCCCAATTATTTCACCCCGCTGTTATTCTCTGCGCCTGGCCGCCAATTTAGCATTGGAAACCCGCCGGATTTGCGGTAAGCCACAGGCTATGCGTAATCGCTTTGACTCGATCTACTCGCACGGGATCATTCGGGCGGCCGTGTGCCTCCCGTCGTTGCGCGTGGCCGACCCAGACTTCAACGTGGAGCGCACACTCGCCTTGGCCCGGCAGGCGTCCAAAGCCCACGTCGCGGTGGCGCTGTTCCCGGAACTGGGCATCTCCGCCTATACCAACGATGATTTGTTCCACCAGGACGCATTGCTGGACGCGAGCAAGGCCGCGGTCGCGCGGCTGGTCAAGGCAAGCGCGGGGCTGGCACCGGTGCTAGTGGTCGGCGCGCCTTTGCAGTTCGAGGCGAAGCTGTTCAATTGCGCGGTGGTGATCTATCGCGGGCGGGTGCTGGGTCTGGTGCCGAAGTCCTATCTGCCCAACTACCGCGAGTATTATGAAAAGCGGCAATTTGCCGCCAGCCGGGATGCCCTCAGCCGCGAAGTGATGTTCCTGGACGAGCGCGTGCCGTTCGGGAATGACTTGATCTTCGAAGCGGGCAACGTCGATGGCTTCAGGCTGCACGCCGAGATTTGCGAGGACTTCTGGACGCCCATTCCGCCGAGCACCTACGCCGCGCTGGCGGGGGCAACCGTGCTGGTGAACCTCTCGGCCAGCAACATCACCATCGGCAAGGCCGAATACCGGCACAAACTCTGCGCCTCGCATTCCGGCAAGTGCATAGCGGCCCATCTGTATTCGTGCGCCGGCCCCGGCGAATCAACCACCGACGTCGCCTGGGACGGACATGCGCTGATTTATGAAAACGCCGACCTGCTGGCCGACTCGGAGCGCTTTTCCGACCGGGAGCAGATGATCACCGCGGACATCGACCTGGAACGGTTGGTGCAGGACCGGATGCGCACGACCAGCTTCAGCGACTCAGTCGGCGATTGCCGCGAGCGGCTGCAAGCGATGCGGCGCGTGACCTTCGAGTTCCGCGTGCCGGAGGGGAAGATTCCGTTGCAGCGTCAGATTGCGCGGTTTCCTTACGTGCCAAGCGATCCCCGCGTGCGAGACCAGCACTGCTTCGAGGCTTACAACATCCAGGTGCACAGCCTGCTCAAGCGGCTGGCGAGCACCGGAATCAAGCGCCTGGTCATCGGCATCTCGGGCGGCCTGGACTCGACGCAGGCGCTCATCGTCGCCGCCAAGACGATGGACCGCATGGGCCTGCCCCGGAAGAACATCCTGGCCTATACGATGCCGGGTTTCGCCACCAGCAAGCTCACCCTCAGCAATGCGCACAAGCTGATGAAAGCGCTGGGGGTCACGGCCAGCGAGATCGACATCCGGCCAGCCTGCAAGCAGATGTTCCGCGACATCGGCCACTCCTTCGCCCAGGGGAAGCCGGTATATGATGTAACATTCGAGAACGTGCAGGCGGGCGAACGGACCTCGCATCTGTTCCGCCTGGCCAACCAGCACCACGCGCTGGTCCTGGGCACGGGCGACTTGAGTGAACTGGCGCTCGGCTGGATGACCTACGGAGTCGGCGACCACATGTCGCATTACAATGTCAATTGCTCAGTCAGCAAAACCCTCATTCAGCATCTGATCCGCTGGGTGGTGTCGTCCAAACAATTCGACCCGGCGACCAACCTCACGCTCGAAGCCATCCTGGCGACGGCGATCTCACCCGAACTGGTACCCCATGAGGACGGCGACTCGGCCAAACCCGCGCAGAAGACGGCGGACAAGGTCGGGCCGTATGAACTGCAGGATTTCAACCTGTACTTCATCACCCGGCACGGCTTCCGCCCGAGCAAAGTCGCCTTCCTGGCCTGGCACGCTTGGGGGGATAAGAAACGGGGCGCCTGGCCGGATTTGCTGCCGGCGGAAAAGCGCAATGAATACGACCTGCGCACGATCAAGAAGTGGCTCGAAGTGTTCCTCTATCGCTTCTTCAAGACCAGCCAGTTCAAGCGCTCAGCCGTTCCCAACGGCCCGAAGGTCGGGTCCGGTGGCTCGCTCTCGCCGCGCGGCGATTGGCGCGCCCCGAGCGACTCCGAGGCCGTAGTGTGGCTGAAGGAGCTGCGAGACAACGTGCCCGGATGACGCTGGCGGAGCCGCAGCCTCGCAATTGCGAATGCTCATCCTGCGCAGACGTTGGGAGCGAGCTGGACTCAAGCGCCCGCTGCCTGCCGGGGGCTCTATCGGCGCTACGGCACGAGTGTAACGCGATAAAAGCGCTGCCGATCCGGGCTAAGCGCGTCGTAGCCCGTGACGAGGTTGTTGGTGGCGAAGATAGGGCTGCTCGAATTGCTCCAGTAGAGTTGCGCCAGATTGGTCTTGTACTGCAAGAGGTAAGTAAAACCGGTGGCGCCATTCCAGGTCATGGTGAGGGTGCCATTGCGCACGCTGACGCTCTGGAACAACGGCGGCAACGCCACCGAAAGGCGGGCGACAAGGCTCGTGGCCCGGCCATAATTGTTGGTGACCACCACGTGATAGCCGCCGGCGTTCATCAACTGCACGTTGGTGAGGGTGAGCGTTGCCGAAGTGGAGGTGAGCGCGTTAGTCCCGTTGAACCACCACTGGTAAGCGAGCGGCGCGGTGCCGGTCGCGGTGGCGGCAAACGTGGCGTTGCTGCTGACAAATACCGCCTGGTTGGTGGGCTGGACGACAATCTGCGGGGGGAAAGCCAGGCCGAGCGTGACCACGGGGCTGTTGGCCGAGCCGTAGTTGTTGGTGACCATGACCTGGTAGCTGCCGACGTTGGTCAACTGCGCGTTGGCGATAGTAAGCGTCGAGGTCGTGGCGGCGAGCACGTTGGTCCCGTTGAACCGCCACTGGTAACCCAATGTGGGAGAGCCTGCCGCTAACACGGAGAAAACTGCGTTACTGCCTTGGACCACGATTTGATTGGTGGGCGGCACGATGATGATCGGTGGCGACGCCAGGCATTTACCAGCCGTATTGTCGTTATAGAGGTCCTGAACTTCCACCGCGGATAGCGCCCGGTTGAACCAACTGACTTCGTCAATCAGGCCATTGAAGAACTGGCCCACATAACTGCAACTCCCGGCCGCCGGGCTGTAAAACCCTCCAATGAAGAAAGGACAGCCAGGATCCACCGGCGAGGCTCCCGGCGTGCTCTGCGCGTTGAGGACGCCGTTTACATACAACCCAAGGACCGTTCCATCCCATGTCCCAACCAAGTGACTGAACTGGCCGATGGGCATTTCAGTGGTGCTCAGGACCTTATAAAACGTGGTACTGGAGGTCGCGAATTGAAAAGCAATGCCCACACCGGCGCCGCCAATGCGTGCCACCAACTGGCAGTGTCCATAGCTCTGGCCGAAGATCAGATCCTGGCTTATCGGATCGCTCACCTGGGCCAACGGCTTGATCCAGGCTTCGACCGAGTAGTTGGACGTAACCAGGCTCGGCGAGTATGGGATCTGGACGCTTTGACTGTTGCCATTAAGACTGAAGGCTTGCCCCACCATGCCCGAAGCGAAGGCCGCGCCATTCAGCAAAACGCCGTCATTGGGGCCTGCGCTGTCAAGGCCGTTACCCTCGCCTTTCCACCAGCCAATCAAACCTGGCGGCGGCTTCATACATGTCGGAATCACCGTCAATACCGCATTCGAACTGACCGCCACCCCATAGAGGTTCGTGACGGTGACCCGATAATTCCCGGCGTCGCCCGGCTGCACGTTTAGAATCGTGAGTGCGGGCGTGAGCGAGCCCGTGATGTGCGTGCCATCGGTCAGGTTGGTCCCGTTGAATGACCACTGGTAACCCAAGGTGGGAGAGCCTGCCGCCAGCACGGTAAAGACGGCATTGCTGCCGCGGAGGACGATCTGATTGGTGGGGGGCACAACGATGACTGGGGGGCACATCAGACACTTGCCGGAATTATAGGCATTATAGAGGCCCTGAACTTCGGCGGCAGTCAGGGCGCGGTTGTACAGTGAGATCTCGTCAATATCCCCCCAGAAAGGGAAATTGTTGAAGTTATCGTTGACATTCCCAATCCCAATACCCGGATAGTCCGTGGGAATGAGGGCGCCAAAGGGCCTGATGGTGGTGGTAATCTGGGCGGCGAGGGTTCCGTTGGTATAGAGACTCAGTTTGCCGGAAGCGCCGTCCAGAGTGCCCGCCACGTGCCACCATTGGCTGTAAACCAGCGGCGCCTGCACCGACGCATAGTTGCCATTCGCGTCGGTAATCCCAAACGCAACGAAGTTATTGAGTTGCATGCTCAATGCATAAGGGTCCAGGCCAGAGCGGTTGTCGCCCCGAAGAAAGATGCAGTAGCCGTCACCGCGTGGCCGGATCCAGCCTTCAATGGTCAACGAATTCGTCAGCGCATAAGCCGGTTGGTCCGCAACCCGGATCCCGCTATAAGTTCCCCACGTTAGATTCTCCGGGTCGCAAGCGAATGCCTGCCCGACGATTCCAGGGGTGAAGGAGATGTTTGGCATGGCATAGGCGTTGTTCCCAGCGGCGGCGTCAAAGCCGTTGCCGTCGCCCTTCCACCAGCCGATCAAGCCCGCCGGCGGAGGCACACACAATCGCACCTGCGACAACACCGCATTCGAGCTGATCGCCACCCCGTAGAGATTCGTGACGATGACCCGGTAAGTCCCGGCATCGTTCGCCTGCACGTTCAGAATCGCAAGCGTGTCGGTGCGCGTCCCCGTGAGATGCGTGCTGTCGGTCAGGTTGGTCCCGTTGAATTGCCATTGGTAGCTCAACGGTGTCGCGCCGGTAGCCGTAACGGTGAAGACGGTAGTGCCTCCGATGCGAATATCCTGGTTGGTGGGCTGCACGATAATTACCGGGGATTGCCCCAGCGCAAAACCTTGGAACCCGCCAGCCACCAGTGAAGCGGGCGGTGTGGGCGCCGCGTTTGTCGGATTGCCCGTTGGCATGGTGATGATGGCAGAAACCCCGGAGCGATACCCGCCATTGGTAAAGCCTTGTTCATAATTGGTATAGGGCCCGCCCCAGGCCCGCACTTGGAATTGGCCGACCGCACCCCCCGCCGTGCCGGGGCCAGCCACTCTCGTGCCCCCGGCAAAGATGCCGGGACGGGGCACGCCGACGGTTGACGCCGCGCCGAGCATTACGAAACGATTCGAGCCAACCGGCGCCCAATAGAGAGCCGCCTTAATGTTGTTGCTGGCGGTGACTGGAGTGCTGTCTGGCAGAAAAACCAGCAGGTTCGAGCTGTTGTTGCAGAAATTCACCGTGCCATTGGTGCTCTGTGCCCGGGCGCTGCCCGCCAGCGCTACCAGCGCGAGCACGCCGCCAAGCGCCAGGGCCGGAATCCCCGCTCCACACCTCCGCAGCAGCCTGATGGCCAGGGTGCGTCTGGCCTGAGCGCGCCGGGGTAACGAGGCTGGCACCGCTACGCCGCGCGCTGAGCGACTGCGCGCCCCGCCTTCGAGGGCTGCGTAATATCCGGAATCCGCTGTCGCTGTCGTTTGAGCTCTCATGACGTCCTCCATATGATTCACGGATTGGTCACCCGATAAAATCCTTGCGGCTTGCTCGGGATAGGCCCCGTCCAGGTCGCGCCGGTTTGGTTTGCGGCGAGAGTGGTCCATGAAGATCGGTCAGCCGAGAACTGGATGCTGTAAGTGGTCCCGCCCGGATTGAGGATGCTCAATACCACCATCCCTGCGGCGGCGTGAATGCTCCGGATGCCCGCCTGGAGGCCAAACTGGCTCATTAGCCCGGAGTCGTGATAGGTTTGGACCCAGTTCGTGCTCGCCCCCAGGTTTTGAGCGAAGAAGGACTGCGCAATGTTGATCACGGGCCCACTGACGCCGAAGGTCCCGTTGGGATCAAACCAGCCATACCCCGCGTAAAACGTGCAAGCGTCCGAGAAATTCCGGTTGGTGATGTTGTAAACAAAGACATTCTCCCCCTCCAGTCCCGGGAAGGTCATGTTGGTCCCCGCCAGACCCTCGCTGATGGCAATATGCGAGGCCAGCAGCGAGAACTTGTTCGTGCCGGCATAGAAGGTGGTGCTGGTGCCCACCGGGACATTCCCGTAAAAGGTCAGCGACCATGAGGAGACCGAGCTAATTACAAATCCAGTCCCCGGGGGCACGTTAAAATTAGTGGACCAGCCATTCGCTGAATAAACCGAGGGGGCAGCGTACTGCTGGTTGGTCACATTCCATAAATACACGGCCGTACCGAGGGCCGGGTAGGAAGGAGAAACCACGGCGGTCAGGGTGTTATCGCCGGTATCGAAGGGATTGGCCACAAAGTTGTAACCCGCCGCGATGGGTACGGTGGCGTATCCAACGACCTGGCAGCTAGCCGTCGGCAGCGGTGCCTCAAAGAAAACTGCCGCCAGGGCCGTGCAGAGGAAATACGTCCTAATTCTCATAAGTGGGCAAGAAATTGCCTTGTCGTGGTCTGTCTCGTTGTGCGCAACAGTGCGGCGATACTACCGAACCGGCTGGCCCGGAGTCAATCGCGAATGCTTATTCTGCACAGACGTTCGGACCGAAGAGAACTCAGTGCCCGTTCCTCAAACCCGGGGGCGAAGTCCGAAGTTCGTCGCGGTAAAGGCCGATCTTGTCGAGCGGGACCGGTTGGAAGCCGAGTTTCCATGCGGGGGAGTCGCGCCTGAGGGCGAAGTCTTTTGCTTGGGCCGGTTCGCCGGGCGGGCGGCCGAAGGATGAGGCGGCGTTCGTGAGGTTGTTCTCCAGCCGGAGCATTGCAGGCGTCGCGTGCCAATAGACGTTCAGCCATTTGCCGACGCAAATGTTCCGGGCCACGACGTTGCCCTCGGGCGGCACACCCTTGAACGCGGCGCCTTCGATGGCCGGTCCGCCGGGCGGGCCGTAGTATTGGTCGAGGGTCTTGAGGGCGGGATAACGCTCGCGGTAAAGCGCCGGCGGCATCCCGGCAAGGCTCTGGCGCATAGTCTTGTCAACCATGTCATGCCAGACGGGTGAAGAATCGAGGCCGCGCCCGTCAAGTTCGACCGCGTGGTTGCACTCCACGAAGATGTTGTTAACAACTTGATGGTCGCGGCCCCCGCCCAGGAACGCGGCGCGCTGCACTTTGTAGAAGATGTTGCCGAAGATCTCCGTGCCGCTGACGCAGTCGTCCATGTACATGCCCATCGAACCCATGCCGACGCCGCCGGTGTCGTGCACGAAGTTGTAACGGATGCGATTTCCGCGAAAGGTGTAATCGCGTCCGGTGTAGATGGCGCCCACATCGCCCGTCTCCAGCGCGATGTGATGGATCTCATTGAACTCGATTAAGTGGTCGTTGCCGTTGAAGAGAATCGCACAGTGGGGATGGTCGTGGATGAGGTTGTGCGAGGCCCGCTGGCCAACGCCGCCGATGAGCACCGCCGGCACATAGCACTTGGACCACCGGCCCTGGCGCGCGAAATGGCAGTTCTCGACAAAGTGCCCGCCGGGCCGAAGGGTCTGCCGGTCTCCGCCGTCCAGCGAAACCCCACCATCGCCGGTGTCGAAGATGTCGCAGCTTACGACGCCATGGCCGGTCCCGCCCTCGATCGTGACGCCGTAGTCGCCGATGTTGCGGATCACACAGCCGGCGATGCGGTTGCTCGCGCCGCCGTGGATTTGCACAGCGCTGCCGCGGGTGGCCTCGAGAATCAGGCCGCGAAAGGTAACGTGGGAAACGTCGGTAAGCTTTACCAAGGGCTCGGCGAGCAGCGAGAGAAGAACCTCGGGCTGCGACAGCGGACCAGACGCTTGCTGAGCCTGCGCGGGCGGCCAGAAATAGAGCACGCCGGTCTTCCGGTCGAGGAACCACTCGCCGGGCTGGTCCAGTTCCTCCAGCAAGTTGAGGAAGTAGAAACGCTGGTTTTTGCGGAAACCATAAAGTCCGTAGGGCGCAGCGGTCTTGATCAGCCGGCGCTCGAAATCAATCGAGGCCACGTGCTCATACGAGTTGGCCCAGTCCCACGACCAGTAACCGTGAACCCACATGTCGCTGGTGTCCTGCCACTGCCGTGGGCGGTCGCCGTTGTAAAGGAACCCCTCCCCCAGCTTGCCAAGCCGGCCGCCATGTTCGTCCTTCGTGGCGCCGGACTCAGGGATGCCTGCGATCTTCTCCCAGTCACCTTCGTTGGGCCAGCGCGCCAGCGTCATGGGACGGCCGCCGAAGAACAATTCGCAGTGGGCGGGAGTAAGCGGACGACTGAAGCCGCGCGAGGACATCCTGCCAAAGTCGGTCACGCCGAGCGCGCCAAGGTCCAATTGCCGGACGTGGCCGCGGGTGGCTTCGGGCAGCCGTGCCAGGACCTTAGGATCTGTGACGGGGTGGAAGCCGGCAAGCTTCCTTGCCCCGAGCAGGCGCACATTCTCGCCTTCGGCAGCCCGCCAGACGATAGGGGCGTTTGCCGTGCCGGAGTCCGCGACGGTGAGTTCGAACGCGTTGGTGCGGACATAATCCCCGCTTCCCAGCCAAATGGTTGCTCCTCCCTTAAGCCGGTCAGCCAGTCGGAGCCTGCGCACCTCGTCGCGCGCGCGCTCCAAAGTGGCGAAGGGCTTGGCCCGGGTTCCGGGATTGAGGTCGCTGCCGTCAATCGAAACAAAGAGCTGGGCCGCGCGGCCAGGCGGGATCGCCAGGAGGATTGTGCCGAGAATCAGGAGGTGGGCTGGTCTTGCATTCATAAGAAGTTGAACTCCTTGGGGAACCAGGCAAGGGCCAGCTCGTAATCGGTGGCGTGCTGGAGCACCCCGAGATCGTGCGGGAGGGCTTGCAATGCCGTGTTCACTGGACCAGCATGGCGCATTGCGAACAGTAATGCCAGTGCAAGCGGATGTCGCAGCGTACCCCAAATTACAGGCGTGACATCGTTGCGGCTTATCTGGTAATGTGGAACAATAACGCTGGATATATGAAGACTCTGAAATCAAAGGACCGGAAGAGTATCTCACCCGCGCGCCGGTGGGGCTTTACGCTGATCGAACTGCTGGTCGTCATCGCTATCATCGCCATTCTCGC
>PLZQ01000179.1:67989-68768 GCA_003152225.1 Limisphaerales bacterium | reverse complement strand
GCACCGTCCGCAACACCGGGAATATCACCCTGAAGAATGTCGTCGTGGTCAGCGATCGTCCGGCGGCCAACACGACCCTGTTCACAGCCCCCACGCTGGCGCCCGGCGCGTCGGCAGCCTTCACTGGTAGCTACACCGTTCCGGCCAATGCCTGCTCTGTCACCGCCAACCTTAACGCGACCGGTCAAGACCAGTGCACCGACCTCGTAGTCACCAGCCCATTCACGTCCACCTGCCCGGTGACCACTGCTCCGGCCATTGCGGTCACGCTAGCCTGTCCGGCCACGCCGCCTGCCAGCGGCGGTTCGGTCGCCTACACCGGCACCGTCAGGAATACCGGCAACGTCACCTTGAATAACGTGACGGTGGTCAGCAGCCAAGCGGTGCCCAGCACGGTATTGACTGTGCCGAGTCTGGCGCCCGGAGTGTCCGCCAACTTCACCGCGAACGTCACTGCCCCGGTTGATGACTGCTCGGTCAGCAGCACGGTGACGGTCACGGGCAGCGACGCCTGCACCAGCGCCCTGGTGAGTAACAGCACTTCCGCAACCTGCCCGCTGACGGCCGCGCCGAGCATCGCTATCACCCAGGTCTGCCCGGAGAGCCCGGCGGTTCCGGGCGGTACGCTGACCTACAGCGGCACGGTGCGTAACACGGGCGACACCACGCTCACTAACGTGGTTGTCTTGAATAATCTGAGCGGGGCCACGCCCGTCTTCACCTCCGCCAGCCTCGCGCCCAACGCTACGGCCAGCTTCACCGGCAGTTATGTGGCGCCG
>PLZQ01000179.1:24501-67968 GCA_003152225.1 Limisphaerales bacterium | reverse complement strand
GTGGTCAGTGATCGTCCGGCGGCCAACACGACGGTGTTCACAGCCCCGTCGCTGACGCCCGGCGCATCGGCTGCCTTCACTGGCAGTTACACCGTTCCGGCCAATGCCTGCTCTGTCACCGCCAACCTCAAGGCGACCGGCACAGAACCGTGCGCCAGCGCCGCCATCTCGAACACAACCCAGATCACCTGCCCGGTGACCACTGCTCCGGCCATTGCGGTCACGCTAGCCTGTCCGGCCACGCCAGCCGCCAGCGATGGTTCTATTACCAATAGCGGCACCGTCAGGAATTCCGGCAACGTCACCTTGAATAACGTGACCGTGGTCAACAGCCAGGCTGTGCCCAATACGAATAGCGGTCCTTTCAGCTTCGGAACCATCAATTCCGTCTCCACTGCCGTTGTTGATCGTTTCGTCATCGGCAGTGGCTTCAATGGATTGACGTATGCGGGCGAGGATCATGGCTACGGAGCGACCGAGTTCTACTCGATGCGCAAAGCCGGTACCGGCACGTCCTATTTTGACACCATCATCGCCGGCACGGCCAACATCGCGGATCGCTTCGACGCCAGCAGTCGAAACTTCGATGCCGTGGCTTATGCCGCCCCGGATGTGGGCTATGGGCCGGTGATTTTCTACTACCTCAGTCATGACAATGCGGGCGTTTCGACCTTCGGCAGCATCACTCCAGGCGGGGTGGTAGGAGTCACCACGGACCATTTCGTGGTCGGCAACAACTTCGATGCTTTGACGTTTGCAGCCACGGACGTGGGCTATGGCGCCAACCTGTTCTATTATGTCCGCCATGACGCGACCGGGCTTTCGACGTTCGGGACCATCAACCCGGCTTTGCCTGGGACCATCACTGATCGCTTTACCATCGGATTCAACGTTGATGCGCTGGTCTTCACAGACCTCAGCGTACCAGGATACGGGGCAAATAATTTCTACTACCTGCGCCATGACGCGAGTGGTGCTTCCACTTTCGGAACCATCCTCGTCACGGGGCTGAACACCGCGACGGTGACCGACCGGTTGCCCGTCGGCATGAACGCTACGGAATTGGCTTTTACCGCCACGGACGTGGGCTTTGGGCCCAACCTGTTCTATTTCCTTCGTGGGGGAGGCAATGCCACGGGCACGAACACCCAAACTGTGTTCACAGTACCTTCCCTGGCACCCGGCGCATCCGCCAACTTTACCACAACCCTTTCTGCGCCGGTGGATGCCTGCTCGATCAGCAGCANNCCTCGCCGAGCATCGCCGTCACCCAGGTCTGCCCGGAGAGCCCGGCGGTTCCGGGCGGCACGCTGACCTACAGCGGCACGGTGCGTAACACGGGCAACACCACGCTCACTAACGTGGTCGTCTTGAATAATCTGAGCGGGGCCACGCCAGTCTTCACTTCCGCCACCCTCGCTCCCGGCGCCACGGCCAACTTCACCGGCAGTTATGTGGCGCCGNNGGCGGTTTGCCCGACCGCGCCGGTCGCGCCCGGCGGCACGCTTACTTACTCCGGCACCGTCCGCAACACCGGAAACATTACCTTGAAGAACGTCGCCGTGGTCAGCGATCGTCCGGCGGCCAACACGACAGTATTCACGGTAGCTACGCTGGCGCCCGGCGCGTCGGCTGCCTTCACCGGGAGTTATACTGTTACGGCCGACGCGTGCTCTCTGACTGCCAACCTCAAGGCGACCGGCCAAGACCAGTGCACCGACGCCGCGGTCACCAGCACATTTGCGTCCACCTGCAATTCGACTACGACTCCGGCCATTGCCGTCACGCTAGCCTGTCCGGCCACGCCGGCCGNNTCACCGTGCCGAGTCTGGCGCCCGGAGTGTCCGCCAACTTTACCGCGAACGTCGCTGCGCCCGCCGATACGTGCTCCGTGAGCAGCGTGGTGACGGCCAGTGGCACTGATAATTGCGCCGGGACCGTGGTCAACAACAGCGCATCAGCAACCTGCACGTTGGTGACGGCTCCGCGCATAGCCGTCACGCAGAACTGTCCGGCGAACCCGGCGGGGCCCGGTGAATTGGTCACTTACGGCGGCAGCGTCAGCAATGCCGGCAACATTACCTTGACCAACGTGGTCGTAACCCAGGGGACCCAGGTGCCCTCCGAGACGATCTGGGTGGACGATGCCCTCCCGCCAGGCGCAGTGGAGGGATTCGTTAAGAATAACGGCGACTCCTTCAATTGGGTCAGCAGCAATCCGACTCCATTCTCCGGCAGCCTGGCTCACCAGTCCACTATCAGTGCCGGAGAACACCAGCACTACTTCACCTCGGCCAATCCCGCCTTCGCGATCAACACAGGGGATATTCTGGTGGCCTACGTGTATCTCGATCCCGCCAATGTCCCGAGTGAAGTCATGCTGCAATGGAATGATGGATCATGGGCACACCGTGCTTACTGGGGGGCAAATCTCGTCAACGACGGATTCGGAACCAATGGCACAGTGAGCCGTCAATTCATGGGGGCACTGCCTGCAGTCGGCCAATGGGTCAGGCTGGAAGTGCCGGCCAGCGTAGTTGGTCTGGAAGGCCGCTCGATCAACGGGATAGCGTTCACTTTGTATGATGGCCGGGCGACTTGGGATGCTGCCGGCAAAGTGTCTGCGTCCGGGACTTCGTCGGTCACGCCGGTCTTCACTGCGGCCACTTTGGCTCCCGGTGCCGTCGCCGACTTTCCCTACAGTCAGACCGTGCCTGCCAACAGCGGTTGTTCCATCACGAGCACGCTCACCGGCAAGGGCAACGATAAATGCACTGGCAGTCCGGTCACCGCGAGTGTGTCCTCGACCTGCCCGCTGCTGACGGCCCCGCTCATTACTGTCACGCAAACCTGCCCGGTGAACCTCGTGAGTGCGGGTGGCATCCTCACTTACAGCGGCACTGTCCATAATGCCGGCAATATCACGCTGACCAACGTTGTCGTGGTGAACAATCGGCCCGCCGACAACACCGTGGTCTTCACTGCCGCCTCACTGGCCCCGGGCGCCTCGGCGAACTTCACGGGCAGCTACGAGGTGCCCTTGAATTGCTGCGTCGTCTGGAGCACGGCCACAGCCAGCGGCAAAGATACCTGCACCGGAAACACCGTCACCGACACGGATACAACGACTTGCACGGTCCTTACTGCGCCGAAGATCGTCGTTACCAAAGTGTGCCCGGCAAAGGCGGTGGAACCGGGACAGACGCTGCAATATAGCGGCACCGTCAGCAATGCCGGCAACATCACCCTGGCCGACGTGACCATTGTGAACAATCAGCCAAGCGACAGTTCTCCGGTGTTTGGCCCGATCACGCTCGCCCCCGGGGAATCCGTCGGCTACAATGCATCCTACCTCGTGCCGCCTGATTTCTGCGGCACGGACACGGTTACGGCGCGCGGTTTCGACGCTTGCACCTTCGCCCCCGTGGTCAATAGCGTAACGACGACCTGTCCGATCCTAACAACCCCGAGCATTGCCGTGACGAAGAACTGCCCGTCGCAAACCACCCCCAGGGGCGGCTTGTTTACTTTCACGGGCACAGTCAGCAATCCGGGGAATGTGACGTTGATCAATGTCATGGTCGCAAACAACTACCAGGTCGATTGCTACTCACGGACAAACGGCCCGGTTATCGGCCCGATTACTCTGGCGCCGAAGGCCTCCGTCAACTTTAGCGGCAGCTACACCGCGCCGATGAGTTGTTGCGAGGTCGTCGATACCCTCACCGCGAGCGGCCAGGACCGCTGCGCNNGTGCCGGTGGGTAATGTGTTTGCGTATAGCGGTTCAGTGAGCAACGCGGGCGATGTCGTTCTGACGAACGTCTATGTCCTTAGCAGCAAGCCCAACGCCAACACATCCGTGCTGGGACCGATGACCTTGGCGCCGGGTGAAACAGAAGTGTTCAGCGGCAGTTATACGGTCACGGCCGACTCCAACCCGTCAACTGACACCGTCACGGCCAGCGGCACGGACATTTGCCAGGGACGAACCGTCACCGCCGTAGCCGACTGTTCCGGGACTGTGATCCAGCTGATGATTACATCGGTGATTCTTAACAACGGGTCGGCAAAAGTGACTTGGACGGCTACGCTGGGAACCACTTACCGGCTCCAAAGCGCAACCAACTTTGGAAAAGCAGCTTCGTGGAACAGTATTCCGGGCGACGTGACCGCCACCGGCAATACTGCTTCCAAGACCGACACCACAGGAACAGCCGGTCAGCGTTTCTATCGTGTCATACAGCCATAGTCGCTGTTGACGAGTGACGAACTCACCCGGAGGATGGCGGGAGAAATCCCGCCTCCTTCGGAGGAGTCCAACTAGACGAAAGCACCACCTATGTTGAAACAGACATTACTCGCCATCGCACTTTTGACCGGCGCATTATGTGTTCCGGCCTGGGCGACGAACACGGCCAAAATCCACTTCGAACAGACGGTCTATGACTTTGGCAAGACGTCGCAGGTTGAAACCGTGACCGGCACATTCAAGTTCAAGAACGTCGGTGATGGCGTCCTCAAAATTGAAGCGCCGAAACCTTCCTGCGGCTGCACCGTCGCGAGCTTGAAGCCCGACACACTCCCGCCCGGCGAAACCGGCGAGTTGGTCTTTGCACTGAATCTCGGCCGTTCGCGGGCGACCATGGAGAAGATCATTACGGTCAAATCGAACGATCCACAAACTCCCGAGGTCTTGCTGACCATCAAGGTGGATTACACGCCGCTCTATGACATCAACCCGATAGCGCTCGCGCCGAGTGTCCCCTTCGGCGGCAAGGCGACTAACTTATTCGTCACCATCACGCGCACGGATGGCAAGCCGCTGGGCATCCAGAGGCTCGAACCTTCCAAGCCCTGGGTCACGGCCCAGGTGAAGGTGGAGCCGGGGGCCAAGGCCGATGCTTCCACCGCGCGCATTTTGATCGAAGTTCAGCCGGACGGGCCGCCACGCCGTTTCAACGAATACGTCCACGTTTACGCTGCCGGGCAATCGAATGGCCCGGTATCGGTCATCTATGTTTACGGCCAGGTCATCGGCGATCTCTCTCTCAGTCCGGAAGCACTGTATTGGAGCCTCACTGCCGCGGCGCAGACGCCGGCGGAACCCCAAGAGGCGCTGATGGTGCGCCGGTTGGCGATTCGCTCAAACAACGGACAGGCATTTGAGCTGAAGAATCCTAAAAGCACCGTCCCCGGCATTCATCTCGAACTCGTGCCGAAGGAGCCTGGCAAGGTGTATGAACTTGTCGCCAAACTCAGCGAGACACCCGGCCAGACCCTCAGCGGCAATGTGTCTTTTGAAACCTCGGTGACAAACCAACCGAGGATTGAAGTCCCTGTCATCGTCAATGTGTTCAAGCCCTGATAGACATTTGGGGACAGGCATGGATAACATTTGCGCTCTCGGCGGCGCCTCCAGCCTCCGCCTTTCCATTGCCGGATAGCCCGGGCGCAGGGCTGACGGCGGAAGCCGCAGCAGTTAAGTGCTTAAACCACAGGCACTTACAGGGAACTACACTCTGTAAGTGGCGTAGCCACAGATAGTTACGCGATCCACCTCGGGGATACACCAGGGCATCGCCAGGGCATCTACAGGGTGCCCCGAGGCACTCCGCCCCAACCGCAAGCTAATCCACCAAGAACAGCGAAGAGCCGTCCTTCCCAATCACGATTGGCCGCAGCACTTGCGCTGCCAGATGATAAATCAACAAGAAAGCCCCCTCAGAGCCACGGGACTGGGAGGATAAGGATCGGCTTTGGAATAGCCCGGCGGCAGTGCCACAGAATTATCGCGGAGAAGGGAACGGAACTTGTGGAGCAGCTTCACACTACCACAGAATTGGCTTTTGCCGCATTCCTCTTTGGACTAGCCTACTGGGAGTGGGTTTGTGAGAATCCTGTTTAGCCCCGAATGAACCAGACGATGCAGAAACGGCTGCCTGTTTCCGTATGCATGATCTCCGGCGCCGAGGCCCACCGAATCGGGCGGGCGCTGGAGAGTGTGGCGGATTGGGCCAGCGAAATCCTCGTCGTGCTCAATCAGGAGGTGGCTGATGGAACGGAGGAAGTCGCCCTGCGCCACGGGGCTAAAGTGTTCCGCGAACCGTGGCAGGGCTTTGTCGGCCAGAAGCAATCCGCCGCCGAGAAGGCCAGCCAACCGTGGCTGTTGAACCTGGACGCCGATGAAGTTGTTCCGTCGGCCTTGGCACAGGAAATCGCCGCCGTGATTTCCTCCCCGACTACGACGCATGCCGCTTACGAATTTCCGCGGTGTTCGTTCTACTGCGGCCGATGGATTCACCATGGAGATTGGTACCCCGACCGGGTGCTGCGCCTCTGGCGGCGCGGCGCGGCGCGGTGGACCGGCCAGGACCCGCATGCGCATCTGGAGGTCAGCGGGACCGTAGGCCGGCTGCGCTCGGATCTGTTGCACCAGAGCAACGAGAGTATCGCGCGGCAGATTGCCAAGATCACGCCTTACCAGACCCAGTTCGTGGAGCAGCGCCTGGCGCGCGGTGGCTCCGCGGGTTTCTTTGAACTGGTGTTGCGTCCCGGATGGCGATTCCTGCGGGCCTATTTTCTTCGCCTCGGCTTTCTGGACGGCTGGCAAGGCTTCTACATTGCCGCGCTGAGTTCCTTCTCGACCCTCACCCGCTACGCCATGGTGCGCGAGGCGAAAGAACAGGCCTCGAAGACGCTATGACGGACACAGCCCTCTGCATGAAACCAGGGAACATCCAACATCCAACATCCAACATCGAACCTCCAAGAGCCGCGCTTTGGTCAATCATTGGATGTTGGGCGTTGGATGTTGGATGTTGGATGTTCCCCCTCGGCTCAGGGATTCTGAGCCTCTCACACTCTCCTTAGGCCGTTTGGCCCTGAGCGCATGCTCTCCCTCGGCCTCATCATCAACACCCATGAACAGCCGGATTACCTGGCGCGGGCGTTGAGCGCCGTCGCGCGGCAGATTTCGCCGCCGGAGGAGGTCCTGCTGGCCGATGACGGCTCGGGCGAGGGGGTGCGTTCGGTTTTCGCCCGGTGGTCGGCGGCGCATCAACTCCGCGCCGAACACGTCTGGCAACCCCACGAAGGCTTCCGCCGCGCGCGAATCCTGAACCAGGCCATCGCCCGGGCGCGGAGCGAATACCTGGTATTCCTGGACGGCGATACCGTGCCACATCCGCAATTCATCGCCGATCACCGGCGGCTGGCGCGGGAGGGCGCCTTCATCCAAGGCCACCGCGCGCTGGTCAAACAACAGGCTGCCGCCTGGTTCGGCCTCCAGGGGTTCGCCGAGGACCGTCGCCGCGCCCTCTGGCAAGGGCAGCTTGAGGGCTTGAAGCATGCCTTTCGCTGGCCCTTCCCACTGCTACGGACCCAGCCGGGCCTGCGGGGCATCCGCGGCTGCAACCTGGGCATCTGGCGCGCCCACCTCATCCAGGTGAATGGCTACAACGAGGAATTCGTCGGCTGGGGTCGTGAGGATTCGGAGCTGGCGGTGCGGTTGATGAACCGGGGGGTGAGGCGGCTAGACGCCCGGGGGCGGGCGCTGTGCTATCACCTCTGGCACCCTCCGGCGAGCCGGGCAGCCCTGCCGGCCAATGATAACCTGCTGGCGGAAGCCATTGGGCAGCGCGCGACCCGCTGCGCCAACGGTTTGCAGCAGCATCTGCGTGAGGATGATGCGCATACTCCAGCTTAATTCACTGCTCACCGGCGGTGGCACGGATGACCAGTGCGTCAAGCTGGCCGCCGGTTTGTGCCAAATGGGCCAGACCGTCTGCCTCGCAGGGCCAGACGGGCGCGAGTTCTCGCGCATCGCACGTGATCTCGGCGTGCCGTTCCAGGCGACGCCGTCCGAGGGGCCGCTCAAGCTGCGATTCATCCTCCGTGCGGCGCACTTGATCCGGCGCGAACATATCCAGATTGTTCATGGCCACCATGGTCGGGACATCTGGCCAACAGTGCTCGCAACGCGGCTTTCCGGGAGGCGCCCCAAGATCGTGCTGACCCGGCACTTGGCCAAGAGTCCCAGCTCCTGGCTCAGCCGCCGATGCCTGCTCAGCCAGTGCGACGCTCTCATCGCGGTGTCGCACTTCGTGGCTAAAGTGTTGCGCGAAGGCGTTTACGAGCCGGGCTCGCCGACACCCGAGCGCCGCTCCCGCTCGCCGCTCAAAGGGAACCATTCGAAGATTCATGTCATCCACGGCGGCATCGACACAGAGCGGTTCCATCCCTTCGAGGCAGCCGCCCAACGTCAAGCCTGGGGACTCAATCCCGAGCACTTTGGCTTTGTGACCATCGGCGGCTATGATCTGCCCAGGGGCAAAGGGCAGCGGGAGTTTTTGCTGGCGGCAGCGCGTATATGTGAAAACATTCCCCAGGCGCGCTTCCTCGTTGTGGGGCGCGGCAACATGAAACAGATTCTGGAAGCAGACATCGCCCGCCTTGGCCTGACCGGCAAGGCCTGGCTGACGCCCTATTGCCAGGACATGCCGGCGGCCATGAATGCGCTGGATTGTCTGGTCCACCCGCAAGTGGGCACCGAGGCTTTTCCGGGGGTTCTGCTAGAGGCCTTCGCGTGTGGCAAACCCGTGATTGCCTCGGCGCTGGACGGCATTCCGGAGGCATTTGCCGCCGGCAATTATGGCAAGTTGGTTCGACCAGGAGACGTGGATGAGCTGGCGGCGGCGCTGGCACACTGGGCCAACCAACTCCGCTTGAACCGATCGGAGCAAGTGGCCCTTCACGAGCGCGTCAGCGCCCGGTTCTCCCTTTTGGCCCTGGCCGGGAACGTCCTCGCCTTGTACCGCCAGCTCTTGTGACCTGTGAAACGCGTCACAAAACCAATCCGTCTGGACTTTTGTGACTTCCATCCCGGTTACTTGAAAACAAACAACTTTTTCTATAACCTGCTCAAGGAACACTTCTCCCTCGAAATCTGCGACCAGCCCGACTTCCTAATCTACTCCTTCTTTGGCCACCAGCACCGCCTGCACAGCGGCACGAAGATCTTCTTCACCGGCGAATCGGCCGCCCCCAATTGGAAGGAGTGCGACTACGCCCTGACCTCCCGTTACCTGGATGACCCGCGCCATCTGCGTCTGCCCTTTTATGTGCTTTACGGTGACGCGCGGGCGATTGTGAAAGGCCAGGAAGACCCAGCGAAAATCTTGGCGCGCAAGACCAAATTCTGCAGTTTCGTCGTCGGCAACCAGCACCCGAGGAAGAACAAGAACAGGGCGGATTTTTTCCAGCGCCTCTCCCGGTACAAGCGCGTCGATTCGGGCGGCCGCTTTCTTAACAACATTGGCGGGCCAGTTCCGGGCGGGACGGCGGGCAAGGTACAGTTTCTGCGCGACTACAAGTTTAACATCGCCTTCGAGAATGCCGCCATTCCTGGCTACACCACCGAGAAGCTTTTCGAAGCGATGCAGGCTCGCACGCTGGGCATTTATTGGGGCAACCCGCTGGTCAACCGCGAGTTCAATCCGCGGAGTTTCCTGAACTACCCGGATTTCCCCAACGAAGAGGCCCTGGTAGAGAAGATCATCGAACTGGACCGCGACGATGCCAAGTACCTGGAATACCTTCGGCAGCCCTATTTTCACGAGGACCGCCCGAACGAATTCTTCGACCGGGAGCGGTTGCTGAGCTTCTTCGAGAAGGTTTTCACCCAGCCCATCCAACCGGTCTCGCAGCGCCGCAAGTGGTTTTCCCCAGGTCGCTGGACTTTGGTCAAGCGCAACCGGCCGACATATTCATGAAGATGAAGCGCCTGCTCTATCTCGGTTTTGCCTTTCCACCGCGGGTCTCAGGGCTGTTCCCCGAACTGCAGCCGGCGGGCCAGATCGTTGAGACCTCCTTGGTCGAGTCCATCCGACCGCACTTTGAGATCCGTTCGATAGGCGTGGCCAGCGTTCGGGTTGAGGGCGTGGCCCTGCCGTCCAATCCTTCTCCGGGCCTGCCCAACGCGTTGAACTTGCTGGATAAACCACCGGAAGTATTCCATCGCTACCGCTCTCTGTGGAAGCTGGAAAGGGCTTACCGGAGTTGGCAGAAGACAGGCTGGCAACCGGACGCCATTATGGTCTGCAACCTCTCTCCCATTTACAATGGCTTCATACGGTGGCTCACACGCCATGCTCGGCCCCTGCCACCATTGATCCTCTATCTGGCCGACAGTGTCACCCTAGGTAGAAAGGTGCCCTGGTTTAAGGCTTTTCGGTACCGGTTCAAGCCGCTGGTTTATCCCGAGGCAGCGATGCTGCCTTTTTTCCGCGCCTGCGTGGGTGTGAGTGTGACTGCCGAGGCCTTTTTTGCGCCGCGCGGGATTCCGTGGCTTTGGTTGCCGAATGGCTGCGACCCGCGCCGCGCCATCAAGCCGCATCCGGATCAAATCGAGGGGCCCATCCGCTTCGGATACTTCGGCGCTCTGGCCAAATACACCGGGCTCCCGGCCTTGCTTAAAGTCTTCACCGCCCGCGAGCGCGCCGCCAGCTTGCACATCTGCGGTTATGGCAAGGCCAAAACCAAAATTGAGGCCGCTTGCCGGATGCGTTCGGGGTTGCGCTTTTATGGCCCCCGGACGCCTGACGAATGCCTGCGGTTCGCCTTGAACTGCGATGTGCTCGTGAACCCGCGACCCCTCTGGCCCGGCAACGACAATAACTTTTCGTCGAAAGTATTTGAATACGCCCTGAGCGGCCGGGCTATCCTGACGAGCAAAGTGTCGGGCATAGATGCGGTCCTGGGAGAAAAGGCTTATTACTTCGATGAAGGTGACTTCGAGCGCAGCCTGGACCGGCGACTGGAGGAACTGGCTGCCATCCCCAGAACTGAGTTGCGCCGCCGTGGAGCAGCCATTCAAGAGCGTCTGCTCCGGCATTATTCCTGGGCGCAGCAAGGAGAGAAACTGGCCCGGTTTCTGGAAAGGGTCGTAACTCCTCAGTCCTGCCAGCCGTAGTGGCGGCTGTACTGCCATTTCCTGAGAAAACTCCGGAGGAAGTCAACTTTGGGCCTGGTGTTCGAGGCTGAACGCTGTCTTGGCCGGCCGGTTGTGCGTGCTTCATACACTTCCGCCACTAAATGCGAGTAATTCTGCGCCATGCGCTCCGGATCGAAGAGCGAGCGGGCTTTGCTTTGAATGAGTGGGCGAAGTTGGCGAAGCGCCTGGAGGTCCGTGGTGATTTCGAGCAGTGCCGAGGCGAACCCGCTGCTGTCCGCCATCGGGCAAAGCCGTCCGGACCCAACTGCATCTACGATTTCCTGGTGCCCGGAGCGAATGGCTGAGAGCAATGGAAAAAGGCCATGCGTTGTGGCCTCCAGCACTGAGATCGGCAGTCCTTCGTAAGCGGAAACGCTCAGCAGAACGTCATGCCGGGCATAGACTTCTGGCATCTTGTCCAACGGAACCGCGCCGAGGATGTTTACCCCTCCCTGCGCAAGTTCCTTTGCGAACGCCTGACGCAGTTGGGTCTCCTGCGGACCGCTGCCGCAGAGGCTCAGCGTGCCTTTCCCACCCATCCGCCGATACTCCTGCCAAATAAGCGGCAGGTCTAGGACCCGCTTCTGCCCCTGCTCCAGTCGGCAGACCACCAGCACCCGGACTTCAGATGATTGCGATCCCGCGTCGGGCGCAGCTTGCAAGGAGACCCCGTAAGGGATATGACACACCCTCGTGGGGGATTTCGTTTCGGCCAGCAGTTTCAGTCTTTGATAAATCGCCTTGGAAACAGCGACATAAGCATCGCAATAAGCCGCGCAAGCCTTGAACTCGGCATACGTATCTTCGTCATCATTGTGCGCGATGCCGATGATGGGAATGTCCAGGCACAGGCGCGCCCAGGCCCCGGCGAGAGGCCCGTGACTGCTCAGGATCAGCGCGTCACAACCGAGGGCGGCAATTCTCTCGGTGGCGCGCCATGCGCGCTCTTTCGGATGGAACGCGCTGAGATGCAGGCAGCAGACCGGAAACGGGCGGTTGCTCACCAGCGCCTGATAAGCCTTGCGGCCAGCATCATCCCTCTTGCCGAACGGGGTGGCGAGGATGACACAGGGGGCGTGACCCACCTGGTGTAATCCCCGGGCCAGCCGCTCACAGAAGGCGGCCACGCCTCCCACATGCCAGGTCTGCACATAGACGCCGAGTTTCATTTACGGAAGAATCCATTACACCATGACGAGCGGCGTTTGGCAAATTTCTCCGCAAACATGCCGAATTCGTCCTTGAGATCTCACGCGCGGTGGGCAGAATAATTACGTTCCGTTTCGAAACAGGTGTGCTTGTTGGCCCAATCAACAGGAGTTTACAGGTAAGAAACTGAAAGCCCGTGGAGCTGGATTGTTAGTCACGGAAATGCATGACTTTTTTGGCCAAAGAGATTCCTCCCCAGGACGCCTTCCCCCACCGGCTCTCGACGTGACAATTACAAACTCTGCTATCGAGGAGACCGTCTCCAATCCCCCCGCCCCGTAACCCTATGACCTCCCCGAAAGTCAGCGTTCTCATACCAACCTACAATTATGCGCGGTATTTGCCGGAGGCGATTGAGTCGGTGCTGCAACAGGATTTCCAGGATTTCGAACTGCTGATCAGTGACGATTGCTCCAGTGACGGATCGGCTGGAATCATCACCGCCTATGCCGCCAAAGACAGCCGCATCCGGTTCCAAATCCACCCCACGAACCTTGGCATGGTGCGGCATTGGAATTGGTGCCTGGCTCAAGCCCGCGGTGAGTATGTCAAGTTCCTTCTGGCGGATGACAAGTTGGCGCGTCCCGATGCCTTGCGGCAGCTCGTCTCCATGCTCGAAGAGGCTCCGCAGATCGTGCTGGCGTCGTCCTCGGCACAGATCATCAACGAACTGTCCGAAGTCCAGTTCGTCCGCGACCACTTGCACCGGGACCTGGTGGAGGATGGGTGGATCACCTGCCGACGCTGTCTGCTGAGCGGCGCCAACCAGATTGGCGAACCCTCCCTGGTTCTTTTCCGCCGCCGCTGTGCGGGCAGCGGTTTCAACCCCGCCTATCGTCTCTGGGTGGATGTCGAGTTCGCCTTGCGGGTGCTTGAGCAAGGCCGGTTCGCCTACTCGGCCGAACCGCTGGCGAGCTTCCGCTTCCATGAAGGCCAGCAGACCCGGCAATTGCTGCGGGAGCATCTGCTCGAAGTTGAGTTCTATCGGCTATTGCTTGATTTTGCCGAGCGGCCCTGGCTGGGCCGCAAGGCCGCCCGCCAGAGGCTCTTCGAAGAATTCTATCAAACCCAGAAGCGCTCCGATCTGTCGGCCGCGGCGCGAGCTGCGCTCGCCCAATGCCTGGATCGCCTGGGAGGACGGCGGGGCTACGCAACGTTCCTGTTGCGGCGCAAGCTGCTCCGCCCCTTTCAAAATCTCCACCGCTCCCTGACAAAACGGCTTTGGCCTCGTTTCAATGCCTGCTAGTCGGCCAGAACCCTGGCGTACAGATCGGAATACTGCTTTACGATTTCGTAAATATCGAACTGCTTCGCTGCCGCTGCAGTTAGCGAGGCTGCCTCCCCGTAGGCAGCTTTGTCCTCGACAAACTTGTTGATCGATGCGGAAAGGTCCCCGACCGGGATTTCCCAGTCTTGCAGGCCAATCAACGCGCCGGCTAGCCCTCCGCTTGGAGCGGTAATCATGCTGCGGATTTCCCCCACATCGCTGGCCACGACCGGCCGGCCAGCCATCAGGCACTCGATAATCGTCAGCGGACGGCATTCCGAACGGTACTTGGACGCCAGCAGACCCAGGTCAGCCATGGCGTAGTAATCAACCGGATTCGGTTTGAACCCCAGGAGGTGAACATAAGAAGGGATGCCTTCTTTGGTAAGCAAGTCGTAAACCGCGCCATTGCCGAGCAATACCAAATGGATGTCCCGGGCGGTCTCTCTCCGCGAACACTTCACGGCCTGGATAGACTCCACCCACCCTTTCTCCGGCAGAGCCCGGCTGGCAACGCAGATCACGAACGCCTCCTCCGGTATTCCCAACGCCGTGCGTCCGATTGGCGCCACCGTCGGGCGCTTCATCCCATATCCAATCTTGGTAAATCTCGTCTGGTTATAAAGGCCCTGTCGCCTAAACGGCTCCAGATTCTTGTCAGCGACATAAACCCAGTGCTCCACGGCCGTCATCAGCTTCGGCAGGTGCTGAGCACAATACTCAGCTTCCATCACCTCGTACATTCCGTGCATCGTCACGATATGACACGGGCGACCACTGTTGGGCCGCAATCGGGTAGCGAAATAATCATCGGTATTCGCATGGTGAGTATGGACGATTTCAATGCCAAAACCTTCGATGATCTTGCTGATACCGCCGCCGTGTTCATTTCGTTGAACGACCGGAATATTGGAGGGCAGCAGGCGGCGAAACTCGGGGTTGGCTTCCTGAGCATTGAAATCATAGAAAGTAACTCCAAAGCCCTTTTCCTTCAGCGCGCCGGCCAACCGTATGGCGAACACCTCGCCCCCACCGGTCGCAAAGTCATAGCCGGCCACCAACACATTAGGCAAGCGGCCCGACGCTTCCGCTCGAATCCTGCTGAGGTCATATTCATCCTCCAACCGCCAGGCGGGAGGCCCCTCGTCTTTGAAAACATATTCCCAGTGTTCATGGAGAAAGTCGCGCTGTTTGTCGAACAACGAGGGCTCGACCCGATACAGCTTGGCAATCGTTTTGCCGACTGCCTCATGCTCCCGATAGTAGTGCGGTTCCTTGTAAGTGTTACGCGAAGCGTTCGACTGATGATACCTATAGTAGTTGCTGGTATTCCGAGAATAGGCGATTTTGCCGCCGCGGGCGTGGTGCAGATAGAAAACCCAGTCGCCGCAGATGCGCATCTTTAGCCAGTCCGGATCACTGAGCAGTGGGAGGTTCCCGGGATGCCGCAACAGGGCCGAACTCACATTGGGGATCGTGTTGCGGATGCCCAAGGCGGTCCTGACTTCGCGGTGCGCTGTCTCGACGTAGTTGCTCTTCCACTTCGCGGTATCCAGGGCGCCGGTGTAGGCCTCGAAAGAGAAGTCCAGCGGCCGTCCATCAGCTCCGACAAAAACCGTGGTGCAATAGGCAATCTGGACCGCCTCATCACGAAAAAAGGGCACCAGGCCCTCCAAGAAATCCGTGTCGCAAAAGTCGTCGCTCTCGGCAATCCACACGAGGTCGGTTTGCGCGTGCTCCAGCCCCTTTTTCCATTGCGCAAAGGCGCAGCCGCTATTCGTGTGATTGAACAGCACTTTCGTCCGGTCCGAAAAATTCTTCGCATATTCCCCCAGGATAGCCCGGCTCTCATCGGTGGAGCAGTCATCCAGGAGAATCACCCGGAAGTTCCGATAGGTCTGCCCGTAGATCGAATCCAGGCGTTGCCGAAGGTAGGGCGCATGGTTGTAGTTTGGCACGATCACCGTAATCTCCGGGCGGAAGGGAGTGCCGGAATCAGCGTATCGGCTGCTGAGGGCAAAGCCCGCGTCGCTGGTAGTCTGATAACCGGCGGCCTGGCCTCGCTGGAGATAATGGCCAAGGGGCGTCAGCCCGGAATCGTGCGCGTCCGGGTATTGCCGCGTGTACCATTGCGCGCAGAATCGCGGGCTTGGGTCGCGCCCTTTGGCAACTCCGAAGCGGAGGTAGTGTTCAAGCGGGCTGAGGCCGGAGGAGGAGACGTCTGCGTTTTGCTCGGCATACCAGCGGGAGTCGAAAAAAGGATTGGGGTCGCATCCGCAATCGGCACCGCGGGTCAGGTAATGCAAAATCGGGTCCGGCCGACCCCAATGGGCTTCCAGATAGCGCTCGAGATACCATTCCGCGTCGAACAGACCGG
This sequence comes from Limisphaerales bacterium, assembly GCA_003152225.1. GTDB lineage: Bacteria > Verrucomicrobiota > Verrucomicrobiia > Limisphaerales > UBA8199 > PALSA-1440. The sequence continues at coordinate 52,124 of PLZQ01000179.1, read as the reverse complement.
AGTCGCGAATCAACCGCGAGGCCTTGCGGAGTCGGTGCAGGCGGCGTGTCCAGCCCAATCCAACCGCCGCCCGGAATAAAAGATCTCCTACTTCGATCTGGCGTTTTCTCGCGCTACGTTTCTGCCTGGCGATGAAGCGTTTGAACCAAACCAGCAGCCCGGTCTGGGCGCGCAACCGTGTTAATTCCTCTCGCAGGGCACAAGCTTCCACCACCCGCTTCCATCTCACCGCCGCCCCCGCCGCTCCTGACTTGGCCGGACCCAACAGCGGTTGCACAATACTCGGCATCCGGGCGCAAACGGCTCCCCTCATCCGCAAAGCGCAGAGATTCCGGTAAACTTCGCCCCCATAGGCTTCACGGCTGAAGCGCGTGCGTGCAGCCCTTTGCGCCTCTGTGCCCAGACTGGCCCTCTTTGCCGGGTCCGCCAGTAACTCCCGGATCGCCTCGGCCAACCGACCCGCATCACCCGCGGGATAGGAAAGCCCGGTTCGGCCATCGACCATGTATTCCAATGATCCGCCAACGGCCGCAAAGACCACCGGTTTGCCCAGCAGCATCCCTTCCAGCCCTACCCGCCCAAAGGCCTCCAAGCGCGAACAAACCAGGATAATGTCCGTTTCGCGCATCGTCGGAAAAGGATCGGCCAGAAAGCCCGGCAGCCGCACATGCGCCTGCAAGCTGTGCTCGGCAATAAGCGCCTCAAGCCGCCGCCTCTGGCGAGCATCGCCATAGCCTGCCAGGAGCAGTTCGACGTTTTTGCCTTCAGCCACAAGTGTCGCCACCGCGCAGATCGCGTCTTCCTGCCCCTTGCTCTCGATCAGCGTCGCAAACACCCCCAACCGAATGGCCCCCTCGCGCTGGAAGAGTCCCGTCGGGACTGGATGCGCCGGTGGCTCCGGCACGCGGATGTGGGGGTAGAGAACCCTCCAGTGACCCGCATCCGCCTGCGGAAACAGCGTTTCCCCCACCGCCTTCCCACAGGTGTACACCAACGCGGAACAGGCCAGGATATCCTCGACTACTTGCGAGAACGGAGCAAAAAAGCGGATTCCGTGGTCCAGTTCGCCGTATTCACGGACCGACCAGACGTGAGGCTTGCCTAACAAGGCCGCCGTAACCGCCCCCCACGGAATGACCAAGGTCTGCGTCCACAGAAAGTCGGGGTCTATTTCGGAAACAGCGGGCAGGACATCCCGAAGGAGAAACTGAAGCTGTGGCTTGAGTCGCCAAACCGCGTCCGGACCGGGAACTTCAGGCGGCAGCACTCCCCACCAGCCATAGTCTGCGGATAGGCAGGCGACCCCGGCTTTCTCCAGCGCCTCGCCCAGCGGTCCGGGGCCAGGCAGGACCACCGAACAAACGGCGCCGTGGTCTGCAACCAACTGTTTTACCAGCTCCAACAGAGTTCGCTCTGCGCCTCCGAGTTGCGAGCTGTGCGAAAAGAGACAAAGATTTAGAGCGGCTTCCTTTCGGACGCAGTAAAGGTTTGCGTAGTGCAGTCGCGCCAGCCACGCCGGCCAGTCGGAACCAGCGGTCAGCCGGTAGTGCCGGCAGCGTTCGTCATCCAGCAGGAAAACAGCGAACCCAAGGCGGTCCAGCTCCCGCAACAAATCCTCGGGCCTGGCCCCAGCGGCCTCCTGCATCTTCGGATTGAACTCTACCAGCAGGCTCAGGTCCGCAAAGCGTGCAAACGCGTCCTTCATGCCCCGCAGCACCGCTAGCTCGTGCCCCTCCACATCGATTTTAACCAACACCGGGCAGGGCGTTCTGTCGGCCAGCAAGGTATCGAGCCGCGCCGTGCGGACCTCAACCTGCCGCAACGGCGGAGCGGCAGGGTGGGGAGAAAAACCGCAATTGTCCGCCGCCATTGAAATATGGAAGGATGCCGTCCCATCGGCGTCTGCTGCGGCCAACTGGTGCAACCGCACGTTGCCCAACGACAGTAACTCGGTGTTTCGTTTTAGGACCTCGAACGTTGCCTCGACTGGTTCCAGGGCCAGAACTTCCAGTTGCGGATGCTGCGTCGCAGCCAGCAGGGTGTAAAAGCCATAATTCGCGCCGATGTCAACGAAGAGTGAGTGCCGGCTTAAAACTCGCGCCACCAGCCGTGCGGTGTAACGCTCATATTCCTGGGTTTCGTAATGGTAACGGTAGCGGGGCGTGACGTACATCGCAAACTCATGACCCCGCGGACTGATCAGTTTCAGCGATTCAAGGTCATATTCGTGATCGAAGGCGTCGTTCCCCATCGTTAAAGACAATTCTCTTGTAAAATAGCCAGGAATTCTTATGGAAATCAGCAAGGCATTACAAACCTTTTCCCGACAACCCTTTCCTGACATCTTCCTCCCTGAATCCACAAGTCAAAGTATTTGGCCCCATTGCAGTTAACCCAGAGATGATACAAGGTGGTGTTGGCGTTAGTGTAGCTGACCGTGAGGGTCGAGATCAGGTCCGGGTTGCTGAAAGCCAGCCGGCTTCACGAGGGCTGACAGAGATAAGCCGCCGTCATGCAACGTTGATTCGATGCTTCAGGTAGTAGGCGGCCGCGCGAACGTATTTCTCGGGGAGCATCTTCAAGTGAGCCCGTTCATCTGCCGTCAATGCACGTGCCACTTTGGCCGGCGCGCCCAGTACGAGCGAGCCGGGCGGGATCTTTGTGCCAGGGGTGACGAGAGCGCCCGCGCCGATGAGCGATTGCTCGCCGATCACCGCGCCGTCGAGAATAGCTGATTGCATGCCAACCAAGACCTGATCGCCAACCGTGCCGGCGTGAACGATGGCGGCATGGCCGACGGTGACGTAATTGCCCAGGAGGCAGGGAAGCTCGTCGGCCAGATGCAGCACGGCATTGTCTTGGATATTAGTGTGGTGGCCGACGATGATGCGGTTGATGTCGTCCCGGAAGACGGCATTGCACCAAACGCTTGAGTAATCCCCCAGGGTTACGTCACCCAGAACGACGGCTCCCCGGGCGATATAGACGCCCCGGCCGAGCTTTGGTTTCCTGCGCAGAAAGGTGTCGAGCTGCTTGGCGATCGAATCCATAGCTGGATTCTCGCCCATTTCGGATTCGGTTTCCAGAGGGGAGGTGCCGGTCGGCTGGTACTGGCTACGACGGAGACGAGCGAGGAGGCGACAAAAAAGCCCGCCGGCTTGTAGCCGGCGGGCTTCCAATTCATTTGCCCTTACCAATAACCGCGACGATAGTAATGGGGACGGCAGCCACCATAATACCCGAAGCCAACGCTAAGGGCTGGCGCAGCGACGCAAACCGCGGGCCGATAGGCAACCACAGGAGCAGGTGCGGCATACACGACCGGAGCCGGCGCTGCGTAAACGACCGCCGGTTGAGCCGGAGCCGCGTAAGAGTAGGCGTAACCGTAACCCGGCGCAGGATAATAGACCGGAGCCGGGGCGGCGTAATAGACCGGGCGCGGGGCCAGGGCCTCGCCGATGACCACCCCGGCAGTGACACCGGCCAAAACTTTGCCGGCAGTGGACCATCCGCCGCCGCCAGCGGAGGCGGTCTGAACGCTTGCTCCGGCGATCGCCAAAGTCGTGAGAGCCAAAATCATCTTCTTCATAATTTGCCTTTCAGCTTATACAATAACCAATACAGGTAGGACGGGCCAATTTGAGTTTTATTCAAAGCGTAGTATCGGTAGCATTGACCTCGAAATATGACGAAACATGCCCCGTATCGTCCGCCGCAAGGGCGTCAGCCGCTCCCGCGATCTTTTAAGGATTTAACGCCGGCAAAGCATTTTAACCCGCGCACTTTCTTTCGCGAGATGGTCTGGAAAGCACTGTTGACCCGGCGCACCGGCCAATCCCAACGCCCCGCCTTTCCCAAATTGACCTTCGGCCAGGTCGCCATAACCTGGATTGGCCACGCCTCGTTTCTCCTCCAGTTCACCGATTTGAACGTCCTGATCGATCCGAACTTTGCGAATTGGCTGTTCCTGCTAAAACGAATCAAGCGGTCTGGTCTGAAGATCAAAGACTTGCCGCCGATTGATGTGGTGCTGCTGACGCACGCGCATTTCGATCATTTCCACAAACCGACCCTTCGCCGGTTGCCGCATCCCAAGATCGGCATCATGCCGTGGGGTGTCGGCGACCTGGCTTACAACCTTGGCTTTGGCCGCATCGTGGAATTAGACTGGTGGGAAAGTTTCAGCCAGCGAGACTGGAAGGTGACTCTAACTCCCTGCAAACACTGGGGCGCGCGCGTCCTGCGCGACCACCAGCGGGGTTACGGAGGATTCGTGCTGGAGCACCAGGGACGACGCATTTACCACGCGGGCGACAGCGCTTATTTCGAGGGCTTCAAGGAGATCAGAAAAGTCTGCCGACCGGAGATCGCCCTGCTGCCGATCGGTGCGTACCACCCGGCGTCATTTCGCAAAGTCCACATGGGACCGGACGAGGCCATCAGGGTATTCAAGGACCTGCATGCGCGCTGGCTGGTGCCGATGCATTACGGCACGTTCCGGCTATCGTTCGAAGACCTCGACGAGCCGCCCCGCTGGCTGCGGCAGCTTGCCGCCCAGGAGGGACTCACCCACAAGGTGCGCATGCTCGAAGAAGGGGTGCCGCAGGTCTTCTAAAGCCGAAAGCCGAAACCCGTGGCTCAGGTCTATTAGATAGGCGAACGTGCCTCTGTCCCCGCCTGGGATAGCTCAGATTTCCTGTTCCGGGGCTTGACTGTCCCATATTTTGTGGTGTACAAAGCTCTCTACCACCATTAGCAGTGGTTACGCCCATATGCGATGTCCCAAGTGCGGCTGTCAGGATGATAAGGTGATTGATTCTCGCGCCTCTCGAGAAGGTGCCACGATTCGCCGCCGCCGTGAATGCATTGCCTGCGGATTTCGCTTCACGACGTATGAGGAAGTCGAGCGGTCCGGCCTCATGGTGCTCAAACGTGATGGCCGCCGTGAAGAGTTCTCCAAGGATAAGCTCGCATCCGGACTCAAGAAGGCCTGCCAGAAGCGTCCGATCAGCCCGAAGACCATCGAAGATGTGGTCGAGAGAATTGTCAACGAAGTCACGGACAAGTATGAGCGCGAAGTGCCCGCTGAAGTCATCGGGAAGCTCGTCATGGAAGGGTTGCGCCAGATGGACGACGTGGCCTACGTGCGCTTTGCCAGTGTGTACCGGCGGTTCCAGGAAGCGACCGATTTCGTGCACGAGGTGAAGAAGCTGGAGGGCAAGGCATGATCACCCTCGCATCCGATTGTCTGCTCTTCGAGCTGGCCTCCGGCGAAAGCGTTCCGTATTCCGCCGACATGGTATCCGTGGAACTGGAGGACGACACGGCCGAGCTGTTTGATGAAGAGTTCGTCCGGCATGCTGCCAACGCTGTCTTCCACTACTTCAAGCACGAGCTGGGCCGGCAAACCGTCTCGGTGGGTGAATTCGCCGAGGCGCTGGAGAAACTGCTGCGCGGCTTCGCCGCCACTGCCCGGCAATCCAAGGGCGCCGACCTCCGCCCGCGCGTCCTGGAATCCGATCTGCACCTGCTGGCTCGCGAGCTCGGCCAAGGCTGCGAGCTGCTGTTCTTCGCGCGCCTGCGCGCCGAATTGCAGCAGCACTTGCAGCAATCCCCACGGGTCTTGCGCTTCCGCGGGCTGCGCGGCTGCGTCAAGCAACTCACCGGCGCGCGGCGATGGGGCCTGCGCTGTCAGGAGCTGGAGGGCGAAATCGTGGCCTACCTCCGCCAATGTCTCAGCGCCGCATCCGCCCCGGACGAGTTTTCCTTAATGGTGGAGTAGGCCGAAGAGACTCGAAGCTGACCCGAATGAGCAAGACGCTGTTTGAAAAGATCATTGCCCGCGAGGTTCCGGCGGCGATCATTTACGAGGATGACTTGGTGGTGGCGTTCCGCGACATCAAGCCGCAGGCTCCGACACATGTCCTGATTGTCCCCAGAAAACCTATCCCGCGCATCGCCGAGGCCACCCCGGAAGACCAACGGGTTCTCGGGCACCTCCTGTTGAAAGCCGCCGAGGTGGCGAACAAGCTGGGTCTGACTCAATCGGGTTTTCGCCTGGTGTTCAACAACGGTCCGGATGCCGGCGAGGCGGTGCCGCACTTGCACTGCCACATCCTTGGCGGGCGCCACATGTCCTGGCCGCCCGGTTGAGCGGGTTCTATTTCCGCAGGCAATCGTGCAGCACCGCCCCCAGGCGCGCGATCCCTTTGCGCAGGTTGGCTTCCGTCGCCCCGCCGTAACTAATCCGCATTTCGTGATTCGGCTTGCGGCGGGTCGGATCATTCGCGTAGCAGAGGTTCCCGGGCACATACAAGACATTCTTGGCCAGCGCCTTTTGGAAGACCTTTGAGGCGCTATCGGACGGCAACCGTTGCGGCAGCCTGGCCCAGAAGTACAAGCCACCGTCCGGCTCCCAGCATTCCACCTCCGTGGGGAAGTGCTGTTTGAGCGCCGCCCGCATCACGCGTGCTTTGCGCGCATAGCGTCTGCGCAGCGCCACTAAATGCTTGTCATAAAGGCCCGACGAAAGCGCATGCGCGAGCAACTGCTGCAACAGGTTCGACGACCCGAAGTCGTGGTTGCCTTTAATGCGCAGCACGGTGGTTAACACCAGCTCCGGCATGAGGCCAAAGCCGACGCGGGTACCAGTGGCAAAGGGTTTACTGTAAGTGCCGGCGTAAATGACCCGGTCGCTGTAGCCTTTGATGGCCAGCGCGGACTTCACGTCCTCGCCCTGGAACCGCAACTCGCGATACGCGCCGTCCTCCACGAGGTAGAGGGGGTGTCCCGCCGCCCGCTCATAGCGCCGCAACAGCTTGAGCGCGCCAGCCTTCTTCTCGAAGCTCGTCGTCCGGCCGGTCGGATTCTGGTAATAGCTGATGAGGTAAAGCATCTTCACGCGTCGGAGTTCGCCGCTGCGCTTGAGGGCTTCGAGCACCGCTCCCAAGCGGGTCAAATCCAACCCGTCCTGTTGCATCCGGATGCCCCGCGCCCGCACGCCGTGACTCTGCAGGATGCCCAGGAAGACAAAATAACTCGGGTCCTCCACCAACACGATGTCGCCCGGATCGCACAGGGCTTCAGTGATCATGTAGAGCATCTGCTGCGAACCGTTCGTGATGACCATCCGGTCGGGCGAATATGCCCTTGGCGCGGCCGGTCGCCCGTCCAGAGCATACAGGTGCCGGGCAGTGAGCCGGCGCAGCGTCTCGTCGCCGGCGGTCGTACCGTATTGCAGGGCGGCCTGACCGATGCGCGCCGAACCCAGAATGCCCTTCAGCAATCCGCGCACTTCATTGACGGGCAGCGACGCGTTGTCCGTAAACCCGGCCGCCAATGAAATGAGTTGCGGCCGCGCCAGGGCGGTAGCCATGAGCCAGGAAATAGGCGGGACTTCGGTGCGGCGGCCCAATTGTGACAATACGTGCGCTTTCATGCTTTGAAGACAAACATCAGTTGGCCGGTTTTGCGCGTCAGAATCAAGCCAACTTTAGCAGCGCGAGAAACTTCTCCATGCCAGCGATAAAGTGTTGAGCGTCGGCCAGCGGATCGTTGTGCTCTCCTTTGAGCTCCCAGAAGAGCTTCGGTTCATTGGCGGCGGCGAAATTGCTTTGGCCGTGATGGAATCGGATCAGCTCGTCAGTAGGGCTGTGCATCACCAGCACAGGAACATGCAACCGCGGCAGCTTGCTACGCGTGTCGTAGCGAATGGTGCCGAGCCAGCGCACCGGCAACCAGGGGAACAACTCCGCGCCCATGTCCGGGATGCTCGTGAAGGTGCTTTGCAGAACCAGCCCGCCGACCGGCTCGCGCACCGCCAGCTCCGCCGCAACGCCGCCGCCCAGCGATTCGCCGAACGCAATGATGTTCGTGCCGGCAAAGCCCTTTTGCCGCAACCACTGGTACGCCGCCTGGGCGTCACGATACGTGCCTTCCTCACTCGGCCTCCCCTGGCTCCGCCCGTAGCCGCGATAGTCGAAGACAAAGACGTTGACGCCAGTGGGCAGCAAGGCGGCGCAGGTGTCGAGCCGGTGGCTGATGTTGCCGGCGTTGCCGTGGCAAACCAGCACCGCCAGGCGAGGCCGATGAGAATTCGTGCCCGCCGGGAAGAACCAGCCGTTTAGCTCGACGCCGTCGCTAGCCTTGAAACGAACATCTTCGAACGGCCGGCCGAGTTCGGCGCCGGTCGCGGTCAGGACCCGGTCGGGATGATAGACCTGGCTATGTTCGAACCAGCGCAGCATCAGGACAATCAGGAGACACGTTAACAGCAGTCCAATCAATTTCTTTGTAATACTACCCTTCATAGTTTGCGCAGCTTGCCCAAATCTCGTGTGACCCCACACATCGGCTATTTGCCATTGGCGATTGGCTATCTTCGGTTGCGGCGGAGTCGCGCTGGGAGCTTCCCTAGTTGAGTCATGGCCGCCTCTGGTTCTTCTTAGCACCCTTGGCCGCTTCATTCATTCCGCAACGCTTCCAGCAGGTTCCCACGCAGCGCATACCACGAGGCGAGCTGCGTCCACAAAGCGCCATTCAAGAGCACCGCCCCCAAGGTCACGCCCAGTGAAGCGTAGGGTAGCTGCGTTCCGGGTGACAGTATGGCCGGCAGTACTGCGACTGCAGCCGCGGCGATCCCAATGCCCAGCCCTAAGCACAGCAGTGCGCCATGCTCGCTCAATACCATGCGCTGCAACGCTCGCCGCCGAAAGCCCACGGCCACCAGCAACCCCAGTTCGCCGCGCCGCTCCAACACGTTGCGCAGCACCACCACGCCGAGCCCGGCGCTGCCCAGCAGCAACCCCAGCCCGCCCAAAATCTGGAACGTACCGAGATAGGTATTCTGCACCGCGTTGAACACGTTCAAGCGCTCCGCTGCGGGGGTCAGTTCGAGGCCCACATCCTGCAAAGCGCGCGACAAGGTGGCGGAGACCTGCGACACGGCATTCGACGGCGCATCCATCAGGAACATGCGGTACCCGCTCTCACCTGGGAACCGCTTCACAAACTCCGCCTCGTCTATCAGCAAGCTCCCTTGCAGGATCGAATTCGCCACCGCCCCGACCAGCCGCACCTTGAACGCGCGGCCTTGCTCATCCACGTAATCCATCGTATCCCCAACCTTCTTGCCGAGTGCCCATTGAATCGAGTTGGCATCGCCAATAGCCGGAATCTCATCCATCCCCGTAGCCGCCGACGTGAGTCGGCGCTGATCCATTTGCGATTTGCGATTTGCCATTTGCAATTCCTCAGTAAGAGCCTCCTTCCGTCCTCTGCCACCGCGAAGGAGTTCCCACCCCTGGCGGCCGTCCAGGCCCTTCGCGACATTCGCGAAGGTGAACCTGCCCGCCAGCAGCTCCGGCTTCACTCCGAGCAAGCGCGGCCTCTGCGCCCGGTTCAGATTCAGGCAACTCGCCTCATCCCCCGCGCGCACGCGAAACGGCACGACATTCACACCCGCAAGGTCCGCCGCGCTCAGGCCAAAGAACTCGCGCCCCGACCGGGTATTCAAATCCTGCACGACCGGCATGGTCGCTTCGCCAATCAGCGCGAATCCGCCGGTGCCGGAGGTGCGCTGAGTGGCATCCCGGTTGGCGTCCAGCCGGAACACGCCGATCGAGACAATCAGAAACGACCCGCAGGCCAGCAGGGCGACGGTTGCCAAACTGCGTTTGCGTCGCCGCACACACCCGCGCACCCCAAGGCCGCCGAGCGTCAATCGCGCGGCCCCAGCCTCTCGCGCCAGCCGCCCGAACCAGGCCGCCGCCCAGCCCAACCCCGCTACCAGCAGCAAAGCCCCCGCGCTGAAGAAGCTCTCGGCATTTGCTTTCTCGCCCGTAACCAGCGCCCAAATGACGATGGCCGCCGCCAAGCCCGAGCCCCCCGCGATCCACGCGCCCCGACTTTGGGCTTTGAACTTTGGACTTTGAACTTCCCCGCCCAGCAGTTCCCGGGGAGGCTGTCGTGCCTGCTTGCGCAAGGTCAACCAAATCGTCAGCACGGCGACGACCGTGCCGGAGCAGACGCCGATGACCAGAGTAGCCGGTGTCGCATGGAACTGCAGCGTGGAAGGACCGACAGCACTGCGCCACACCGTAGCCAGGCCCCACAACATCGCCTTGGCATAGGCAAGCCCGCCCAGCGCTCCGAGCAAGCTGCCCGCCAGTGCCAGCATCGCACCCTCCCTCAGGAACAACCGCCGCACCTGTTTGGGCGTGAACCCCAGTGCCAGCAGCGTGCCCACTTCGGCGGATCGTTGTTCCAGCCCGAACTGGAACAGCAGCGCCATCAGCAGCAACGCCGCCACCACCAGGAAGATGCTGAAGCCAAGAAAGAGCTGCCCGAAGTCCTGGGCCTGTTCTGCCGCCCTGAGGGCCTGCGCGCGCACCGGTTCGAACCGGAGACCAAGTTCTTCAGGGTTGAGCTGAGACATAATGGAACCCTCCCAAGCCCGCTTGAATTCTTCGATCGAAACCCCCGCAGGAACCGGAAGACGTATGGCTGTCACGTCCCCGAATCGGTTGCCCCACATTCGCTGTCCAGCAGCCAGGGTGATGAAAGCCTTGGGCGTGCCGCGATGCTCTTTCCAATACGCCTCGTCTTTCGGGCGAATTCGCTTCAGGTCAATCTCGAAACCCGCGTCCCAATCGCGGGTGCTCTCGGCGGTCTCAATGCCCGGGAAATCCGGCATCAGCGTGCGGTCGGCATAAATGCCGCTAAGAGGCACAACGCCATGCACGCGGAAACGGTTGGTTGATTCCACGAGTCGGGCGCGAGATTCCGGCACGAATGAGATCATCTCAATCCAGTCGCCTGGCTGCACGCGCAAATCATCCGCCAGCCAGTCGGTGACGAGGATTTCATCATCGCGCATGTCGGCAGGCGCATAGGGCGGGCCCGCCGCAGTGACCATCGAATAGGGCGTGCCGTTCGTGCCCGCCTGGAGAAGGTTTGCCAGGTAGGTGAGAATTAACTCTTCCTTGCCGGAAGGGAGCCTGACTGGGCCGAGCCCGTGCCGATCTCCGTCGGGAATCGTCTTCTGCCGCACCACGGCCGGGTCCAGGAAAACGCGCTTGGACCTGAGTTCAACCCCCCGCGGCTGCTCCAAAGTCGCGAAGTCCAGTCCCACGTCGGCGGCGCTCCAGCTATGCTTGAGCCAGTTATCCAGCGCGGCAACTATGGCTTCCGGCGAGGTGTCAGGGAGTCTCGCCGACGAAAGCCATCTCGGAGGATGAACTCCCAGTTTCAACAGCCACTCCCGAAGCTTGAACCGGGCTTTCGCGAACACTCTGGGCGGCTCAGCGTCTAACCATGCCATCAGAAAACAGTTTGCACGGCCAACCGCTTGTGCCGCTTGCTGCAGTTCGTTCAACCGCATGAACGCGTTCCGGGGCGGTGTTACGCCGGCGACCGGGCTGAAGCCGCCGAGCTGGGCAGCGGTAAGTATCCCCTGAACCTTAAGTTGCAAGACCACTGCGTTCCTCGACTGCGGGGACAGCGGTTCCTCGCTGGAGAAGGGGGCGGGTTTCAGAAAGCGCAGCAGCACGGTATCCCCGGCATTAACGCCGAGCTGTGCGGCGAGCGGCTGGTTCAGCAGCACGCTGTTCGTTGCGATCCAGATATTGGTCGCTGCTGCCGAGAACTCCCAGAACCCAGGCTGCACACCGTACAGATTCACTTGATTGGCGCGCGCGGCCCCTTGCCTCACGGAAGCAATCGCTGGCAGTCGGAGTCCCAAGGCGTATCCGTCTCGGAAGACCCCGACCCAGCGGTTCGTGTCATCGGTAAAGGGCCAATCGCGGGTCTCCAGCAGGTATTGCGTCTTGCCAATGCGGTCCAGGGCGCGCTGGCGCAGGCTCCCACGCACCGAATCGCCCACTACTAGCGCGCCTATGAGGGCCGCGCTGCCGATGGCCGCGCCGAGCACGACGCCCAGGTGCGCGCGCGCGTGAAAGCGCAGGCTGCGGCGGATGAGCGTCCAGAAGGTCATAGCCGGTCCTGCGCTGTGCACGCACCCAGAGTGTGCGCTTCAGCGTTCAAGGTTCGAGGTTCGATGTTCAAGGTTCGATGTTCGCCGTGCCCTGCCTCTGCCTCTCACCCCCGGCCTTCTGCCGCCGCCAGGTGGCCGTCCTTTAGCTCCAGCACGCGGCCCATGCGTTGGGCTAGGTCCCGGGCGTGCGTCACCACTATCAGGGTCACGCCTTCCTCGCGGTTCAACTCCAGCAGCAATTCCCCAAGCTCCTGGGCCGAGGCGTGGTCGAGCGAGCCGGTCGGCTCGTCGGCAAGCAGGAGCTGCGGCTGGTTGATGAGCGCGCGGACGACGGCGACGCGCTGCCGCTCTCCACCAGAGAGTTCACCGGGACGATGGGACTTGCGCTCGCCCAGGCCCACGCGTTTCAAGAGCCGCTCGGCCCGTTCGCCCGCGCCGTCGCGCAGCGCGGCATCCGAGCAGGCGAGCGTGGGGACCAGGACGTTCTCCCAGACCGTGCATTGCGGCAGGAGGTAGTGCGCCTGGAAGACAAAGCCGATCTGGCGGTTGCGCACGGCGGCGATCTGCAGATCATCCAGAGCATTCAAATCCTTCCCGTCGAGCGTGACCGAGCCGCTCGTCGGGCGATCCAGCGTGCCGATGATCTGNNCCGCGCGCGACTTCGAGCGTCACCTGATCGAGCACCGTCAACGCCCCGGCGTTGGCCGGCGAGTCGTAGCGCTTGGTAACGTTGACCAGTCTGAGCAGGGGCGCTGGCGTTGGCATACTCTAATCTGGAGCCAAATGGCTGGGGAAGGATAGGAAAAATTGGGATGAATCGCGCCCAACCAAACGCTGTCAAATCGAAGCCCGGTTTCGGCGGAGACCCCGCAGTTTGACCGAAGCCCTCACGGGAATGCCACGGAAGCACCCGGCAAATACCCCAAATACGCAAGGGATCCAAGAGCCGTGCCCTAAGGGTGCCCTAAGGGTGCCCTAAGGGTGCCCTAAGGGTGCCCTAAGGATGCCCCAAGGATGCTCAAAGGAGCAACGCCAGAGCAACGCCGGAGTAACACCAGAGCATCACTGGGGCACCGCGCTCGCGCTGCGCCCGGGCCACGGGCCACACAATGGGATTCCCCTCAGGGCGGAGTTTGCTGGCTGAGGAGCGGGTCGCCAACTCACTCCGCAGGGTCGGGACGGGCGCCGCCCTCCGAACGCAAGCAGTTCACAGGTGGATGATACCCCGCTGGAGTGCGGTCGTAACGGCTTCGGTCCGGTCGGCGACACGGAGCTTGGCGAGGATGTTCTTCAGGTGGTCCTTCACCGTGTATTCCGTGATGTTCAGGGAGTCGGCAATTCTCTTATTCGCCAGCCCTTTGGCTAGTTCGTTAAGCACCTGTATTTCGCGAGCGGTGAGCGCTTCGAAGGAATTCCGCGAGGCCAGCCGGCTGGCGACCTCCCTGGGCACCCAGCGCTCGCCGGCAGCGACGGCGCGGAGGGCGGGGATGAGTTTATCGCCAGTGGAACTCTTGAGCACATAGCCTTGCACTCCGGCTTCTAGTGCGCTCCGGATGTCGGCGTCGCCGTCGAAGGCGGTGAGCATCAGGATGGCGGCGCCGGGAAACCGTTTGCGGAGTTCAATGGTCGCTTGGAGTCCATCCTTCACCGGCATGCGCGCATCAATCAGGGCGAGATCGGGATTGCACTTCGCATAGAGCTCGATGGCCTGGGCGCCATCCGCCGCTTCCCCGACGACTTCCATGTCCGGTTCGGTGTTCACCAGCGCGGTCAGGCCCATCCGCACGATGTAATGGTCGTCAGCTATGAGGACTCGAATCTTCGATGGCTTCTTCATAAGCAGGCTGCGTCTGGGCGAGCGCCGTGTCGTGGGACTGCGCCGGCGGCTCCAACGGGATTTCGACCTGCACGGTTGTCCCGGTTCCCGGTGCGCTCCAAACCTTAAGCTGCCCCTCGAGTCGTTTGGCCCGTTCCGACATGCCGAGCAGGCCGAAATGGCCCTCATTGGGGCCGACGGCACTCTCCGGGGCGAAACCAATGCCGTTATCTGTTATCTGCAACACCACCTGCTCCGGGCCAAACTCCAGCTCGATCTTTGCCAGGTTCGCGCGGGCGTGCTTGATCACATTGGTGAGCGCCTCCTGGCCAATGCGCAGCAGGTTCTCCTCCACCACTTCCGGCAAGAGCCGCGCCGGGCCTTTGGTCTCCAGCTCCACTTGCATGCTCGTGCCGTTGGTGATCTGCCGCGCGCTGTCGGCCAGGGCGCCGGCCAGGTCAAACTGCGCGAGCGCCCGGCAGCGCAAATCCCACACTGAACGGCGCACCTCCACCTGGCTCATGGCCATGAGATTGCGCGCCAGCTCGAAGTGGTGCAGCGCGCTATTCGGATCGCGCTCGTAGAGCTTCGCGGCGGTGTCCAACTGCAAGGCGATGCCCGTGAGCGTCTGTTCCACCGTATCGTGGAGTTCCTGGGCCAGGCGGGTCCGTTCGGCCAGCCCACCCTTGAACTGCAGCTCGGATTCCTTGCGCGCCGTGATCTCAAACTTGAGCTGCGCCGTCCGCTCTTTCACGCGCTGTTCCAATTGATCATGGGCCAGTTGGAGCTCGACCTGGGCCTTCTCCCGTTCGCGAATCAAATAGTTTAAGGCTGAATTCTTTCGCGACAGCATCACTGTCCAACTCACGATGAGGATTAACACCGAACCGAGAATGGCAAATCCGACCAGCAGGCGCTGGGGGGTAAGCCAGCTTGGTTTCTGAACGACCCGGACGTCTCTTGGGCTGCCGAGCAGCAGGCGAAAGGACTGCATCTTCCCATCGCTGTCGATTTCGGTCAGGCACACGCCGTTGACCAGGACGGTGCTGCCGACGGGGATGGCGCTCAGCTCGCCGTCGCCCCGGGGCTCATCGGCTTCCGCAGTGAAGATGAAATTGTCGCTCTGGAGAACCAAAGTAGTGCGGGTGCCCATCGGGTCGGGGCTTTGGCGGCGCAGGTGCCGGACGGCGCGATCCATCACCTTGCCTTTGAGAGAAACCAGCTCGGCATGGTGCAGCCCGTTTTGGAACTCGGTGACCGAGGCCGGTTTTGGATTGAGGGCTACGCGCGGCTCCGGCGTGGTGCGCAGAGCGGCATCCTGCAAGACCGGGAGGAAGTTATCGAAGCTTGGGAAACCGACCGCTTCGATGACCTGGCCGGGCGAGAAGGCGGCCAACTCACGGCTCTGGACCTGCAGGCCGCCGGTGGCATCCTGAAGGAAGAGGCTCTCCCCCAACCGTTGGAGCGTCACGGTTCCCCGGACATGGACCCGGCGGCTCAAGGAATTGTCTCTGCCGTATTGCGCCAGGCCGTTCAACGGAATCACCGGCTCCTTAAAGGGGTTGATCGCCTCGGATTGCTCGACAACGAAGTCGGACAGTCCCGGCACATAAACCTCCGCGGCGATCAGTTGTCGCAACGAGCGGTTGTGGGCTTCGGCCGCAGTGCCCCGGACCCGCACGTGAGCCGCAACCAACGTTTGCGGGTCCATGCCGGGAGGAATGGGCGCATAGGCCCGAAACCGGTATCCACCCGTTACAAGGTCCAGGTCCAGGCGGGAACCCCCCACCCGGGCGGCGCGGACGATGCCAGCGATTTCGATCCGCTGGCTGTCCTCCGCACCCGACATCAAGCGCTCGACGGGAACCAGCTTCGCGGGCGGCAGGGGCCGGGCGCCGAGTTTGCGCAGACGCGGGGCGGTGATGATGGGAGCATAGGCCCCGACATGACTGATGCCGGAAACCTCGACGACGTCACTCGGCTCCGGGCGGGGGCCGTTGACGTTATCAACAAAGACGCCCCCGGTGGAATCCTGGACAAAGAACCGGCCTTTGAGGGTGGGATCGGCAGCGGTGACTACGCCGGTCACCAGCACCTTAATGCTGCGCGCGGCCCGTTCGGCGGGCAGGGATATTACATCAGCGGCGTTGGTCAAAAGCTCGCTGAGCTCCTGCGCCGATACGGCCTGAGCCCCCAGCAGGAACAACCAAACAAAGAAGACCCCTTGAGCTGGAGCAAGCTGCAAGCCCGGGCGGTTCTTGCTTTTGGGCTTTCGGACGATACCCGATTTCAAGGCCGCGGGGCTGAAAAGTCCAGTTTATTCCTATCCCTCGAAAGAGGGATGCCAGAGAACTGATAAACCTGTAAAAACCACCCAGCATGAGTTCGATTATGTCACCCAGACCTGATGTGAAAGAGTTCTATGTCACCATTACAGTCTGCTTAAGTGTCTGCTTCAACCTCACGTGAAACTAAATAACCCCCGAATCCCATGAAAGAGCCGAACACCAATCAGCCATCCATTCGCAAACCCGTTCAGCCCAGGGGGTATCTAAAGTTGCCTCTGTCAGGGCTCGCGTCTTTGGCTATCATAGCCGGCCTGTTCTGGTGTGGCTGGGCGGCTCAGGCCCAGCCGGTTCTCAAATTGAGATTTGGCTTTGACGATGCCGGCCCAGGCACGACTACCCCCAGCGACACGAGCAGCGGCGGCGTGGCGGCCACCCTGCAGATGCTCAACAATGCCGGCGCACCCATCGATTATCACGGCGCCCCCAACTCGGGCATCGCGGGCGCGATCACCGGCAGCCGCGCGTTGGATTTCTCCTCAACCATAATACAGGGTGGCGCCGGGCCGATCGCGGCCATAACCAACTCCACGCTCGGCCTGGGTGATGTCAGCGCCTTTACCGTCTCGATGTGGTACAAGCAGAATGCCATGTTGGCGAACAATATCGGTCCCCGTATGTTCATTCTGGCTGCGAACACCGCGTCGGATACGGCCCAAGCCAACAGCCTGGGAATGAAATTCCAGAGTTCGAGCCAGTTATACTTTCACATTAACACCGGCAACCCCACCGCCAGCGCCACTTTCTCGGCCAATCTGCCGACTAATGTCTGGGTATTTGTTGCCGTAACCTATGACGGCACCAATGTCAGAATATACGAAGGCACGGACACTTCGTCCGCGATGTTGATCAGCACCACCTCGGCTCCCGGCCAGATCGTCAGCCTCGGCGCCACGGGCGCACTCTATATCGGCAATCGCCGGGCTCGTGATCGGGATTTCGGCGGCTGGATTGATGATTTCCAATTCTACACCGGTGCGGGAGATGCCGCCTTCGTCGAGAACCTCCGCTCGACGGCGGCTGGCAACCCGCCGGTGATCGGCAACGTCTATCCCGATGGCTCTACCCTCCAACAAGGCGCCAACACACTGACTTTCACCGCCAGCTCGCCCATCGGCCTCGCGATCACGAACATTCAGGCCATACTGAACGGCACGGATATCTCGTCAAGCCTGGTGGTGACGGGCCCCGCCACCAGTAACAGCGTGACCTATGCCGGGTTGCGCCCCAGCCAGATTTATGCGGCGTCGCTTAAAGCTCTCGACGCTAACGGGTCAGTCGGCACCTTCAATATGAGTTTCGACACCTTTGACCCGGCCAGCTTCACCTGGGAGGCGGAGGAGTTCGACCACGACGGCGGGCAGTTCATTGACAATCCGGACTATACGACCTACGCGACGAACACGAGCTATTTCGGGCTGGATAGCGTGCCGGGAATCGACACCTTCAAGGTGGCCACGGCCAATTCCAGCGCGACGGATTACCGTGTGGGCGCCGGTGATGGCACCAAAACGCAAACGGGGCTCGCCATCGGCGAACAGTTAAGGCTGAAGTTCCTCAACAATGTGGCCGACTCCAACGCCGTGGACCACGCCGTGGGGTATTGGTCCAGCTCCGATTGGGAGAATTACACCAGGACGTTCCCGGCGGGCAAATACAACGTGTATGGCCGGTTTTCAGCCGGGGCGGGCTCGGCGACGATCCATTTGGACCGGGTGACCAGCGGACAGGGGACCAGCACCCAAACGACGACGAATCTCGGCATCTTCAGCTTCTCGGGCACCAGCTACAATTCCTACCAGTGGGTGGCGTTGCGGGACAATGTGGGCAATCTGGCGACCGTGAGCCTGGCGGGCCAGAACACGGTGCGCGTGACGACCGGCGGCGGAGCCAACGCAAACTTCTACATCCTGGTCCCGGCCAACACCAATCTGCCGATTATCAGCGCCGTCTATCCGGATGGCCGCGTGCTCTTCCAGTCCACCAACAAGCTGGTCTTCACGGTCAGCTCGGCGAGCACTACCATCAGCACAAACAGCGTCCAGCTTACGTTAAATGGCGTCAATGTCTCCTCCAACCTGGTCTTCAGTGGCTCAGCCTCGAGTTGGAATGTGAGTTATACCGGTTTGCTGCCAAGCCAGACTTATGCCACCGTCATCAGCGTCACCGACGCCAACGGCGGCACGGCCAACAGCACGTTCAATATTGATACGTACAACGCCGTTTTTCAGATTGAGGCGGAAGATTATGACTTCGACCCGACCTCAAGCCCCATTCCCAGCGGGACCGGCAACCGGTTCATTGACAATCCGGTGCCGACGACCGGTCCGGCGGCGAACAGCTATTTTAACCAGGTGGGTCTCCAGGACATTGACGAGCACACGGATGGCACGCGCGGGGGGGTGACCACAAGCAACTATCGGCCCAACGATCTCACCGCCACCACCCCGGTCACCGATGCCACGCGCGAGCAATTCCTCAATGCCGGCGCGCCCGACTACAACATCGGATTCCTCGGCAACTTCTTCTGGCAGAACTACACCCGGACGTTCCCCACCGGGACGTTTAACGTGTATGCCCGGCTGGCGCGCGGAGACGCCGGCACGGTCACCGTGAGCCTCGATGAGATCACGGGCGGGTGGGGCACCACCGCGCAATTCACGAAGCGAGTGGGGACATTCTCGCTGCCGGGCGGCGGCGGGTGGTCCGCTTATAAGTATTCGCCGTTGATAGACCGGTTCGGCAATTACGCCAATGTGACCCTGGGCGGCACGAATACGTTCCGCACGACCGTTTCGTTGCCGGTCAACGCCAATTTTTACATGCTGACTCCCGCGCGGACGGACCTGCCCCGGATTGACAATGTCTATCCGGACGGGTCGCTCCTCATGCAGAAGACCAATATTTTCTCCTTCGTCGCCAGCAGCCCGACCTATGGCATCAGTACCACGAACATCGTGGTGACGTTGAACGGGGTTAACATCTCCACGAATCTGGTCATCAGCGGTTCATCCACAAGCTGGAACGTCAGCTACCCCAATCTGCAGCCGAGCACGGATTACACGGCTGTAATCACAGTGACGGACCTGAACCAAAAGACCGCTACCACCACGGTGACGTTCGACACCTTCAACCCGAACAACTTCACCTGGGAAGCGGAGGATTTCGACTTCGAGTCGGCTTACAGCCCCATTCCGAGCGGGACCGGCAACCGATACATCGACAATCCGGCGCCGACGTCGAGTTCCGCGGCGAATAGTTACTTTGGACAGTTGAGCGCCTTGGAAATCGATGTGGATGCGTTGTTCGGCACCTACCGTCCCAATGTGACCTTTACTTACAGGCCCTCGGACTATGTGGTGACCGAGAATGGCACGGACGTCCCACGGCAGAGCTACCTCAACGCGCAACTGGCGAGCCTGGATCCAACCATCATTGATCACGATGTGGCCTACTGGACCAACGCGGCGTTCATCAACTGGACGCGCACCTGCCCGGCCGGCGACTTTTATGTTTATGGCCGGCTGGCTGGCGGCAACGGCGCCTTCAACCTCGCCCTCGCGCGCGTGACTGGCGGCTGGGGGACGGCCAGCCAAACAGCGCAGTATTTGGGCACGTTCAAAGGCACCGGCACCAGCTTCACCACATGGCAATGGGTGCCGCTGGTGAACACCAATACCGGCCAGCGCGTGGTGCTCCCGCTCGGCGGAACCAACACGTTCCAAATGACCGCGGACGGCAACGAAAACGCGAACTTCTTCATGCTCGTGCCGATGACGCAGCCGGTCACGCTGACCGCGGCCGTCAGCGGGGGCAATATCGTCCTCTCCTTCCCCACGCAGGCCGCGCTTACCTACACGATCTATTACAAGAACAACCTGACGGACCCGAATTGGACGGCCTTGGGGCTCGGGATTGCGGGTGATGGCACTGTTAAGTCAGTGCCGGACGGCCTGAACGGGAACCGGCGTTTCTATCGGTTGAGTGTTGAATGAGTTGGGGTTGAGGCAAGTGTCGGCGCCGCTGGGGTTGGCGGTGTCAGCGGCGCCCAAGAGGTGCTCGAATCAAATATGGACACACGAATACGCAGGCAAGACCCCAATAGCGGGTTCACGTTGATCGAGTTGTTGGTGGTGATCGCGATCATCGCGATTCTGGCCGCGCTGCTGTTGCCGGCACTGGCGCGAGCGAAGGAAAAGGCCAAACGCATCCAGTGCCTCTCGAACCTAAAGCAGATTGGGATTGGAATGACGGTGTACGCCACCGACAATCAGGATCGGGTGATCACGGCTCGCCAACTCTCTCCCGGAGGCCCCTTCAACCAGCTTGCGTTGAATGTGCCGGAGCAGCAATTGGCGCCCACGATTGGCCTCACCGTATCTTCCAACCGTAACTCCATCTGGACGTGCCCCACGCGCCCGAACTTGCCTTGGTATGATACCGGGGTAACCCCCGCCCAATGGAATATTGGTTATCAATACTTTGGCGGCATCACCACCTGGATAAACCCGGCCGTGCCGTCGGGCATGCCCAGCCTCAGCCCGGTGAAGCTCAGCCAATCCAAATCGTATTGGGCGCTTGGCGCGGATGCGGTGGTGGAAACCGAATTCGGCTGGGGCCAGCCCGACCCAACGCATCTGGGAGTTTACGACAACCTGCCGCCGCACCGTAACCCGAGCAGTGCGTTTCCTGCGGGCGGCAACGAGGTTTTCGCCGATGGCTCCGCTCAGTGGATCAAGAGCGACCAGATGCGTTATCTGACCACTTGGAACACCGACGGCACCAGGAAGTGCTACTTCTACCAAAACCGCGCGGATTTCCCCCCCGGTCCACTGCTCAATCTGCTGGACGCGACATTCATGCGCCCGCAGCCTTGAAGTGACTTCCTGATCGCGGCTTATGCCCGTAGGGCCCGCGCGAGCGCGGCGACGCGTTTGGGATCGACCGGGTTCGCGAGCCGGCCGTTCAGTTTGAGCGAACTGGCTACGATGAAGCCGTCCGCGACGGGCAGGAAATCTCGGATGTTCTCGAGGCTGACACCGCTGCCCAGAAGGACTTTGGTGGCGGGGCAGGTGCGGCGAACTTGCTCGACATCCGCCAGGTCCGTCGCGAGGCCGGTGCCAGCGCCGGAGACGATCAGCGCATCCGCCAGGCCGCGCTCCACGGTATCGCGGGCGGCGTCAGCGATGGTCCAGTTGCCGAGGGGGACGGCATGTTTGACGTGGACATCGGCAAAGATCTGCGTTCCCGGGCAAACGCGCTGCCGATAGCGCAAGGTTTCATAGGCATTGCCTTCGATGAGTCCCTGGTCGGTCAGCATCGCGCCCGTGTGGACGTTGACGCGAATGAACTCGCCCCCGCAGACGGCGCACAAAGCCAGCGCGGCGCGGGCGTCGTTGCGCAGGACGTTGAAGCCGACGGGAAGTTTCACCGCCTGGCGGATCGCGCGTCCGGCGGCGGCCATCGCCGCGATGGTTTCGGGAGCGACACAGCCCCGGGTGAACGGCACGTCGCCGAAGTTCTCGATGAACAGGGCGTGGGCGCCGCCGTGCTCATAGGCGTGGGCATCGTTCACGGCGAAATCAATCACCGCCTCCAGATCACCGCGCCAGCGCGGCGAGCCCGGCAGCGGCCGCAGGTGGACCACGCCGATGAGAATCTTGTGACGTGTGCGGAACACTGATTTCATGCGCTCGTCTCCTTGCTTTCGCGCAGCCGGGTAAGCGCCGCCGAGGCGGCTTCGCTCTCCGCGGCTTTCTTGCTTTTGCCTCGGCCCCGCGCCAGCTCCACGCCGCCATGATGCACGGTGCACTCGAAGATCCGGTCGTGGTCCGGGCCGGTGACGGAATCGACATGGTAATGCGGAGCGTCGGGTGAGACGGCTTGTAGCAGTTCCTGCAGTTCGCCCTTGGGGTTTTCGAGGATGGGAATCACTTTGAGCCCGCCGAAGGCCCCCTGGAAGTGGTGGAGAATAAAGTCGCGGGCCGCCTCGTATCCACCATCGAGGAAGATCGCGCCCAGCAGCGCCTCGTAGGTGTCGGCCAGCGCGGAGGGCCGTTCGCGGCCACCGTGCTGCTCCTCGCCCCGGCTGACGATTAAATGCTGGCCGAGGCCCAGGTGCTTGGCGCGCTCGGCCAGCGTCCGGCGGTTAACGAGCTTGGCGCGGGCTTTGGTCAGCGGGCCTTCGCCGAAGGCGGGGAATTTCTCATACAGCTCGCGGGTGAGCGCGAGTTGGAGGACGGCGTCGCCCAGGAACTCGAGGCGCTGATTGGTCTGGATGGCCGCGCCTTGCTCGTGGGCGACGGAGGGGTGAGTTAAGGCGAGCTGCAACAGGGCGGTGTCGCGGAAGGCGTAACCCAGCCGGCTTTGCAGCTCTTCGTATCCGGTGATGGCGGGCATGGGGTGGTCGTTCATGCGCAGGACGCCCGTTTAGGAGGGGGTCGGAGCTTCTGGCGCGGCCGGCGCTTCGGGATCGGCTGTGGGCGCGGGCGCATCGGAGGCAGCGGCGGGAGCGGCCTCAGCGGCGGTGGGCGGCGGCGGCGCCGACGGGGTCAAGCCGTGTTCGAGGAGGTGGGCCACGTCGTGTTGGACTTGTTCGAGTTGGTTAAGCTGCAAGGCCGGGTCGATGATGGTGAACACGTCGCCCGTCCCCGGTTGTTCATAGATGAAGACGCGCTGCCCGTCGCGCGTGAGCTGCTCTTTGACTTTGAGCAGGCGCTTGCGTTCGAGCATGACGGCAAGGATATATCCGGCCGGGATGTAACGCGGGTCGTTCAGCTCGATAAGCTTGCGCAGGAGCGATTCGGCGTTTTCCTTTTGAATCGCCTCGACCGCGGGCGTGGGCGCGGCAAAGACGCCGTGCCAATAGGAGATGAAGCCTTTGCGGTCGCGCGCGCCCTCGCTGTATTGCTTTTGCCAGCAGGCCTGGCAGATGTCGGAGCGCCGGAAGTCGGCTTTCTCATCGAACAACAAGGTGTGGAACACCTCCCGGTCGGCAAAAGCCTTCCCGCAGGCAGCGCAAGCCTGAGCGCGTGATTGGATGTTCCACTCGGTCATAGTCCCCCTACCATTGCCGCACGCGGGAAAAGCGCCCCGACCCGGCGGCGGCGGGATCGGTCAAGACGCGGAGCGCGCCCCTGACGGAGAGTGCCGCCAAGGTGATGACCAAGGCGGCATACGCCGAAAAGGAAGTTAATCGCCGGGCAAAGCTCATAAAGAATGCGTTTCTCAGTATTTGCGGCGTCAGTCAGGGTGTCAATCTCAATAGGCCCGCCAGCATGTGTTCGGGGGTATTTTGCGGCTCAGGCAGACATCGTACCGGCGGCGCAGATGACTTTGATGTGGCTTTGGGTGACTTTGTCCGGCTTTTCGTGGTGACCTCAAAACAGGGCCAGAACCCCTTCCATGAACACCTGATACCCTGATCCTCAAAGCCCCGGAGATCGGCGGGATTGTCACCCGATTGTAACCAAATTGTTAATAACTTTAACACCGAAAGACTTGCCTTCCGGCGCTCAATTTCCTAGGCTGCGTCCTAATCTAATTCAGTGGCAGACACAAGATCGGACGAGGTCGTCGGCGAGCCCTAGACGAACAAAAAGGCCGCACTTGCTCTGGCTGACACAACAAGCGGAAGTAAGAATATGAAAAAAGTCCTCCTAAGCACACTAGTCTCCTGCCTGGCGCTGACCACCCTTCGCGCAGATCTCATCTGGTATGAAGGATTCAACTATCCAGACGGCCAAATCATTAACACCTCCGGCGGGCTCTGGGCGCGGCACAGCGGGTCCGGCGGCGACGCCAACGTGTACAACCACAAGCTGGAGAATGCGATGACCATCCGCGCCGACGACGTGAACCGGCAGTTCTGCACCGTGGGCGGTTGTTCCTATACCAACGCGCTCCAGGCCGTTTACGCCAGCTTCACCGTCAACTGCACCAACTTGCCAACGGCTACCGCTTATTTCGCCCACTTCATAAACGGTACCAGCAGCTTACAAGGCAGGCTCTTTTCGCTGCCCGGCTCGCTGCCAGGCACTTGGCGGCTGGGAATATCGGCGGCCGCCGGCACGGTCAACCAGACATACCCGGTGGATCTTGCTCCGAACACCGACTACCAGGTGGTGGTGGGCTGGAACCCGACGGCGTCACAGGTGGACCAGTTGTACTCCCTCTCGGCTTCGCTTTGGGTAAACCCCATTAACTCGTCGGATGTCGGCCTGCCTACCGGCGATGTCGTCTCGACCCCGGCGATTGCGCAAGGCTATGCATTCCGACAGGCGAGCAGCTCTGGCAACTGGTTTGCCGTCATCACCAACCTGGCCGTGGCCACCACATTCGATGAGGCAGCCACCAACGTTTGGGCCACCAACGCCGTGGCCCCGGGTATCGTTTACCAGCCCAAGGGCGGCACGAACTTCGTGGGGCTCCCCTGGACTTTCACTGCGGTCGCCAACGGCCAGGGGCTGGCCAACCTGACTTATACGTGGCTCAAGAACGGAGCCCCCTTCAGCAATCCAGCCGGCAACTCAAGCGTGCTCGCGTTCGCCACCACGGATGTCGGCGATTCCGGGAATTACCAGCTCGCGGTCACTACCCCCTACGGCCTCTCCGCCACCAGCACCGTCGCCGCGCTGTGGGTCACCAACCCGCCGGTCCCGCCAACCATCACCCAGCAGCCCACGAACACAACCGTCTATTTTGGCCAGACCGCCACGCTGTTTTGCGGCGCGAACGGCCCGGGCACGCTTTCGTACACCTGGTATCACAACAACAACACCGTTAGCTCCGAGGGCAATCCCAATGTTACCGGGGACGGGACGCCCAGTCTCGTGATCGCCAACGTGCAGAACAACAATGGCACCACCGGCACCTACCGCTGCAATGTCGCGAACAACAACGGCACCACGCCCAGCTCGAACGCGGTGGTCTCGGCTACCTCTGTTCCGGTGGTCACAATTGATTATCTGCGCGGCTTGGTGGACCCGACGTTCTACCTGCCCACCAACACCACCGCGCTCTGGTCCGTCACGGGCGTTGTTACGGTTTACACCAACCTGACGGCGTCCCCGAATCTGTCCATCATGATTCAGGATGCCACCGCCGGCATCGGCGTGTTTATGTCTGGCGCCGCGGCGAACTTACCGCAGGCCGGCGACAGCGTTACGGTTGTAGGCTCGCTCGGCAACTTCAACAGCATATTGCAGATCAATGTCAGTGCGACCGATCCCTCGAACCTGCTGACCGTTAATAGCCACAATAATCCTCTCCCGACGCCCTACGTGCTGCCGCTCTCCTTCACCAACGGCATCGCTTACGGCGGCGTCTCCAACGTGATCCGCAAATACGTCAGCGCACGAATCACACTCCCCAACGTCTATTTCGCCGATCCCAGCGTCAACTTCGCGAGCGGCCAGCTTACGGAAACCATCACCAACACCAGCGGCGATAGTTTCCGTGTCTTCTTTAACGCCGCCGTGACCCCGGTTGTCGCCGGCCAACCGATCCCGCGCGGGGCGGTCAGCGTGACCGGCCCGATGAGCTACTTCCTGTCCGCCTCCGCCCCGGACCGCAGCGCTGGTTTTGAAATTGCTCCGACCCGCTACGAGGATATCGCCGCCACGCCGCCCCTGCCGGTGACCATCAGCGGCATCACCGCCACGGCTATCCCTTACACCGGCGGCTCCGGCGCGCAGTTCGTCCTGTTGCAATCGTCCAATCTGAACCAACCGCTGGACTCCTGGACGCGCGTGGCGACGAATAGCGCCACCCCCGGGTCGTTCAGTATTTCGACGGGTGGAACGCAGACGTTCTTCCGCGTAAAGAGCGAATGATGCGGCGGCTCGGCAGCGAAGTATGATTCCGATGGCCGGGTCGCGTGAGGCCCGGCCCCTTTTGTAGAGCGCCGAATGGCTTGATATCGAACAAGGGGCTGGCTTGGTAGAACCCCGTCACGAGAAACTTAAAGCGAACGCCTCATCAGGCGGGGCAGCCCCTAAAAAGAAGCAAACATTCCTTGCCTCCGACAGCAGGACAGGTAGGATAAAATCAAAATAGTCGTTTATGCGTCAACAGCCAGCAATTCCTCGGGGGGCCACACCTCAACGCGCAGGAGGATGCAATGAACCACCGGCATGGGTGCGTGCTTTCACCCTGATCGAATTGCTCGTCGTCATTGCCATCATCGCCATACTCGCCGCCCTGCTGCTGCCGGCGCTTGCCAAGGCTAAAGCTAAAGCAATGAGGATCAGTTGTACCAACGACATGAAGCAATGGGGCCTGGCCCAGTTCATGTCCGCCAGCGACAACGGCGATGTCCTGCCGGGCGATGGCATGGGCGTGAAAAAGATGTATGGGCCGGACGAATCTTATCCGCCCGAGGGCTACACCTCGGGCACCCCGGAGGACCCGCACGCGTGGTTCAATGCCACGGCCCCCTACATCGGCGACAAAAACACCTATCTGGATTATTACCGCCGTCCCGGCGGCGATCCACGTACCAAGTTCCCTTTCCCGGGGCGCCAGAACGGATCGAAAATCTGGCTGTGCCCAAGCGCCACGATGGATGAGGGCGATTATCAGGCGTTGTCCGGTAGAGGGCAGTACGGTTTCTTCAGTTTCGCGTATAATATTGACCTCAAGAACCCGAGCCCCGCGGTTTATCCCAACTGGATGCCCAAACTAAGCAATCTGAGGAAGCCCACCGCCACGGTCCTCATGTTTGACGTGGTATTCAATCCGGTGAAGGAGGTCGTCAACCTTTCGCCGTCATTCAACTCGGTTAATCCCGCCAACCGCTATAAAAGCATTGGGGTGCGCCACGAAAATGGGACCGTCATTAACTTCGCCGACGGGCATGCCGCATACTTCAAGATTCATGCGGTGACCAATAATCCCACCGGCGCCAGCGAGCCCCAGAACCCGGACATTATCTGGGACTGGCGCGTCCGAAATTAGCAGTGCTGGCGGGCGCGGCGCAGCCTTAAGTAGGGGAGGGGACGGCTCGTCCCCCGAAAACAGCTTAGCCACACAACCCCGCCTATCCGAAACACGGTCAAAGCTAATGGCTTCCTCTGGGCTCAGGAGCAGAGGCCGAAGGCAGCCGGAACCTGAAATACACTATGAATAGAAGCCTCGTTCTGTCCCTCGTCGTAGCCGCTTGTCTCAACGCGGGCATTTTCATCGAATCAGCCTCCGCCCAAATCCTCGTCAGCGCCGGGTCTCCTTACACACAGAACTTCGACAGCTTGGTCAGCACCGGCACCGCCAACACCTGGGAGGATAACATCACGCTGCCAGGCTGGTATGCCTCCAAGACCTTGGGCGGAGCCACTGTAGCCACTTATCGTGCCGACACCGGTGCAGCCAACACCGGTGCGCTCTATAGCTACGGGGTTGCCGGCGTGAACCCGGTCACCGACCGTGCTTTCGGTTCCGTCGGCTCCGGCACGCCCGGTAATTTCGCCTACGG
>PLZQ01000179.1:0-24453 GCA_003152225.1 Limisphaerales bacterium | reverse complement strand
CCGCCGCCAACCGGCAGGTCTTCCCCGCCACGGTATTGCCCAACATTATTGTTTTCCCCGGGCAGGAAATCTTCTTCCGCTGGCTCGACATTAATGATACTGGCAACGACCACGCCCTGGCCATTGACGACCTCACCATTTCTTTCACCAGTGTTCCTGCTGTCGTTATCCCGCCCGCTATTCCTCCCAGCGGCCAGCCGCAAAGCCGCACAAACAACGCCGGCACACGAGCCACTTTTACCGTCGCGGCGACCGGCAGCCCGCTGAATTACCAATGGCGACTGAATGGAGTGGACCTAACCGACGGTCCCAAGATCTTCGGCTCGATCTCCGGCTCAACTTCCCCTTCGCTGAGCCTCTCGAATGTGCTGGCGGCTGACGCCGGCAGTTACAGCGTCGCTGTGTTTAATAGCGCCGACTCCGTCGTCAGTTCCGCCGCCGTGCTTACGGTCATTGATCCGGCCGTGAACACGCAGCCCGCGAGCCGCACGAACATCTCCGGGGATACGGCCAACTTCTTTGTCGGAGCCGCCGGCACGGGTGTGCCCTTGTCTTACCAGTGGCGCTTTAACGGGACCGACATTCCCGGGGCGAACGCCAACTCGCTGAACGTCCCGAACGCCCAATCCGGTAACCAGGGCAGCTATTCGGTGGTGGTCGGCAACAACGATTACACCGTGAATTATACAACCAGCTCCGTGACGACCTTGACCTTGCTGGCCACACCGGCCATTAGCATTGCCCGCTGGGATTTCAATGCCACCAACTCCCTGGTAGTCACGGCGCCCACCGCTTCCACCGGAACCGGCACGGGCTCGCTCCGCAACGGCACCACCGCAAGCTTTCCCTCCGGCACGTTCTCCGATCCGGCCGGCGCTCCGGGGGCGGACAACAGCGGCTGGAACACCACCTCCTATGCGCCCCAGGCAACCAGCAACAAGACTTCCGGCGTCCAGTTCAATGTCAGCACGCTGGGCTACCAGAACATCCTGCTCGCCTGGGAGCAAAAGCACAGTCCTACCGCCAGCAAATACACCCGCCTCCAATACACGACAGACGGGAGTAGCTTCGTCGATGCAGACTTGATCACGATGACCTCAACCACCGGCGACTGGGTGTTCTACACGAGCGACTTGTCAGCCCTCCCTGGCGTCAACAATAACCCCAACTTCGCCTTCCGCATCGTCTCCGAATGGGAAGCGACCGCCCTCGGCAACAATAACTCCAATTACGTCGGAACCGTCAGTTCCTACTCGACCAGCGGCACCGTTCGGTTCGATTTGATGAGCGTTTTTGGCAACCTCTATAGCGCGCCGACGCTGGCCTCAGCGACTATCAGCAACATCATCGGCACCACGCTGACTTATGGTGGCGGCGCCGGCTCGCAGTTCGTCCTCGTAAAGTCGGCGAACGTTGCCGCCCCGCTGAGCAATTGGACACGGGTGTACACGAACCTCGTCACGCCCGGAACATTCACCGTCCTGGCGGGTTCCGAGGCGGCGGCGTTCTATCGCATCAAGAGCGAATAGACCGCTGGTTCGGTAACGAAGTATGATTCACAGGGCCGGGTCGCAAGACCCGGCCACTTTTGTCTCTGCAGCGCCACCAGCCAGCGCAGGAAACTCCGTCCTGCCGATGCCTTCAACCCCTTCGTCAACCAACAGTCTCCTGATTGTTAATAGGTTGCATGCGATTCCTGCTGTGCGATTTCTGCTTGGCTCGTCTTCGGCGTTCAGACATAATCCGCCTTAGAAGGAAAGAGTTATGGCTTGGGCAATCGTCGGGCAGCGTAACAGATCACATGATGACTCTGATAAAGTGAGTCGCCCCCTTTGTCAGAGCGTCATTGCTTTCACGCTCATCGAGTTGCTGGTCGTAATCGCCATCATCGCCATTTTGGCGGCGATGCTCTTGCCGGCCCTGAGCCGCGCCAAGGAAAGGGCCAACTCGGCTTGCTGCCTGAACAACCTCAAACAGTGGGGGCTGGCCACCCAGATGTTCGCCTTGGAGAATAACGATTTACTGCCCAAAGATGGCAGCCCCAACGGCACGTCCATTGACGAGGGCTGGTATATTGATCTGCCGCGCGTCATCGGATTGCGCACGTACAAGGAAATGCCCTGGCGCACGAACGCCAGCGTGGAGCCCGGCCGCTCGACTTGGATCTGCCCCTCCAATACCCGCCGCAGCAACGGCAACAACCTCTTCCATTATTGCCTCAACGAACACGTCAATGGCACCGGCGCAGGTAACCAGACGCGACTTTCCAGGGTTCCCCAGCCGGCCCTGACCGTCTGGCTGTTCGACAACGGCGGGCTCGCCGGCGTCGCCCAGCAGAACAACGTCCATACCAACCTGCACACCAAGGGCGCCCAATTCACTTTCCTTGACGGCCACTCGCAACGTTTCCGCAACCGCGAATACTGGAACTTCGTCGCCAACAAAGGCATCACCAACAATCCGAACCTAATCTGGATTCCATAGCCCGGATCATCTGGGCCTCGCACGTCTCAGCCCTGACATCCACCATGAAAAAGGCATTCCTTCTCAACGTAGTCGCAGTCGCTCTCCTCGCGTTACTGGGGAGCGGGCGCGCCGCCACAATCGCCCAATGGAACTTCAATAGCCCGACGCCCGATACCAGTACGTCCAGCGGGACCACTGCGCCGTCCACAGGGAGCGGCACGGCGGCTCTCGTGGGCACCACTACCGCTAGTTTTGTTTCGGGAGACCCAATCAGTGACCCGGCTCCAACGGACAACTCAGGTTGGAGCACGGCGGGATACCCAGCGGCGACTTCACCTAACCGGGGCGGCGTCAGGTTCGATGTGGATACCACGGGCTACGAGAACATCTCGATAAGCTGGTTCCAGCGTAATAGCGCAACCGCCAGCCGCTACGGGCGTCTCCAATATACGGTGGACGGTAGTAACTTTACCGATGCGGATGTGATTTCCATCACTACCTCCAACGTGTTTACCTCCGAGACCGTCAACCTCGCCAGCAATCCCGCCGTTGCCAACGCCCCGGCTTTTGGTTTCCGGATTGTTGACGAATGGGAAAGCACCGCCACGGGTTCCGGGTCCGCGGCTTATGTGGCAACGAGGACCGGCTCCACCTACAGTACCAGCGGCACCTGGCGCTTCGATATGGTTACAATCTCTGGAGACGTTATTCCTGGCGCCAATACGCCTCCGTCTATTTCCAGCCTGAGCGACCAGACCATCCGCGTCAACCAATCGAGCGGCGACTTGCCCTTCACGGTGGACGATGCCGAGGACTCTGCATGGGCGTTGCTTCTCGACGTGGCCTCCTCCAACCCAAGCGTCATCCCTGCCGGCAACATCGCTTTCGGCGGCAGTGACAGAAGCCGGAAGGTTAATGTAACCGCTGGAAGCCAGCCCGGATCTTCCATCATCACCGTTTATGTCATCGACACCGGGGGAAGAATCAGCAGCACCAGCTTCACAGTCACCGTGCTCCCGGCAAACACGGTTCCGGTCATCTCAGCCATCTCTCGCACGAACACGACTGTCAATACCGCCACCCCTGCTATCGGCTTCACTGTCTCTGACCTCGAAACCCCGGCGGCTGACCTGACCTTGTCAGCCGTCTCGGCCAATACCCTGCTCGTGCCCAACGCCAACATCGTCTTCGGTGGCAGCGGCAATGAGCGCACCGTTACCATCACCCCTGCCGGCGGGCAAACGGGCGTCGCTCCTGTCACCGTCACCGTCAGCGATGGGATCAACACCGCCAGCTCGAGCTTTGCCGTGATGGTCACGCCTTCCCCCAGCGTCCTCTTTTACGACCCATTCAACTATGGCAACGGCTCGCTCCTAACGAACTCCGCTTTCCTCTGGGACCATCGCTCCGGGACGATTATGGGCGAATGCCAGGTGACGAATGGAGCACTGCAGGTCACGGCGGCGCAAGCCGAGGATGTGTCCGCCACGCTCGTCGGCGCGCCTTATCTCAAGGGCAGCAACACCGTCTTGTATGCCGCCTTCAAGCTGACCGTGCTTTCTCTCCCAAAGCTCGTCCCAGACTACTTCGCACATTTTGCCAGCGGCACCACCCATCGTGGCCGCATCTACGTCGGTGCCCCCACCAACGCCGCGCCGGGGTCCTTGCGCCTTTATGTGTCGAACGCGACCGACGCCAACACCGTGACCGCCGGCGATCTCCATACCAATACGCCCTGCACTATTGTGCTCCGCTACAACATTGATGACGCCGCGTCCACGCTCTGGCTCAACCCCGCCTCGGAATCGGACCCTGGCGCGACCGCCGCCGATCTCACCAATGCTATTTCCATCTCCTCATTCAACTTCCGCCAGGACAGTGCATGTGGGGCGACAGTGCTGGTTGATGACTTGAAGGTGGGCCTCTCTTTTGCCGCCGTTGCCGGCAGGAATGGCACGCCCATTCCCGTCACCTTGCTTGCACAGCACAACGCCAGCAAGCTCGTCCTGACCTGGAGTGATCCATCCTTCAGTTTGCAGGCGGCTCCGGCTATCACGGGCACCTACGCCAACGTCCCCGGCGCGACGAGCCCGTACACCAATGCGATTGGTGCTTCTACCAGGTTCTTCCGGCTGAAGGCGAATTGAATGAGGAGGTAGGCCAGCTTTTCACCGAACGGTTCTCTCGCCTGAGAAGGAGGGCGCCCATTGAAAAGGGCGGCACTCGAAACCCAGCGACTTCACCAGCGCAAAGGAAGGGCGCGGGTTCTGATAAACCAAGCCAATCAGGCTGTCGCTGCGGAATTTGGGCCGCACGCCGGCCAGTTCGAGGGATTTCAAGGCCAGCCAGACGAGCTGCCACGGCACGGGCACAAACGTGATGCGCCGTCCCAACGCTTGCGCCATATGTGCCAGAATGTCTCGCAACTCCCAGCCTCGCTCGTGGGCGATGGTGATGGGCTCAATGTCCGCGGGCACCCGCCCATCGAGGCAGCCCAAAATCAGGTGGCCGAGATCCTCGTCGTGCAATAAATACTGCGTCTGCCTTCCGCCTGAGACGATCGGAATGAAGCGCGAGCCACGCACTTGGCGCAGTAAATGGCCGAACATCGCGCCCGGGTTGTCGCTGTACACCAGCCCGGGCCGGATCACATACGCCCCGTTGGCTCGCGCGAAAGCCTCAATTGCCATCTTGGCTTTCCCATAAAACGAGCGGCAGCCGGCAAACGCGCTGATGCTGGAGATAAACACCACTCGCCCTACACCTGCCTCGCGCGCGGCTGCCAGGAGTTTCTGCGAACCGGTCACATTGATCGCCGCAATGCCCTCCCAGCGCCGGGGGCCGTAATCGTAGGCACAATGCACCAGCGCGCTCGCGCCCCTGAGCAAGTTGGGATCAACCTCCTGGCCGAGACGAAACGCCACCGCCCCGCTGCCCGGCTCCGGCTGCCGCGTCCACGCGATGACGCGCCAGCCGTTCTGTTCCAGTTGGCGCTTCAGCCGGCTGCC
Source organism: Limisphaerales bacterium (assembly GCA_003152225.1). Taxonomy (GTDB): domain Bacteria; phylum Verrucomicrobiota; class Verrucomicrobiia; order Limisphaerales; family UBA8199; genus PALSA-1440. Next base: position 18,979 of record PLZQ01000179.1, on the reverse strand, counting down.
CACAAAACCGCGCGCGCCCGTCAGGACGCAGACTTTAGGATCTCCTGGGCAGGCTTGCTTCAAGCCTTCAGGCACGCACCGACCACCCGTTCAATCTGGCTGTCGGTAAGCTCGGGGAACATTGGCAAGGAAATGATCTTCGACACAAGCGCCTCGGTGACGGGGAAGCTGCCCAGCTTGTAACCCAGCTCGGCAAACGCCGGCTGCAAGTGCACGGGAATCGGATAGTGGATCCCGTGCGAGATATTTGCCGCGTCGAATGCCGCCTGCTGTTTCTTCCGGTCCGGCACCTGGACCACGTACAGGTGAAACACGGGCTTGGCATACGGCGCCACCTTCGGCGTCACCAAACGGGTTCCCGCCAGCAGCCGATCGTATTTGGCAGCGGCCCGGCGGCGCGCTTCGTTCCATTGCTCAAGGTGGCGGAGCTTTATCCGCAATACGACGGCCTGCAAGGTATCGAGCCGGCTGTTGAAGCCTTTGACTATGTGTTCATACTTCACCTTCTGCCCGTGATTGCGGAGCAGCGAGACGCGCTCCGCCAGATCCGCGCGCGTCGTCGTCACGGCTCCCCCATCGCCGTAGGCCCCCAAATTCTTTCCCGGGTAGAAGCTGAACGCGGCAATATCTCCCATGCTGCCGCACCGCCGCCCCTTATACTCGGCTCCGTGCGCCTGGCAGGCATCTTCGATTACGTAGAGCTTATGCTTGCGGGCCACTGCCAGGATTGGGTCCATGTCCGCCGGTTGGCCGTATAAGTGGACCGGTATGATCGCCTTGGTGCGCGGAGTGATGGCGCGCTCAACCTGGGCGGTGTCAATGGTGTAAGTCTGCGGATTGCAATCCACCAGCACTGGCTTGGCGCCCGCCTGGTGAATCGCGAAGGCCGTGGCGATAAAGGTGTGGGTGCATGTGATGACTTCGTCGCCCGGGCCGACGCCGCAGGCGAGCAGCGCCAATTTCAACGCCTCCGTGCCGTTCGCGACCGCCACACAATGCGGCACCTTGCAGAAGGCCGCAAACTCCTGCTCGAACAGCTTTACGTCCTCGCCCAGGATGAAATCACCGCGCGAGCAAACCTTGGCCATTGCCGCGTCCACCTCCGGTTTGATCTGCTGATATTGGGCTACCAAATCCACGAACTGTATTTTCCCATTGTCCATATATGCCTTAATGCGGTTTCCTATTAGCCCTGTCAATCTCTCTTATCGTCCTTGCCAGCCTGCCGCACCACGCGCGCTCGCTTCAAGGCCTCCTCAGCCTTGGTGAAATATTCCGCGGGCCGCTTCATGGAGAGAATCCATTCCGCATAGCGCTGCACTCCCGTCTCGACACTTACCTCCGGTTCCCACCCGATGCTCCGCAGCGGACTGATGTCTGCCGTCAGGTGGCGGAAATCCATTGGCCGGTATTGCCCCGGCACCGAGGGCGTCACCTTGGCCCCATACGCCGCTCGCAGCAGCTCGGCAAATTGCAGGATCGTAGTTGGCCGGCCCGTCCCGACGTTGAAGACCCGCCCATTTGCTGCGTCGCTCTCCATGACCGCCACGTTCGCTCGGGCCACGTCCTCCACGAAGACAAAGTCCCGCGTCTGCCGCCCATCCTCGTAGATAACCGGCGGCAGCCCGTTGAGCAGGCGCGTCGAGAAGATCGAGCAAATCCCCGTATAGGGGTTGAAGACTGACTGCCGCGGGCCATAGGTCAGCATGTAGCGCAACGCAACCGCCGGGATGCCCCACTCGCGTCTCAGCGCCAGCGTCAGGCGCTCCTCGAAATACTTGGTCAGGTGATAGGTGCCAATGAGCTTCACCGGCGTCGCCTCATCAATTGGAATCGGCTTCAGCGGAGCCTGGCAGCGCGGGCAATGCACTTCCCAATCCCGCCGCTCCATCTGTTCGAGCGGCCGTGGTTCCGGGTAGCAGGGGCCGCACTCCGCGCACTCGTATTTCCCCTCCCCATACACCGCTTGCGAGGATGCGACCACTATCTTCTTGATGTCCAGCCCGTCGGTGCGAATGACCTCAAACAACCGCGCCGTGCCCGCCGCGTTGACTTCCGTCATCTTGGTCAGTTCCAGCGCGAAGCCCCCGTAAGCCGCTTGATGGAAAACCACATCCACTCCACGCAATGCGCGCCGGACATCGTCGGTGCTCCGCACGTCGCCCTGGATGAATTCAGCCTCGGCCGGAATCCAGCCTGGGCGGCCTTCGAAATGGGTGGCCGGTTCCAGGTTGTCGAGAATCCGCACCCCGTACCCGCGCCGCAGCAGCAGATCCACAATATGCGAGCCGATGAGGCCCGCGCCACCAGTGACAAGTGCTTTTAGCATAAAGTCGAAATAGTTGGTTTCTCAGGACGGTGATCGGGAGCAGCCTCAGCGAGTTGAACCAGTCGCTGAACGGCGCTTCTTCGTGGAGGTGGTCCGGGCCGCGGGGGCGCGCCGCGGAACCAGCCGCTTGCCTCGCACCTCGTAGCGCAAGCGGCACGTGAGACAGGACGCCGCCCCGCTACCATCTACCGCCAGCCGCGCCCCACATTGGCACACCCACCCGGTCTGACGCGCCGGCACCCCGACCATTAGCGCGTAAGCCGGCACGTCGCGCGTGACCATTGCCCCCGCCGCAATCATGGCGAAATTGCCGATGCGCAGTCCGCACAAGATCGTAGCATTGGCACCGATGCTGGCCCCCTCCTCCACCTCCGTCCGGCGGAGCCAGCCCTTGGACTGGTAACGCCGGGCCGCCCCCAGGAATCGCGGGGAACGAGGTGCCAGATCGTTCGTGAACACTGAGAAGGGGCCCACGAATACGTTGTCGGCCACAACCACCCCCTCCCAAATCGCAACGCCGTTCTTAACCGTCACATTATCGCCGATCCGCGCGCCGCCTTCCACGAAGCAGTGGTCGCCGATGTTGCAGTGCTGGCCGATATGCGCGCCCTTAAGCACGTGTGCGAAGGCCCAAATGCGAGTGCCCGCACCGACGGTCGTGGACTCGACCAGGGCCGAAGGGTGCCGGAAAAAGCTGGGTTTCACGGTTCCCTTCATCGGAAAATCGAATCGGCAATCTGGGCCAGGCCGGATACGACGAAGCTCTGCCGCCTCTGAGCGAGCCGGTTGCTGAATTCGGCGGCGACAAGACCCAAGGAGTGCCTGGTCAGCTCGACCCAAAGCGAGACCCGCCTCCCCCTGGCACCGTAATAGGCGTGCCCGGCCAACTGCATCCATTCCGGCCTGAGCCCGCCTCTGCACTCAAGCGCCAACGCCTGCCGCAGCTACCGACAGTAAAGCGTCCGGCCCCACCGGGCCCAGCTCACCGCGGCCCATTGCGAAAACTGCGCCGCCGTGCGCAGCGCCACCAGCGGCATGAGGCGATCTTCCGCGCGGCGCAACTCGAACTTTTCCGGCGCCAGACTCAATGAACTCGTGTGGACCCGGTACTTGCTCAGCACCCGCGCGTCCCACAGCAAATCGAAGCCGGTGGCCGCGTGCAGAATCCAAAAGAACCAGTCCGGCGCATACTCCCACTTCCAATGAAAGAACGGCAGCACCTGCCGCGTCACGCTGCTTCTCACCATCACTGACGGAGCATTGATCAGGTTGTGCTGCAACAACACGTCGAGGCTCCGGGGCGGACTTAGCCGCGCTGGGAGATCCAGCAGGCACGGACCGCCGGGCACGGGTCCGCCGGACTCATTGAACAGCTCGGGCCGGCCATGCACCAGAAAAGCCTGTGGATTGGCTTCCAGCAACTCGACCCGTTTCTCCAGGAACGCCGGATAGAACAAATCATCCGCACCCGTGCAGCACCAGTACTCGCCGCTCATCGACGCGCACATAATCTCCATGCCCCGGCACAAACCGCGATTAGGCTGCCAGCGCACGACCCGGAACCGGTTGTCCGGCAGGAACGGAGCCAGCACGGTCATAGTGTCATCGTTCGAACCATCGTCGCCAATGAGCACCTCGTAGTGGGGATAGGTCTGCGCCTGGATGGACTGACACAACCCAGGCAGGTAACGCGCAGCGTTGTAGGCCGGCACCTGGATGCTCACCAGCGGGGCGCGCGCGCTCATGCTAGTGCGGGACGGGCGCCGGCACTCCGCCGGCCTTGAGTGAATGCTCGATGGCTTCCAGCACCTTCACGACATCCACCGCGAAAGGCCCGTCATTCATCGGCAGCCGGCCGTCGCCAAGGCACTGGAGGAAGAACCGGTTCTGCACCTTGAGCGGCTCCTCCACCCGGACCTTGGGAATAGTAATGTCCCCTTCGCGCGCCAGGAGCTGGAATTGCCCGAAGTCCTCGTAGTTCTCGTGGCGGACCACCGTCTTGTCATAAACCGCGATCGGCCCCGTCGGCGCCAGTTCATCCCAAATCATCATCTTCTTGTCGCCGACCACCACGATCTCCCGCAGCTTCTTCGGGTCCAGCCAGCTCACCTGGATATGGCCCAGTATGTTGTTCGGATACCGCAACGAAATGAACGCCACGTCCTCGATGGTCTCCTGCAGGAAATGCCCCCCGACGGCCGACACGGATTCCGGCCGCGCGCTGAGTATCCAGTTGAAAATCGCGATGTCATGCGTTGCCAGGTCGAACACGCTGTTCACGTCACGCCGCACCGGGCCGAGGTTGGTGCGCAGCGCCCTTAAATAATAGATTCGGCCCGGGTCGCCGCTGCGCATCAGCTCCTTGAGCTTGACGATGCCCGAGTTGAACAGGAACACGTGCCCGGTCATGAGCACGCGCTGCCTCGTCTTGGCCAACGCCACCAGTTCGGCGGCATGCTGCCAATGCATGCACAGCGGCTTCTCGCACAGCACGTGTTTGTTGGCCTCCAGGGCGGCTTTGACAATCGGGTAGTGCACCCGGGTGGGGGGCCGCGACCACCAGGGCCTCCACCGCCGCCGTCTTCAACAGCTCCTGGTAATCCTGGAACACGCTCATCTGCGGATGCTGCTCGCGGATCACCTCCAACCGTTTGGGGTCCAGGTCCGCGCACGCGACCACGCGCGATTCCCGGAGCTGCGAGAACACCCGCACGTGGTTCGGCCCCCAATGGCCGCAGCCAATAACCCCAATGTTGGTAACACCCATGTAAGTCGCCCAGTCCCTACTTCGCATCCGTGCGGAACGGCGTTGCCGGTAGCCCTTCCTTGTTGAAGAGATTCACTTCAGGCGTATTGGCCCAGCCGTAGCGCACCGCCACCGCGAGGAAGAATCGGCTAACAACTGCGAGGTTCATTCGCATATTCGAGCCTATGCCGAGCCGCCAGACTGAGCCAGAGGAAAGTGAGTCAGCGCGCCCAGCCAAATCCCGCACTTCAGGCTTCTGGTTTCGGTTTTCGGCCTTCGGATTTCCTTCGGTCTTCGGCCCTCGGTCTTCGGGTTTTCCCTGCCCTGCGCCACCAGAGCATCAGCTCCAAGCCCGTCCGATTCGGGTAAGAGCGGGGCACCCATTCCTCCAGCAGTTGGAAATGCAGAGAGAAGCGTCGGCACAGTTCGTCGCGGGTTGTCCCGAAGGGCGGGCCGTCTTGGTCAGGGATCAGGTAGTTGACCGCGAGATACTGGCCGCCGGGCTTGAGCCAGCGCAACAGCGCCCGCACATAATCATCACGCTCTGCCGGCTGGATGGCGCAGAAGAGGGTGTGCTCGAAAACCCAATCGAACGGGCGTGGCGGCGTATCCCGGAGGAAATCAGCCACTTGAAATTGCGCCGACAGCCTAGCGCTCCGCGTCCGCTGGGAGGCCAGGCGGATGGCGCTTGGGGCAATGTCATATCCAAACGCGGCAAACCCCGCTCGCGCCCAGGCCCGAACGTCGTGGCCCGTCCCGCAGCCCGGCACGCCGACCGTACCGCGCTCCAGCTCCGGGTGCGCGGCCAGGAAATCAACCAGCCCGGGAGACGGTGCGCCCTTCTCCCAGGGCATGTCGCCCGCCTGGTAGCGAGATTCCCAGAAGGAAGGGCTGGTGTGGCGGGGAGAATTGGAGTGATGGAGTATTGGAGTATTGGAGCAAAAGGAAGCGGCGACGGAGCTGGCGTGCTGGCTGATGCGCCGAGCAGTCCGGCGTCGGACCGGACGAGGGCGAGGCGACCTACTGGTAGGAGAGGCGCCTGCCCCACTCGGTGTTCCGGGAATGTTCTGAGAAGGTTTGCCCATCACTCCACCATTCCATCACTCCGTTTTCCCATTCGCGATCAGCCCATCCACCAACTCCACAACCTTGGGAGCCCGCGCTGCCACCCGGGCATCGTGCGTGGCCATAATCAGCGTGGTTTGCTTTTCCGCCCGGAGGGCGCAAAGAAGNNGGCTCGTTGATCATCGCCCGCGCAATGGCGACGCGTTGCTGCTCGCCGCCGGAAAGCTCATAGGGCTTGTGCTCCAGGCGATCTTTGAGGCCCACGCGCGCCAGCAGATCGCGGCCCCGCGCTTCAGCTTTCGGCGCCGGCGTCCGCGCCATGCGCGCGGGCAGGCAGACGTTTTCCAGCGCGTCCAGTTCCGGCAACAGGTAGTAGGCCTGGAAGATGAAGCCGACTTCTTTGTTGCGCAGCCGCGCGAGTTCGTCCCGCCCAAGCGTGGCCAGGTTTCTGCCAGCCAGCCGGATTTCACCCTGGTTGGGCGAATCCAGTCCGCCCAGCAGGTGCAGCAAGGTGCTCTTGCCCGCGCCGGAAGCGCCCCGCAAAGCGAGAAACTCGCCGCGCCGCAGTTCCACGTCCACCCCGCGCAACACTTCGAGCGAGCGGCGGCCGAGGATATAGGTCTTGTGGAGGCCGGTGGCCGAGAGCAGCACTTCACTCATAACGCAATGCCTCCACGGGTTTGAGTCGGCCTGCCCGCCAAGCCGGTATGACGCCGCCCAGGAGGCAGATTATCCAGGCGCTGCCGCAGATCAGCAGGAGGTCGCGCCGCACGATCAGCGCCGGCAGCTCGGTAAAGCCGTAGATCGACGCCGGAAACAGCTCGAACCCGGTCATGCGATTCATGAAGTGCAGGAACTCATTGCGATAGGCCAGAGCCAGCATGCCCAGCCAATAACCGGCCAGGTCTCCAATCGCGCCGACCAGCGCCGCCTGGCTGAGAAACACCAGGCTAACTTGCCAGTCGGTGGCCCCCAGGGCCTTGAGCATCCCGATCTCGCGCGTCTTCTGCACCACAAAGGTGATCAGCGCGCTCAGGATGCACAGCGCCGCGACGATCATGATGAAGAACAGCAGGTAGAACATGACGTTCTTCTCCACCACCAGGGCGTTCAGAAGATTTGAGTTCTCCTGCATCCAGGTCCGGATTTGATAGTGGGGTCCGAGCGCCGCCGCCAACTGCTCCTCAACCGCCGGCGCCTGGTAGGGATCGTGCAACATCACCATCAGCCCGTGCACATCATTCTTCAGATCGTACAGCTCCTGCGCCTCGGGCAGCGAGATCACCACCACCGACAGGTTGTATTCGAAGTAGCCGACGTCGAATATCCCGCGCACGTCGTATTCCGGCAGGACAGGGGCGGTCGCACCCTTCTTCTCGGTGCTCTCCTTCCATTTCTCCAGGACGCTAGGACCGCCGATCTCGACGCGGTCGCCGACCTGCAAACTCATGTTGTGCGCGAACTCGGTCCCGACCAGCAGGCCCCGGTCGCTCACATCGAATTTCCCTTCCACGATGCTGCTGGGAAGCACGCTCATGTTGGTCTCGATTTTGGGATTGATGCCGCGCACGAAGGGCGCGCCGACCTTCGACTGGCCGTCCGGGGGCTCGGTCTTCATCAGCACCGGGCCGAAGACATAAGGCGCCACGGCCCTCACGTTCCGATTGGAGGAGACGATGCGCGCGACCGCGGCGTAATTCTTCATCGTCTCATCGCGCGGCATGACTTTGAGATGAGTGTTGAACCCGAGTATCTTGTCGCGCAGTTGCTGGTCGAAGCCGCTCATGACGCTGATGACGATGATCAGCACCGCGACGCCCAGCGTGACGCCCAGCACGGAAATCAGAGTGATGACCGAGACAAAGGTCCTTTTGGGCCGCAGATACCGCAGCGCCAGCAGCAGTTCAAACGGCAACCGAGACATGCGGGCGAAGCTAATCGGCCCGACGGGTCGTGTCAACGTATCGCCGGTGCCCCTTACCAAACTTCCACGGGCCCTTTGGGCACGGGGATGTTCCCCGGGGGCGCCGCGCCGGGGGGGTGCATGAAAGAAGCCGTCATGGGCGGCGGCCGGAAACGGGGCTTCAGCTCGCTGGTTTCATCCAGAAACTGCTGACGCCAGCGGCGGTAGTAGTCGAGAATCTCGTAAAACCCGGCCCGGCTGGAGACGAGCACGACGCGCTTGTTGAACTCGTTGGCCGGGCCGAACCGCTTCGCATACCACGGCGCCACCTTGCGGAACATCCGGCAGCCGTGGTCCTCGCCGAACACCTCGATCATCAAGTCCAGGTGACGGCACATCAGCCGCACGCGCTCCTCGAACGTCGGCTCGGACGACAGCTCCCCGGTCTGGAGATAATGCAGCGTGTGCTGGAAAATCCACGGGTTGTAGAATGCGCCCCGCCCGATGCTCACGCCGGCGCAGCCCGTCTGCTCGAGCATCATTTTCGCCGCCTCGGGCGTGGTGACATCCCCATTGCCGATCACGGGTATGGCCTTCACCGCCTGCACTACGGCGCGGATGCCGGCCAAATTGACCGTGCCCGAGAATCCCTGCTGGCGCGTCCGGCCATGAACGAACACAGCGGCCACTCCAGCGTCCTCGAGCGCGCGCGCCAGGTCCGGCGCGGTGATGTTCTCGTCGTCCCACCCGAGCCGCATCTTGGCGCTGATGGGAATCTTCACCGCGTCCGCCATCCCTCTGACCAGGCGCGCCGTCCGGTCCAATTCCGTCATCATGGCCGAGCCGCCGCCGACGCGGCAGACCTTGCGCACGGGACAGCCCATGTTGATATCCGCGGAGGCAATGCCGAGCGACTCAAGATAGACCGCCGCATCCCGCATCTCCTCCGGCACGGAGCCGAACAACTGCACGGCAAGCGGCCGGTCGGCGGGCAAAGTCTCGATCAGCTTGAGTGCCTGGGCCTTCTTTTCCAGCAGGGAGCGGGCGTTGACGAGGTCGGTGGTGGCCAAGCCGACGCCGCCCAGCTCCCGGACCGTGAGGCGAAACGGTAGGTTGGTGTAGCCCGCTAGCGGCGACAGGAACAGGTTGGAGGCCAATGTCAACGGACCGAGACGCATCGTCCACACTATAGCCGGAAACACCGGGCCGGGCGATTTCTATTCAGGCACCGATACGTCGCGGCGTCATTCTGAGCTGCTCTTTGAGGCGCTCGGCCTCCCCGCCTTTCGTGCGGGTATGCCCCATCCAATCTATTGTAAACGTTCCTTTGATGGTATCGCCGCTGATCTTTCCCCGGTCGCGAAAGCTGGCACCCATTAGGGCTCGTGGCCGCTTTACGAATTAGTGGTCTGTCTTGTTGTTGAGCAAGCCGCTCTCCAGATCTGCCAACCGCGATCCTCCTGCGTCAGTTAAGTTGTTCCGGTTAACGGGCCGGTTTACAAAGTGGATGTTCTCAATGGTAAAGATAGCATTGGGTGTATATCGCTGAATGATCTCCAGAGCCTGTTTCTGGTTCTTCCGGTTAACGATAATGAAGAGAAGTCCCACCTCACCCTGCATGCCCGTTGCTTTGACCGCGGTCAGGCCGTACCCGGCGACTCTCAAGGCACTGGCCAATTCACTTGCGTCAATCCGGGTAATCACGCGGATCAGCTCATGCCCAATGGCCAGTTTCTCATCCACCAGCATTCCCACATAATTGCCCATAGCAAAGCCGCCGGCATAAGCGACATAACAGACCCAACTGTTCAGGTGCTGCATGATCCTGGTGATGGCCACGATCCAGATCAATATCTCAAAGAACCCGATGATGGGTGCCAGCCGCTTGAATCCCTTCGTCATGAAGATGATCCGCAATGTATCAAGCGTAACATCGCAGATCCGGAGACAAAAAATGAACAAGGGCAGCACCAGGAAATCGAAATACGGGAAATTAAACGGGTCCATAGGATAGCTGTTTTCGTTCGATGCAGAGCCAGTTGGCATCCGCACACCGCTGTGTACCTGCGGGCACGCAAAAAAGCAATGGTTGGTGCTCGGTCTTTGTCTCGACGCCCGGATTCGGGCCGTTTTGGTTTGCGCAGGCTTTGGAGGTGGGAGATAGTTGTTGGACTCATATCCTGACTCTTGTGAACTTGGCGCGGCACATTGTTCTTTGCTTCTGGCTGCTGGTGTCCTGGCGGGCGAACGCTGCCGTCTCGGGCGCTGATTGGCCGATGTTCCGGGGCGGGCCGGCGCTGGCCGGAGTCGCCGGGGGCAGCCTGCCGGAACGGCTGGCGCTGCTTTGGACCTTCAAGACCGCCGGCCCGGTCAAGTCCTCCGCCGCCATCGTCCAGGACCGGGTATTCATCGGATCGGACGACGGCAACGTCTATGCGCTGGCGCTGGCCGACGGCACGAAGGTCTGGGCGTTCAAGACCGGGGGCGNNTATGCGCTGGAGGCCGGGACCGGCAAGCTGGCCTGGAAATACGAGACAGGGGACAAGATCCTCGGGGGGCCGAATTGGGTGAAGTCGGGCAACGCGCTGCGAGTGCTGGTAGGCAGCTATGACTTCAAACTGCATTGCGTGGATGCCGGTACGGGGCGGAGCAACTGGGTGTATGAGACCGGCAATTACATCAACGGTTCCCCCGCCGTGGCCAGCGGCGAGGCCATCTTCGGGGGTTGCGATGGGATGCTGCATGTGATCTCGCTGGCGGAGGGCAAGCAGGCGAAGGAGATCGAAGCCGGCGCCTATATCGCCGGTTCGGCTGCGCTGGTGGATGGCCGCGCCTATTTCGGCCAGTATGAAAACGAGTTCCTGTGCGTCGATTTGAAGGCCGGCAACAAGGCGTGGACCTTCCACGACCGCAACTTCCCCTACTTCTCGTCCCCAGCCGTGACTCAGGAGGTCGTCGTCTTCGGTGGCCGGGACAAGCTGTTGCACTGCGTGAAGCGGGAAAATGGGAAGCCGGTGTGGAGTTTCGCCACGCGCGGCAAGGTGGACAGCTCGCCGGTCGTCTGCGGGAACAAGGTGGTCGTGGGGTCCGATGACGGCCGGCTCTACGTGGTGTCGTTGGATAAGGGCAAAGAGCTTTGGTCCTATGAAATCGGGCAGCCCGTCGAAAGCTCTCCGGCGATCGCGCGCGCCAAAGTGGTGATCGGGGCGGATGATGGCAACGTCTATTGTTTTGGAGGAAAGTGAGGGGCAGGGTTGCATCCGTTGCATGGGTTACATGGGTTACATGGGTTACATAAGTTACATAAGTTAAATGGGCTACATGATTTGCATCGGGAGGAAATATGGACAACGAGAGCAAGCGATATCAGACGTTCGAGGACTTGGAGGCTTACAAAGCGGCACGGGAGTTTCGCAAGGCCATGTACGGCGTGACGAGGAGACTGCCGGCTTTCGAGAAGTTCGAGCTGGCAAGCCAGATTCGCCGGGCGGCCGTCTCGCTCACGAACAACATCGCTGAAGGACATGGCCGCTTTCACTATCTCGACCAGATCAAGTTCATGCTGCAGGCCCGTGACTCATTGCAGGAACTCATTGATGACCTCAATGTCTGCGAGGACGAAGCGTACCTGCCCTCACCGGAAGTCGCGCAACTAAAGCAGCCAAGTTGGCACGTACTGAAGCTTCTCAATGGCTATTTGCGCTGGCTGCGCGATTGCAAGACCGGCCAAACACTCGCCCTGCATGAAATCCCAACCCCGTACGGCGACTCCGACCCAGAACTCGAATCCTGGCTCGCCTCCCTCCCCTTGTAACTGCATGACGATGTAACCCATGTAACCCATGTAACCCATGTAACGATGTAACGATGTAACGATGCCCCACCCCTTCTAGATGCACATCCTGCAACTCACTCCCGGCGCCGGCCCAATGTATTGCGGGGGCTGCCTCCGCGATAACGCGCTCGTCGCCGCACTGCGCAAGTTGGGCCACGAGGCCCTGATGGTGCCGCTCTACCTGCCGTTGACGTTGGATGAAGAGGATCAAAGCGCCGGCACGCCGGTCTTCTTCGGCGGTATCAGTGTTTACCTCGAACAGAAAACGGCGCTCTTTCGAGGCGCACCGGGCTGGCTGCACGACTTGTTCGCCTCGCGCCCCCTGCTGGCCTGGGCGGCGGGCAAGGCAGCCAAGACTCGCCCCGCGGACCTGGGCGAGCTGACGCTTTCCATGTTGCGCGGCGAGGCGGGAAACCAGGCGCGGGAAATAGAGACTCTCAGTATGTGGCTTAAGACCCAGCCCAAGCCGGACATGCTGTCCTTGTCCAACGCGCTGCTGATCGGCATGGTGCGCCGGCTCAAGGCCGAGCTGCGCATCCCCGTAGCGTGCGCCCTGCAAGGCGAGGACACGTTCCTCGATGCCTTGCCCGAAAGCCACCGCGCGGCTTGCTGGCAAACGCTGGCGGAACGCGCTGCGGACGTGGACCTCTTCATTGCGCCGAGCCGGTATTTCGGAGACCTGATGCGCGAGCGGCTTGGCTTGCCCGCCGATCGTGTGCGGGTCGTTCATAACGGAATCAACCTGGATGGCTACAAAGCTGAAGTCCAAAGTCTAAAGTCCAAAGTCCAAAGCGCGGATGTTCCTGTGTTGGGCTTCTTCGCGCGGATGTGCCGGGAGAAGGGGCTGGATACGTTGGTCGAGGCCTACCTCCTGTTGCGCCAGCGCGGTCGCGTGGGGCAGCTCAAGCTGCGCGTGGGNNCTGCGCTCGCTAACCGTTTTCTCGGTCCCGGCTCTTTATGGCGAAGCTTTTGGCCTATACGTGATCGAGGCCTTGGCCGCGGGAACGCCGGTAGTGCAACCCCGCGTCGCGGCCTTCCCGGAATTGGTGGAAGCCACGGGCGGCGGCGTCTTGTGCGCCGGCGAGCCAGGACCGCTGGCGGAGGCCATCGAAGAATTGCTCCTGAATCCCGCGCAGGCGCGAGCGCTCGGCGAAGCGGGACAGCGCGCGGTGTTTGAGAAGTTCAGCGCCGAAGCAATGGCGCAGGCAACGTTGCGGGTTTATGGCGAACTGGCAGGCAAGAGCAGGGTGAAGGAGTTACATCGTTGATTCGTTACATGGGTTACATAAGGTACATAGGGGGCGGATCTCGTGCTCCCGTGTAACCGATGTAACTTATGTAACCCATGTAACTCAGGCTCCTCATCCAGCTTGTCTCAACCCTCACTTTGCCGGGAACGCTTCGGGCGGGGGGCTCTGGTTGACGACCAGCCAGTAGTAGCCGAGGTCGCGGATGATCGTTTGGAACTGGCTGAAGTCGATCGGCTTCTGGATATAGCTATTGACGCCCAGCCGGTAGCCCTCGACCATGTCGCGCTGCTCGCGAGACGAGGTCATCACCACCACCGGCACCGCTCGGGTGCGTGGGTCGCCTTTGATTGCCTTTAGCACCTCCAGGCCGTTGACCTTGGGCAGCTTCAAATCCAGCAGGATGACCTTGGGCGGGCCATTCGAGCTGCGGTGGGCGTAGGTCCCGCGGGAAAAGACAAAGTCCAGCGCTTCCTCGCCGTCCCGCACGACGTGAATCTTGTTCGCCAGCTTATGCTTGCGCAGGGCCAGCAGCGTGAGCTCCACGTCATTTGGATCGTCCTCGACCAGCAGGAGTTCCACTTCATTATTGTTCATATCGCCATTTGCTTTTGCTCCGGCGCCGGCTCCAACCCGGCCACTGTAAAATAGAACGTCGCCCCTTTATCAACCGCGGCTTCCGCCCAGATGTGCCCGCCATGCTTGCGCACAATCCGGTCCACGGTAGCCAACCCGACGCCGGTGCCCTCGAACTCCTCGGCCCGATGGAAGCGCTGGAACACGCCAAACAACTTGTCCGCGTATTTCATATTGAAGCCGACGCCGTTGTCGCGGACATAGACCGCGCTGTCGCCGTTCATCTTTCGGTAGCCCACTTCGATGACGCCCACCGGGCGGGGCCGCGTATATTTGACGGCGTTAGAGAGGAGGTTGGCGAACACTTGCTTCATTAGGCCCGGATCGCACTCGACGGCCGGCAGAGGTTGGAGGTGCCATTCGAGCTTCCGGCCGGCGGTTTCCTCTTTGAGCTCCTCGAGCACCTCGTCCACCAACTCGCTCAGCGGCGTGGACTGCCGGTTCAGTTCCTGCCGGCCAACGCGTGCCAGGTTAAGCAAGTCATCCACCAACTGGCTCATCTTAGTGGCGCTGGTGCGTATGTTGCTCAGGTAATGCTGTGCTTCCGCAGGCAGCGAGGGCGCGCAATCCTCCGACAGAATCTTCGAGAAGGCGTCGATGTGCCGGAGCGGAGCCCGCAGGTCATGGGCGACTGAGTAAGTGAACGACTCCAGCTCATTGTTGGCCGCGGTCAACTCCGCGGTGCGTTCCTCGACCCGCTGCTCCAGTTCGGCGTTCAACTGGAGGATTTGCTCTTCCGCCCGCTTGCGTTCGGTGATATCGCGCAGAATCACCGTATAAGTCTGCTGCCCCCCAACGTCGATGTGGGAAATGGAGGCCTCGATCGGAAACTCCTCGCCGTTCGCGCGCAGACCGGAGAGGGGACGCAGATTGCCCATCGCCCGACTGGTGATGCCGGTGCGGCCGAAGACGGCCACGTGCTCGCGGTGTGCCGCGCGGAACCGCGCCGGGATGAACCGGTCGAGCGGTTGCCCGAGCGCTTCTCCACGCGGGCAGTCGAACATCCGCTCCGCCGCTTCATTGAAAATGGTGATATGCTGCCCGGCATCCACGCTGATGATGGCGTCCATAGCCGACCCGATGATGTCGGCAGATCGCGCCCGGCTCTCCTGCAGCTCCCGCTCGGCGCGCTTGCGTTCGGTGATGTCCTGGACGATGGAGGAAACACCAATGATCTCGCCGTGCGAGTTCTTGATCGGAGAGACGCTGAGCGAAACCTTGATGGGCCGGCCGTCCTTGCGGATGCGCACGGTTTCGTAGTGGCGCGTTCTTCCCCGCTTGACCTCCTCCAAAATGCTCGCCTCTTCTTCCGGGCGGTCAGGCGACTGCAGCCGGGTAATCGGCTGACCGAGCATTTCCGCCGCGGCATAGCCGAACATCCGTTCCGCCCCGGCGTTCCAGCTTATCACCTTGCTTTCGAAGTCTTTGCCGATAATCGCATCGTTGGAGGATTCCACAATGGCGGCCAGGAAGGAGCGGATTTCCTCATGCTGGCGCAGGACCTCGGTTTGCTCCTCGATGCGCCCGAGCATCTGGTTGAAGGCATCGGTGAGCAGCCCCATTTCGTCACCGCTGAGCTTTTGCGCGCGGATGGAATAATCGCCTCGCTCGGAAACGGCTTTGGCCACCGCCGCCAGCGCGAGTACCGGACGGGTAATCCGCCGTTGCAGGGTGTTGGAAATGGCCAGCGCCACCAGGACCGAGCCGCACAAGATAGTCAACACCAGCCCGCCATACATCTGCAGCCGCCGATACAGGGGATAGGGGCTCGATCTTAAATAGAGCGTGCCCAATCTCGCCGAGCCTTCCGTGACGGGCATGAAGACCAGCACGCGCCCGCCCTCGGATCGCCAGCCGACCCTGGCCGGCGCGGGCGGAAACTCGCGGTCAGGAGCCTGGAGGGGATACCGGGCGAAAAGTTTGCCTTGGCGATCATAAAGAGCCGCCGCCACGATGCGCGGGTCAGCCCGGAGCGAGGCCAGCGTGGCCCGGGCGTCCTGCGCGTCTCGTAAAGTCAGCGCCGCCGTGCTGTGGTCCGCGATGATCGCCGCCGTCGCCGAGAGGCTGCCCGCCAGGTTTTGGCGGTAGGTGGCCAAATCATAGACCGTGAAGGCCGTCGCCGTGAGCAGTAGCACCGCCACGCTCGTCAGCATGATGACCGACATCGCTTTGCGCTTGATCGATTGATCCTGAAAAGACATGCGTTTTTTGGTAACATACCATATAACGAATCTTCATATTTTCCATTGGCCTGTTACCTTTCGGCCGCAAGAGCCGTCTTGAGCTTTTGACCGGCTCTGCGACACTGTGAGCCATGCGTCCTGGTTGCGTCGGTAAATGCTCTGATACTGAACTATGAATTCTGCCTTGAATCGCCGCTCATTTCTTAAGCGTTCCGCACTGGCCGCCGGGGCTTTGTCCGCCGGAGGTTTACTGCCCGTCCCCCATGTCCTCGGCGCCGCGCGCCCGGGCGCCAAGCTGAACTGCGTGCAGATCGGCTGCGGGGGACGTGGCATGAGTCATCTCGACTGGGTGGTCACCCAAAGCAAGGACAACCTCGTGGCCATTGTGGACGCGGATGAGAAGAACCACGCGAAGGTGAAGGCGTGGCTGCAAAAAAAGGAACAGGACCCGTCCAAACTGCTGGTCTTCACGGACTACCGCAAGATGTTCGACCAACTGGGCAAGCAGATCGACGCGGTGTTTATCGCCACCCCCAACCATCACCACGCGCTGCCCGCCATGCTCGCCATGCAATTGGGCAAAGCCGTGTTCTGCGAAAAGCCACTCTCGCACGACATCGCCGAAGCCCGCAAGCTGCGGGCTATGGCCCGCGAGTCCAAGGCCCCCGCGCAAATGGGCAACCAGGGCCATTGCGAGGACGGCTACCGCCGGCTCTGTGAATTCGTCTGGGCCGGCGTCGTCGGCAACATCAAGGAGACCCATAGCTGGACCGACCGCGCCAATGGCGGCGTCGGGCCGCGCCCGCCCTACCTGCCCCCGCCCGCCGGTTTGCATTGGGACAACTGGATTGGCCCCGCGCCTTATCGCGATTATCACACCGACCTGCACCCGCACGAGTGGCACGGCTGGTACGACTTCGGCAACGGCTCAATCGGCAACATGGGCTGCCACGTGCTCGACGGAGTGTTCTGGGCGCTTAAGATCGAGCACCCAACCAGCGTCGAAGCCGAGGAAATGCGCGGCGGCAGCGACGAACGCTACCCAACCGGCAGCCGCGTTCGCTGGGACATCCCCGCGCGCGGCGACATGCCGCCGGCAAAAGTTTACTGGTATGAGGGATTCAACAAGAATGCCACCGACAACGCCGTCGGAAAGCTTAAGGCCGCCAAGGGCGCCGACCGGAATTTCCCCCCGCTGCTCGCCGAGCTGCAAAAGCAGTATCCCGACGAAGAAATGGACCGGCCCGACAGTGGCACCATTTATGTCGGCGAAAAGGGCATCCTCTATACCGGCACCTATGGTGGCAAGTTCCACATTCTGCCCATGGAGAAAATGCAGCAGATAACTCAGCCGCCCCGCACCCTGCCGCGCCCGAAGAACACCATGACGGACTTCCTCACGGCCTGCCGCGAAGGCAAGACCGAAACCGCCGCCCCCTTCGACTACGGCGCCCGCCTGACCGAATTCACCCTGCTCGGCAACCTGGCCCAACACGCCGGCGCTGGAAAGAAACTGGAATGGGACGGGCCCAACATGAAGGTCACCAACCTCCCCGAGCTGAACCAGTGGCTGCAGCGCCCTTATCGCAAGGGCTGGAGCGCCTGATTATCCGACCTGAAGGACCGGCACCGGCTTGCCCTGCTCGTCGAGGGCCACGTACACCACCTCAGCCTGGGTCACCCGTACCGTCTCATGCGGCGCAAGGCCGCGCTTGGCTTCCACTGTCACGCGCGCAGTGAGGGACGTGTTGCCGATCTTTACCGTCTCGGTATAGAAGCTTACCAGGTCGCCCACCAACACCGGCGCGAGGAATTTGACCTCGTGCATGGCCACGGTCACCATCCGCTTATCCGACCGCCGGCGGAATTCGACGGCGCCCGCCTGATCAATGTAACTCAGGATGATGCCGCCAAAGATGGTCCCCATGGGGTTGGTGTCGCGCGGCATCATCACCACCCGAATGGCGGGTTGCTGGTTGTTTGGCTCGCTCATAGCCCCATTATGCCTCGGGACATCAGCGCTGGCTAGCTAATGCTGCCGCTAGCGTTCTTAGTTTGCCATCTGCCATCTGCCATCGGCTGCATGGCCGACCGAGGCGGCAAGGCATGTACCAACCGGACGCGCTGCGGGCACCAGCAGCCGAGTTGTATAAGCCCAATTGATCAAAAATGGCCCTGTCAGGGGGTTCTATGGTACCAGGGTATGTCCAGGGTGGTACCAGACCTCCCCCAGACCACCCCGAGGGGCCTTTAAGAGGGGCGTTGTATTCATGCACCTTATGGATTTCGGAGGCGCTGGCCAACCGCCCCCCTTGTGCTATTATCCTGCATGAACCTGGTGAAACCCTTGGGCTGGCCGAGCGTGGCCGCCGCCCTGGCAGCCGTTGCCTTGGCGGGCTGCCCCCGGGCGTCGTCGCAGACCTCGACGAACACTCCAGCCGCCGTTCCGCCCCTATTTACCAATTCCGCTATGAGCACCTTCCAAAAGCCCCCGGCCGCAAAGCTGAAGCAAAAGCTGACGCCAATGCAGTTTGAGGTCACGCAACATGCCGCCACCGAACCGTCCTTCCGCAACGAGTTCTGGGATAACCACAAGCCCGGGCTCTATGTTGATGTCGTCTCGGGCGAACCGCTGTTCAGTTCGCTGGACAAGTTTGACTCGGGTTGCGGCTGGCCGAGCTTCTCGCGCCCGCTGGCCACCAATGGCGTCGTCGAGCACTCCGACAATTCCTATGGTATGAAGCGGACTGAAGTGTGCTCCAGCGCCGCGAATTCGCACCTTGGCCACGTCTTCAACGATGGCCCCGCCCCCGCGGGTCTGCGCTACTGCATCAACTCCGCCTCCCTGCGGTTCATCCCCGTCGAGGAGATGGAGCAGGCTGGCTACGGCGCTTATCTCGAACCGTTTATCAAGGCGGGTCTGTACAAGCCTAAAGCCACTAAAGAGGCTGACGCCGCGAAGCGCTAGCAGCCCATTGAGACAGTGCGGCCCGCCCGCAATGGCCTGCTTCAGCGCAAATTCACCTCGCTCCATA
>PLZQ01000364.1 GCA_003152225.1 Limisphaerales bacterium | reverse complement strand
ATGATGAAACCGTCCACGGAAAAGGTTCGATCTTCGGCATGATGGCGGGCGACGAGTGGCAGAAATATGCCAATCTGCGCCTACTCTTTGGTTACATGTACGGCATGCCCGGCAAGAAGCTCCTGTTCATGGGCGACGAACTAGCGCAGTGGCCCGAGTGGAACCATGAATCGAATGGCATGTGACCCATGAGCCCCGCCATGCCGGCGTTCAGCACTGGGTCAAAGACCTGAACCACCTCTACCAATCCCAGCCCGCGCTGCACGAACGCGACTTCTCGCCCGACGGCTTCCAATGGGTCGACCACAGTGACGCGGACAACAGCACGCTCTTCTTCCTGCGCCGCGGGCGCCATAGCAACGATTTGCTCCTGGCGGCTTTCAACTTCACGCCTGTGCCGCGGCATGGTTATCGCGTCGGCGTTCCGGGGGGCGGCTACTGGAAAGAGCTGCTGAACAGCGACTTCCAGTTCTATGGGGGCAGCGGCCAAGGCAATTCCGGCGGTGTGGAAGCCGCCCCAATCAGATGGCACCACCAGCCTTATTCGCTCAGACTCACCTTGCCGCCGCTCTCAGCCTCGTTTTTCTTGAGCCAGGGTGGCGCCACCTCCCCCTAATTCGTCTGAACAGGGTATGGAGCTTGCTGGGTTGCCTACGTTGATTCTGGGTTTTCGCTCGCCTTGACTTGGCCCTTTCCGCGCTCGAAAGGCAATTCCCCCTGAACCGCGCGGCGCTAAAAACCAAATTCTGTTTGTATGCGCAAAGGCACCCATGATTGAGCCGCTGCTGCTGACGACGGTCCGGATTGCGACTTTCGACGGCAAGCGTCCGCTCACCGGTGCGAGCGGCTTTTTCTTCGAGCGCGAAGGCCGGCTGTTCCTCGTGACGAGCAGGCACGTGGTGATCGACCAGCCGAGCAAGCATTTTCCCAACCGTATCGAGATCGAGCTCCACACCGACGCCAAGAATCTCACGCGTTCGACGGGTATCTCGGTGCCGCTGTATCTCGACGGCAAAAGTGTCTGGCACCAGGGCAACGATGCCGGTGGCGAGATCGACGTGGCGGTGATCGAACTGGATCGCGCGGCATTGCCGCAGTCGGTGGTGTTGCGGTGTTTCACGCCGGCGCATCTGCAACGCTCGCTCCAGGAGGTGGAAGTAGGCACCTCGCTCCTGATTGTTGGCTTCCCGCTCGGTTTCCACGACGCGCTGCACCACCTGCCGGTGGTGCGGCAGGCGGTGATCGCCTCGTCCTTCGGCCTGCGTTTCCAGGGCTCGGGCTATTTTCTCACAGATGCGCGAACGCACCGCGGCACCAGCGGCGCGCCGGTGGTGATGCGCAGTCAGTCCACCGATGCGCAACTGCCCTGGAAGCTGCTCGGGGTCCATTCCGCGCGCATGGACATGGCCGGCTGTGACATGCAACTCGATGAGACGCTGGGACTGAACTGTGCCTGGTATGCCGATATTCTTCTCACCCTGACAACATGAGTCGGCAAGCGTCAGCCTGATGGGTTCGTGGCCGGCGATCAATCCCGGTATTGACTGCTTTTGTGACCTCGCGGCACGAATTCTCGGGCTGGCCGAAAAACGCCAGAATGAAGGCTGCGGAATTGAACCGGCCGGACGCTATCCGAGTTCGCTCTTAGCCTACCGCTTCGACGACAATCCACTATCGATCGTTCGGGCTGCGGAGCGCTTGGGGAGTTGGCCAGTCGCGGAGAGCTTGGCAATCGTGCGGAGGGAGGAATTTGAAAACGTATGAAATGCAAAGCACCCAGCCTTTAAGACCAGATCAACAAACTCGCCCAAGAGACCCGCGAACTGCGCGAGATTTTGCAAGCGAACATCAACAACCAGGAGCAGAAGCACGTCGACCCGCGCGATATGCAGCAAAGAATGCGCTCCTCCTAGAGGCGTCCGTTCGCTTGACTATAGCAGGCGGTTTCCTACCTTGGGCGGATGAATCGCGAGGACGCCAAAGGCGCCGGAATCCGCCTCTGCCAGCAACTCTAGGCCGCGCTAGCTCCTGTTGTAGCTCACCCCTTCCTCAAGTCGTTTGAGTATACTAGCCCCGTAGTGGTCAATTCCTTTTGTGAGGATCTCGCTTCGTGCTGCACGCGCGCCCACCAGTTGTTGACTGCGATTTGGGAGCAGGCTGAATTGCACAAGAACGACTCCGACAAAACTGCGAATCGGTTGTTCACCTGGCTCTGCGTCTACCTAAGGGGCGGTTTTGTGCCCCCTGCAACAATGGCCCAGTTGCTGGGGGAGAAGTGCGCTGAGTTGCGCCAAATCTCCGCCGGGGAAATGAAGCGCGACCTAACCCCAGACGAGATCAACAACTGGGTCATCCAGAGCGTGTCTTCCTGCGAAGGAATGCTGAAGCGGGCCGAGGAATTTCTTGTTAACCTGGATTTGAACAATCCAACCTGGCCTTCGCGTCTCCTTTAGTCGCTCGACCCTCGGCATCTTTTGAAGAACCTCCGCTCGCTGCCTCGTGCAGATTAGTGCTTCTCGCCGATATCCCTTCGGAATTCGGCTTCGGTCAGCCCTTTGACTCGTCCCGTTGCGAGGTCTTCGATTCGGCGAAAGCCCTCGGAAAGTGCTCGAGGGTCGACAACGAGCCGTTTGTCCAGCGCAGGCCCAAAGGGCTCGTCTCGCAGCTTCCCGGAAATCAATTTACCTCGGGGCTTGTCTCGTTTCACACAGGACATTTAACTCTCCACGGCGACCCTGGCAACTCCGGGTCGACGGGTTTGGTAGATTACCTGCATGGAACTAACGCTCAAACTCGATACCGCCTGGGAAGCATCGATGGTCGTGGAGGCGCTTATACGGCTGGAGCTCTGGACAGCACGCACCAAGAACTACATCTGGTCGGTGGCGAGAGAGCCCTAAATTATACCACAATTATACCACCACCCCGAGGGAGCACGGCCCCCGCACGGCACCGCAGGTTTGACAGCCTCCAAAAAGGGCTTATTTTCCTAGCAAATCGCATCGGTTCTTGGCTCCCGACAGCCTTCTAAGCAGAGGGTCCCGCGTTCGAGTCGCGGCGGGCGCGCCAACTTCAGGGAATACATCGGAAGCCGAAATGCCTCGATATTGGGCTGCGGGACTGGGAACCCGCACCGCGATCGGGAATGGAGTTATAACTTTCAAGAATTGGGATTTGCGATACTTTGCTTGCCATGCTGGGACTGGAACAACTGGCGGAGTTGCTCGATAGAAATCGCGAGGCGGCCAAAGCACGCGTCAAGGAATTCTCCATCGGCGGCAGCCACTTCGCCTTCAATGCGCGGCCCGCGATCATGGGCGTCATCAACCTCTCAGCGGACTCGTGGTATCGGGAGAGCGTCTGTCTTACCGCCGAAAGCGCGGTGCGCAGGGGCCGGGTCATGCGGGAACAGGGGGCGGACATTATCGACATTGGCGCGGAGTCCACTTTGGCCCATGCGTCGCGCGTGAACGAGGCGGGTCAGAACAGCAAGTTGCTGCCGGTCATCCGGGAGCTACGGGGGGCTGGCATTCTGGTTTCGGCAGAGACCTATCAGCCGGCGGTGACGCGCGCCTGCCTGGAGGCTGGAGCAAACATACTGAATCTCACCGGCACCGATCGGACTGACGAATTGTACCGCATGGTGGCCGCCCACGACGCGGCGGTGATCATCTGTTACGTCCAGGGCAGGAACGTGCGGGAGGTGGGCGATTTCGATTTCAGTGTCGATCCGGTGGCGCTGATGCAGGACTACTTTGCGCGCCAGATTGAGATCGCGGTCCGGAGCGGCGTTGAGAAGATACTGATCGATCCGGGCCTGGGCTTCTACTACCGCAACCTGCAGGACAGCACNNACGCCTTCGAGTATTTCGGCGAGGAGGTGCGTTGCGCCGAACCGTTCTTCGCTGTGCTGGCCGCGCTGGGAAAGACCGATTTGTTCCGCACCCATGAAGTGCCCCGGATCAAGGCAGTGCTCGATACGTTGCGGGTCTTCTAGCCTGTGAAGGCGCCGGACGCGGCTCGCTGGCAGCGCCCGTTATTGTTTCTTGAAGTAAAGCTCCTCCAGGTTCCAGGTGATGGGGTAAGGGCTCAGGACGGCGGGGCGGAGGTTTTCGATGTCCGGACGGATGGCGGCGGCGGCCAAGGGCGCGACGGTGTAAATCATCGGCAGCTCCTCAGCCAGGATGACCTGCACCTCGTCGAAGCATTTCTTGCGCTGCGCAAAATCCAATGTTCGCATCTGGGCGTCCATGAGTGAGTCGATCCGGGCCTCCCAATCGGTTGAGGGCGCCTTCTGGAACGGGAACCACTGGTGGAGCTCCTCACTGGACCGGAGCACATTCATCTGGGCGCCGGGGTCGCCGCCGCCACCACCCAGGCCCATTAAGGCGCATTCGTAATCGAAGGTGACGTTGATCCTTTCCACCAGCGTCTGATAGGGGAGGGACAGGCAGACCAGTCTGATTCCCAGTTTCTTCAGGTTTTCCTGGATCATGACCGCCGCCCTTTCGCGAAGGGGATTGCCGGCATTCGAATAGCACCGCACTTCAACTGGATTCCCGTCAGCGTCCTCCATTACCCCATCGTCATTGCGGTCCTGGATACCGATTTCCGCGAGCAGAGCGCGAGCGCGGCCAAGATCGAAGTCGTAATGTGGGATATTCGGGTTGTTCCATTTCTGGTTTTCGGTCGAGATGAAGCCCGAGGCGGCTTGCGCCCGACCACCGTAAACTTCGCGCACCAGGCGATCCCGGTCGATAGCGCACGAGAACGCCTGGCGGAACTTCTTATTCCGGAACCATTTCAGCTTGCCGGGATTGACTATCGGTTTGCCCTCAGCGCTGGTCCCGGTGTTTTGGTTGAACCAGAGGAAGTCTCGTTCGGCGCCGACTCCCAATTCGACGAGTTGGAAAGCTCCGCCGGCTGAAGCCTGCTTGTACTGCGCGTAGAGCTGCGTTCTCACCGCGTCGCAGACGTCGCTTTGGCCGTTCAGGAAGAAGCCACCTTCGGTCCCCGGGCCGCGGTGCACGTTGAACATCACCTCGTCGATGCAAGGCAAACGGCTGCCCTGCCGATCGGTCACCCAATACTCCGGATTACGTTCCAGCAAGGTGAATTGCCTGAGGCGGAATTCCTTCAGGCGATACGGCCCGCACCCGACGATCCGGTTCGGCTTCGAGTTAATGCCGTAGGCGACGGGGAAGACTTTAGCTCTTACGGCATCTTCCAGGACATGTTTGGGCAGGATCGGCACGCCGCCAAAGAACTCCACGAACGGCGCAAAAACCTCCGGCGTCACCACTCTGACGGTGAGGTCATCGACCTTGCTTACGGCGAACGCCTTGCCGCCGATGCGGAACAGGTCGTACGTGACGTGGTTGAACCCCGGGTTGGACATGATGTCGTTCCAGGTAAACACGACATCGTCGGCGGTCAGGGGTGCGCCGTCGCTCCAATGCACGCCTGCCCGGAGCTTGAAGGTCCATGTCTTTTGATCCGGCGCGACGGACCATGACTCGGCCAGGCCGGGGCCAGGTTGCTGCGTGGTGCAATCCAGATTGACCAGCGAGCCAAACAGCAGGCGGACGATGCTATCGGACTCGCTATCGAGGGCGAACAAAGGGTTAAATGTCTTTGGACTACTAGTGGCGGCGATGACAAAGCGCCCGCCATGCCGCCCCGGGGCGCCTTTGGCAATGAGCGGGGAGGGAGGCAACGGATGCGGAGCGCTGGGCTTGACCGATGCGGGTTTCCCGCAGCCAGCCAGCACCAGCGCGGTTCCGAGCCAGGCGATGCGCCGAATGGAAGGTGTGGTCATTTTAACGCCTTCCCTATACTGGATTCATCGGAAGCAGGCAAGGGAGCAAGCGGGTCGCATCAGTAGTAAGCTTCTGGCGGACAGGATATGTGCCCTAAAGACCTTGAGCTAAATCCGTTAAGCTAATTATTATCCTCCCGCCTGTAGCTTGCTTGGCCGATATCGGCCGGTGGGTCGCGGGTAGTGTGGTTTTTGAATGAAGAATAGCCATCCATCGCTTTGGCGGATGACGTTTTTGCTGTTCGTGATCACGTTCGGCATGGCGTTTGCGACGCGGGCCGGCGAAAGTGGTTTCCCGAAAGGCACCAACGCAACGTCTTTGGTTGTGATCACGGACGGGAACCTGGCCAACTCGGCGCAGAAGGTTCTCATTGCCACGTTGCAGGGCCTCGTGGCGCGGCAGTCTTCGCGGCAGATTTATATCGATGGTGGGAGCGGCTACAGCATCTGGTACCAGCACCTCTACTCTGCTTATGGGATTCCTTACACCATTGCCGTTAACCCTTGGTTGGTACTCGATCAGTTCAAGGGTTTTGCCAGCGGTTACATCCTGTACGACAAGGCGGCCAACAGTGATTCGCTCAACGCCGCCAACTCTCTCTGCGGCCCCTTCAACGCTGTTGCCGTCGATGCCAGCATCGAGTCCACGGTTCGCTCCCATGGGATAACCAACCTCCTCGCCGACGTGCGCCTCCATAATGATATGTGGGTGTGGACCAACTACAACGCGATGCTGAGCCGAAAAGTGGTGGTCGAGCAAAAACCCTCTTTCGACGACGACCTGCGCGATTACGCCGCGATGTCCGGCGCTTTCACCTTCTATGAGGGCAACTCGCCTTTCCGTAGTTTTGTCATGGGCCAAATGAATCCGGACTCGGCTTGTCTCGGCTGGGGCGACGCTTCGCAGGGTGAAAGTGTGTTTGTCGGAAACGGTTCCAGCAACGGCGTATTCACCCTCGCCGCCGACTTTGCGCTGGACCTTTCCACGTTGAGCAGCATCCGAGATGACACGATAAGCCAAAAGACCTATGCGAATCCGATCTCCGAAACCAATGTGCACTACGTCACGTTCGTGATGTCCGATGGAGACAACGTGCAGTGGAACCTGGGGGGTGAACCTGGGTATTTTAACAATCCTGCGCGAGGTCGATTCAGCATGGGTTGGGCGCTTTCTCCTTCGCTGGCCGATCTGGCGCCGTCGGTCCTGCGCTGGCATTACGACCTCTCTTCGAGCGATTCCAATAACGACTTCTTCGTCGCCGGCCCCAGCGGCGCCGGGTACATGTATCCGAGCATGTTTCCACCGGCGGACCTTGATCTGCACGTGCAAAGGCTTGGTGATTTGATGACCCGCGCCGATTTGAACATCGTCGAAATTATCGACTTTAATTCCTTCAGCCGGCTTGATCTGTGGAACAAATACCTGGCACAGCCAAATATCAACGGGCTGTTATACCTCGAATACGCGCCATACAATGGAGCGCACGGCGCGGTGCGCTTTTCCACCAACGGCCAGCCGGTCGTTGCCGCGCGGGACTTGCTCTGGTCGGGGTTGGAGGAGCCCACCAATCTGATTGCCAACCTCAACTCGTATCCACGCGACCCATCCAGCCCATCCGGTTATACTTTCGTGAGCGTCTTGGTCTGGAGCGAAACCCAGGCGAACGTCTTGCAGGTGGTCACCAATCTGGCTCCAGATGTCCGGGTGGTGACTCCGGACGTCTTTGTGAAGCTGGTCCGCAACAACGTCGGACGGAAGTTGTCCTACGATTTCGCCAGCACTCTACAGGGTTGGACGGGCGGTACCAGCGGCAAGCCGTATGACAAAGCGATCTGGACCGCAAACACCGGCAATCCGCCAGGCGCGTTGCTGCTCGACGGCTCGGACCTGGGCCACCCGGATACCTCCCCCAATTCCTGGTTCAGCCGCCAAATCATCCTGCCGCCCAACGCAACAGCGCTCAGCTTTGATGCCATGGCCAACAATGACGGGCTTTTGCGCGTTCGCCTCCAAACCGGGAATGGGACCTCTATCACGTTGCTCGATTGGGCGGGTCTGACAAACCACAATACCTGGGTTGCGCGCACAGCGAACCTCAGCAGCTATGCCGGCCAGACGGTGACCCTCTATTTCGAGCAGAACGACGGCGGCCTAGGGAGCGGCGAATATCGCTATGTCGATAATGTGGTCGTGGTGACGGCCGGGCCAGCGCTTTATCCGCCCTCCGCCCCGAGACTGCTGAGCGCAATCGCGACCAACAGTGTGCAGCTTCTGTGGCGTGACAATGACAATAACGAGGCGGGCTTTTCAATCGAACGCAGTCCCGGGACCGGCGGCATCTGGAGCGAAATCGCCAGCGTTGGGTCCAACGTAACGACGTATGTTGATGGCTCGACCATTGCGGGCGCAAGTTACTCCTACCGCATACGTTCCTGGAATGCGTCCGGCTTTAGCGCGTATTCCAATATTCGCACGGCTGGCCCGGCTCCGAAGCGGACGGCCATCGGGCCGGCCAACCCGGGTTTTGAGTACGGCACGTTAAGCTGGAATCAAGGAGGCAGCGGAGGGACGGCTGGTTCCGTGGGTTTTGCCAACTCCCCGGCGAATGGACCGAGCGCCGCAGGCACAAATTGCATATCCGAAACCAGTAATGGCACTGGCAATGTTGACTTCCGGTCCGATTACTTTCCCCTCGGGGCGGCAGCGAATGGGGCCGCTCCAGTCACGTTCTCTTTTGATTACAACATTCAGAATACCGTGACCGCCGGGAATCAAATCCGCGTTGGCCTCCGTTTCGAGGATGCGACCGGAGGTTTCCTGGGTGAGCATAATTCCTATATCGGCACTCCCAACGGCGACGTGGGTGGAAATCACTGGCGGCATTTCTCGGTAACCACCGTACCCAATAGCACGTCCGCTCTGAACGCCGATATCAGGGTGTCCATGAATTTGTTTGGTGACGACCATTGGACCCTTGGAACCGTTCTGTTCGACAACTTCTCCGTGATAGTTGGTTCCAACAATGTTCCCCTGACGAGCAACATCACGATCGGCGCCTTGAGTGGGGTGGCTGCCACCCAGCGAATCGTCGGTGGCACGTACGCCCCGACCGATGCCGACGGTGATCCGCTCACCGTGACGTCGGTTGGCGCACCTGGGCACGGGACGGCGACCACGGACGGCATGAACATCACATACACTTCGACCGCCGGTTACGTGGGGACGGACGCCTTCACCTACATAGTGAGCGATGGGGTTGGCGGCATCGTTTCGGCAACGGTGACGGTGTTGGTCGGCGGCCCCGGACTGAATCGGTCAACGAGTCCGGTCAGCGCAGGCCCTAACGATTATCGACTGACGTTTTCAGGTGCCCCCCTGTGTCATTATGTGTTGGAATGGACGGGCAATCTGATGCCGCCAATAACCTGGACGCCACAACTGACAAATGCGGCCGATGTGGATGGGCTGGTGATTTACACCAACCATCAGACGGGAACGCCTGGTTTCTGGCGGATGCGCTACGTGTCTTATGCTCCGTAGAATGAGGATTGGCGGAGAGATTCTATTTGGAAATGGCATCTGGGGCTGGCGGAGAATGGAGTGATCCGTTGACGCTGATTGCAGGGACCCGTCCCTGCCAGCGACGCCAGCGCAAGTGTGGTTTCCAGCAGGGGGGGGTGAAACTGCCCCAGAACGAGTGGTTGGATGACGGGGCGCTGACCGATCTAGAAAAAGCTCTGATCACGCAGCGTTTCCGGGACCGGCAGGCCACCCCGCACGCCTCCGTCTCCAGAGAAGAAGCCAACCTCCGACTCCTGACTCCGTTCAAACGGTGAACTGCCGGCTGGCCATCCGGCTTGGGCGTGGTGGGGTTGCGTGACCTGGCTATTCGCCACTGGGCCGGGCTTTCTCCGCGGCGGCCAGGATGGCGTCCAACTTGGCAGTCACCTCTAGGTCCAGTTTGTCCTTGGGAACCAAGCCAGCGAGGATATGGTAATCGGTTTTTCTGAGGAGATTGGGCAGTCCCAGCTTCTTAAAGAACCGCTCGAAGACGGGATTGAGGAACTCATCGCTGGCCTTGATGTCGGCAGACCACGGGCTGGGGCGGCTCAAAGTGGCGAGGGCGTTAGTAACTTCGGTGACGCATTCGCGCATGACCTGTTCGCGGCGAGCAGCTTCGGTCAGTCCGAACAGATCGTCCGGTTGGTCGTGACGAGCACACGCGAGCAAGACTTCCTCCTGGCAGAGGTAGTTCTCGATTTTGCGCTTTTGCCACATCAGCTCGGTGAGAGGCGTGCCGGTTTGAAGGGGCCTTTCGATCCGGTCAAAGAGTGCCACGCCCACCAGGTCACCCCGGGCTTCTTGCAGGGCGAAGAAGTGCTCCCGAGCCCTGCCAGGCAAATTGGTGGTGAGGTAATGGACAAAAGGACGCTCGAGGTGCTCGGCCGCTTTGTGACCCAGGACGCGAGCGAATGCGCGGAGGATCGCCAATTCCGTGGAACCTTCCAGATAGAGCACCCATCCCTTCAAGTCGGCTTGGTAGTAGTTGTCGAAGCCGATGTCCGTCAGGGCCTTGAGGACTTGCTGGCCCCGGTCATCCATGCGGTGGGGCTCGCCTACGAAGGCAATAACAACATCACGGTTGGCCGCCTCATTGAGCACGACTTCCGAATGACTGGCAGCGATGACCTGGGAGCCTTGCTCTGATGCAACGTCGGTGAGGAGTTGGTAAATCTGTCGCTGGCGGAGGACTTCCAGGTGGGCGTCGGGCTCATCGAGCAGCAAGACCGTTTTGGGATTGGCGTACAGGTGGGTAAGGAGCAGCAGGGTTTGCTGCAACCCTCGCCCGGCGCAGGACAGGTCGAGGAGGCACCCGGAGCGATCCCGGTAGGTCATGGTGATTTCACCACGCTCTTTGATGAACTGCGGCGGCTGAAGCTCGGCGCCAAAGAGGGACTCGATGGACTTGCAAACTTCCTTCCAAGCGGATTTCGGGTCGGGTTGCTCGTAAATCTGATGGCAGAGGTTGCGCAAGACCTGTGCCGTCTGGCCTTCGCCCAGCAGGACGTTGATGCGACCGCTCTCCCATTTCGGCTCAGTCGCCGCAAGGCCCGACATGGGAGGAAGAAACGCGAATCGCGTTTCCCCAGCCTCGGCAGGCACCGGCATCCGCTGAGGGTTCTTATCTTCACTGAGCCGCAGGGGGCGGCAGTAAAAGGACTCCTCGTTGGCGTAATCGAATTCAAAACCACAGGACCACACATTGCCAGTTGTCACGCCGTCCACCGTGATGTCCACCCGAACATTCTGAGTTACTGGTCCGCCGTTGACACGGCGCACGTCTCTGACGTGGAGTTTGCGCCAGAGCAAGCTTGCGTCCGGGACCGGGATGGCAATAAGGTCACGGCGGTTGATGGTCACGCCCGGGCGCTTTTCAGGAGAAGTCTTGCCCTCACGGCGCTCGTTCCACTTCTGCAACCCAACATTCCACAGCGCCAGGGCTTGTAGTGCGGTCGTCTTGCCGGAGTTGTTGGGCCCGATGAAGACAACCGATTGCCCAAGTTCGATGTCGGCTTCACCAAACCTTTTGAAATTGCGAATTCGTAGTCGTGTCAGCATAGCTAGGAAGCCAGCGATTTCTAGAGAAGCTAACGAGTTCGGGGGACGTTTACCAGCTTCGATTTGAGCGGTTGGTCTTGTCTAAGGCGAAGCGCCTCATTGAGCAACTGGTCGAGCACGAAGCTCCGCAGCCCAGGTTCTCCATCTGCTTGGGGCTTCGGGCGTATCTTGCTACTGCCACCACGCGACGCAGGACTATTACCACCGCATAGGAGCGCAGCCTTTAGGCTGCTGAAGCACCGGATTGCACTGCGGTGTCGGCAGATTCCACCGATTGCTTCAACTTCCACGCTTCTGCAGCCTAAAGGCTGCGCTCCTATGCGGTGGCGGCGGTGTCAAAATGCGCTCTGGGGCTTCGCGGTTGGGATTTGGAAATCGACAGCAGCAGCAGGCTTTGTTACCATAGGGCGTGCGTTCTGAAATCCTGAAAGACATCACGCGCATCGTGGTGAAGCTGGGCACCGGAGTCCTGACAGACAGCCGGAAGCAGCCGGATCTGCTCCAGATGGAGCAGTTGGTGGCGCAAATCGCCGAGCAGCGGCAAGCGGGCCGTGAGATTGTGCTGGTTTCATCAGGGGCTGTGGGCGCTGGCATGGGGGTGCTGGGCTTCGACAAGCGTCCGAACGAGTTGGCCGAGCTGCAGGCGTGCGCGGCGGTGGGTCAATCGCGCCTCATGGCGATCTACGAGAAGCTTTTCGGCGCGCATGGCCTGTCCGTTGCCCAGATCCTGCTCACGCACGATGACCTCGAACATCACGAACGCCATCTCAATGCCCGCAACACACTGGTGACGCTCATGAAGCATGGCGTTGTCCCGATCATCAACGAGAACGACGTGGTCTCCTTTACGGAGCTGAAGTTTGGCGACAATGACAAGCTCTCCGCGCTGGTCGCTTCCCTGTTGCCGGCGGATTTGCTGCTCATCCTGACCACGGTGGATGGCGTGCTGGAGAACTTCGGCAAAGCGAATCCCCGGACGATCCCGCTCATCGAGCAGGTGGACGAAGCGCTGGAACAAAAGGCCGGCGGGACGGATAGTGCGACCGCGGTGGGAGGGATGGCGTCCAAGATCCAGGCGGCCAAGATCGCCGTTCGGTCAGGCATCCCGCTCGTCATCGCGTCGGGCAGGAAGAAAAAGGTGATGGCCCGCGTAGTGGCTGGCGAAGTAGAGGGCACGTTGTTCGTGCCGAAGGCGACGCGGCTCCGGGGCCACAAACGGTGGATCGCTTTCTTTCACCACCCCAAGGGCGCATTGTTCGTGGATGCCGGCGCCCGGAAGGCGTTGCGCGAAGGAGGCAAGAGCCTGCTGCCA
Source organism: Limisphaerales bacterium (assembly GCA_003152225.1). Classification (GTDB taxonomy): domain Bacteria; phylum Verrucomicrobiota; class Verrucomicrobiia; order Limisphaerales; family UBA8199; genus PALSA-1440. The sequence continues at coordinate 11,580 of PLZQ01000364.1, read as the reverse complement.
CCCGGCGTGGCGCGGTGCGACGGAGATTTTGCCGCCGGGGAAGTGGTGCGGATTTGCGATTTGAACGGCACAGAATTCGCTCGCGGTATCGCCGCGTTCGGCGCCGCCGAGATCAAGGGCCGGAAGCTCCAGCGGGTGGAGGTAGTGCATCGCGACAACCTGGTGATACTATGAAGGAAGAAGGGAGTGATGGAGTGGTGGAGTGTTGGGAACCACCGCCCCAGCACTCCACCAATCCATCACTCCAGCTCTCCACTGCTCCGCTTTATGAAGAAACAGTCTGCCCTAAACGATTTGCTTAAGATTATGGCCCGACTCCGGTCGCCCGGGGGCTGCCCATGGGACCGCGAGCAGGACCACATGTCGCTGCGCTGGCATGCGGTGGAAGAGGTTTATGAGATGGTCGATGCCATTGAAGCCGGCGACGACCAGGAGCTGGAAGAGGAACTGGGCGACTTGCTCTTACAGGTCGTTTTCCACAGCCAATTGGCCCGGGAGCGTGGGGCCTTTGATTTTGAGAAGGTTGCCCGCCATATCGCTGATAAGCTGGTGCGGCGGCATCCGCATGTATTCGGCACGGTCCATGTCAAGGACGTGGACCAGGTCTGGGCGAACTGGGAGAAGATCAAGCAGGCTGAAAAGCATGGGACCCGGCATGCGCGGCCCTCCGCTCTGGACGGGATCCCGAAACGTCTGCCCGCCCTGCTGCAGGCCGCCAAGCTCGTGAAGAAGGCGCACAAGGGAAAACTGATGGCGGAGTGCCCTAAGAAGTCCGCTCGCACAAAAAGGGAGCTGGCGGAGAGCCTTTTTGCCCTGGCGCAATTTGCCCAGGAACGGGGATGGTCAGCCGAGGATTTGTTGCGCAGCGAGACCAAGCGGCGCGAGCGGATGCTCCGCAAGCAGGAAAAGCGTCAGGCCAAGACCACCCCGGTGGGCCAGTTTGTTGCCGCCAAGCAACGCAGGCTCCAGACGACCGCCCAGGAGCGCAGCCATTAGGCTGCAGAACTCCCGAACTCACAACGGTCTCCGGCAAGCCACAAACGCGGCACGACAACGCGCAATTCTGCAGCCTGAAGGCTGCGCTCCTGCGCGTTAAGGCCAGCAGCAGGACACGCCCCGTCCGCCGGGGGGTGAGATTCTCGGCTCGACTCCTGATTCCGCGCATGCTTACTTTTCAGAAAGTATTATGACTGACCCGCGCTATAAGAAACTGGCGAAGCTGCTGGTAGAGTATTCCACCGCATTGAAGAAGGGGGACCGTGTCCTGCTGGACATGATCGATGTGCCGGACGAGTTCTCGATTGAACTCATGCGGGCAGCCCGGGCGGCCGGCGCCACACCGGTCATTGAAGTCCGTCACACCCGCATCAACCGCGAAATGCTCCGCGCGACCGATAACGCGCACGCGCGCCTGGTCCGCGACCTCGAGTTGTTCCGGATGAAGAAGATGCAGGCCTACATCGCCGTGCGCGGCAGTGGCAACGCCACTGAGAACGCCGACGTGGCCAGCGAGCGGATGGCGCTCTACTCCAGCACCACCCGCCCCATCCTTAACTATCGCGTGAGCAAGACCCGCTGGTGTGTGCTGCGCTGGCCGACACCCAGCATGGCGCAGGCTGCCAGCATGAGCACGGAGGCATTTGAGGATCTCTATTTTGATGTGTGCACGCTCGACTACCGCAAGATGGCCCGCGCGATGGAGCCGCTGGAGCGCCGGCTGAGACTCGCCGACCGGGTTCACATCAAAGGCCCCGGCACCGATCTCGAATTCAGCATTAAAGGCATCGGGGCGAAGATGTGCAAAGGCGACCGGAACATCCCCGACGGCGAAGTATTTTCCTGCCCGGTCAAAGACTCAATCAACGGCTGCATCCAGTTCAACACACCGACGCTTTACTCCGGGACGAAGTTCGAGAACGTGCGCCTGGAATTCAGAGACGGGAAGATAGTAAAGACCGACTCGAACAACACGCGGCGCCTGAATGAGATTCTGGACACAGATGCGGGCGCGCGTTACACGGGCGAATTCTCGCTCGGTTTCAATCCCTACATCCTGAATCCGATGTGCGACATCCTGTTCGATGAGAAGATCGCCGGCTCACTGCACCTGACCCCGGGCCAGGCATACGACGAATGCGATAACGGCAACCGCTCGGCGGTGCACTGGGACATGGTGCTGATCCAGCGACCCGAATGGGGCGGCGGCGAGATCTGGTTCGACGGCGAACTGATCCGCAAGAACGGCATGTTCTTGCCGCGGGACTTGAAGCCGCTCAATCCCGCGAATTTAAAGTAGGCTGCGACCCGCGCGGGTCTGTCTATTTCTCGTCTTTCAAGACGGCCAGGAACTGTTTCATGGCCGGCGAGAGAACTTTGTTTTTCTTGTAGAGCGCGGCTAGCGGCCGATAATACTCCCCGTCCTCAATGGTCACCTGAGCCAGCGTTTGCTTGGCGACTTCCTGAATCACAGTTCCCTGGGGGACGATGGCGATGCCCGCGCCAATCTCGACGGCGCGCTTGACGGTCTCGATATTGTCGAACTCCATCACGTGCTGCACGTGGACGCTGTGTTCCTTGAGGATCTTATCCAGCGCTTTGCGGGTAGGGATGTCCGGCTCGAAGCTAATGAACTTCTGATCGTTGATGGCTTTGAACCGCACGCTCTTGTTCTTTGCGAGCGGATGTTGCGGATGGCAGATCAGCACCAGCGCGTCTTTGCGGAGGGGGCAGAGTTCCAATTTGCTGTCGCGCGTCGGGTAGGCCACCAAGCCCAGATCCACGACGTTGCCCAGCACATCTTCATACACCTGGTTGGCGCGGCGATACTCAACATGCACGTTGACGGTCGGGTAGCTCTTCAGGAACTTCTTCAGATACGGCGGCAAATCGTGCAAACCGATGCTGTAGATAGTGGCCACACGGATGGTCCCGGAAATGATGTCCTTGATCTCCTGCAGCTTGCTGTGGAGGGCGTCGTAGGTGGCAATCACCTGCTTGCTGTAATCGTATAGAACCTGGCCTTCCCGAGTGAGACGGAACTTCTTCTTGCTCCGCTCGATGAGCAGCGCTTTGAAGAGGCGTTCGAGCGAGCTGATCTGCTGGCTTACCGCCGATTGGGTCACTTCGTTGATTTGCGCGGCCTTGGTGAAGCTCTCGGTTTCAGCCAGGTCGCAAAAGACTTTCAGACTCTCGATTTGCATAAGAACAGTGAATACGATATTTAACGAAAGCGGTCAACTGCTGTTTTAGTCCGGCACGGCGGCGGGTTCCGCGCTGAGGGCCTGCTTCACTTTGAGCAGCAGTTCCTGGCTGGTGAACGGCTTTTGCAGGTAGGCGCCGTTGCTCTCCTGGCCCGCGGGCCACACGTAGCCGCTGGTGCAGAGGATGCGCGTCTGCGGCGAAAGCCGATGGAGCTGCTCGACCAGTTCCCGGCCGCTCATGGCCGGCATCACCAGATCCGTGATGACCAGGTCCACGACGGGGTCCTTTTGGAAAAGAATATCCAGCGCCTTCTGCCCGCCGTCGGCGGTCAGAACCCGGTAACCGTACGTCGAAAGAATCGTCTTGCCCATCGTCAGCAGCAGATCCTCGTCATCTACCATCAGGATCGTTTGGGTGCCGCTAAGATCATCGGAGGTCACCCCGTTGTCCCGCACCAGCCGCTTTTCCGCGGGCAAGTAAACCCGGACGGAGGTGCCGGTGCCGGGCTGGCTGGAGATGGCGACGCCGCCACCGTGGTTGGTGACAATGCCATAAACCCAAGCCAAACCCAGTCCGCGATGATTGGCGCCGCGCTTGGTCGTGAAGAAGGGCTCAAACACCCGCGGCAGGACCTCCGGCTCGATCCCGCTGCCGTTGTCGGTGATTTCCACGCACACATAAGCGCCGGCGGCCAACTGCGCGTTGCGGTCCTGGGTCGGCTCCGCCAGCTCGATGTTGCGGGTTTGCACGGTAATGCGGCCCCGGCCCGATTGCAGGGCCTGGAGGGCATTCTCGAGGATCTTAATGAACGCCTGCTGCATCTTGGCTTCATCAAACTTCGCCGCGAAGAGCTTGCGGTCCAACTGTAACGCCCACGTGGCCTGAGCCGATCCGGCGTTTTGCTGGAAGAACTCCACGCTGCGCTGCAGGAGCAGATTCAGATTGCCGGAGGCTTGCGCGCGGGCCTCTTTCTCTTGGCGGCTGAAGGTGCCCAGGTCGTTGGCGATTTCGGCCGCCTTGGCCGCCGATTTCTCGACCTCGATCAGGGAGCCGCGCCAGGGATGGTTGGGCTCCATCTTGCTCAAGACGAGCGACGTGTGGCCCAGGATGCTGGTCAAGGCATTGTTGAAATCCAACGCCACCGTGCGCGCCAGTTGCAGGGCGCAGTCCAGCTTCTGCTTGAGCGCCAGGCCGGCTTCGCCGCCCGGCGGCTTGAGTTCCGCCGCGGCGGTCGTGGTCTCGCGCAACAACTGAAGCACGTAGTACTTCCGGTCATCCTTGGTGAGCGCACAGATCGACGTGAGATAGCCGACCGCCCGGCCGTCCTTAGCCTGGAATTTGAGCAGCAGCGTAGGGACGGCGGAGTGCTCCCACTGGGCCAACAACTGGTCGGCGGTGCTGGTGTTCTCGGGAGACCATACCGCCGCAAGACGGGGAGATTCGCCGTTGAGGGCTGCGCTGAACAGGTTCCTGGCGGCCGGACTAGCGCCGCAAATGGTGCCGGCTCCGTCCACCAGGAGCGCGGGCCAGCCAGCATTCTCCAACGCAAAAGCTACATCGGACTTCATCAAGAGACTCTTCCAAGTGGCAGCTTACCGCTCCAAATCCCTTTCTCAATCCGAATCTTCCGGCACCTCGACGAAGGCGGCCGGCAACAAACCCCTCACGGAATATTCTTCTATCGTGCGCAACGCGCGGCTGTCCGCCACCCAGACCACGGCGTGGGGCGCGTATTCGGCGAGGAGCTGCCGGCACGCGCCGCAGGGCATCGGCCCGCCTGGGGCGCGGGCGACCACCGCCATGGCGACGAAATCCCGCTTCCCGGCGGTTAGCGCATTGAAAAGCGCCACGCGCTCAGCGCAGCAGGTCAGCCCGTAGCTGGCGCTCTCCACGTTGGCACCCGTGACGATCTGACCGGACTTGGTCAGCAGTGCTGCGCCGACCTTGAACTTCGAATACGGCGCCACGGCGCGTTGGCGCGCTTTGGCTGCCGCTCTCACCAAATCGCGCTTATTGGGCTTGGCCATAGAGTTGTGCAAAATTCTTGAGCATTTTGGCTGCCAGTTTCTTCATCCGCTCGGCGGTTTCCAGCACCTCGGCGTGCGATAGGGGCTTGCGGCTCCGGCCCGCCGCCAGGTTGGTGATGCAGGATACCGCGGCCACCTTCAGACCGCATTGGCGCGCCACAATCGTCTCCGGCACGGTGCTCATGCCGACCGCGTCCGCGCCGAGCCGGGCAAACGCGCGGATCTCCGCCGGGGTCTCATAGCTCGGCCCGCTAACGGCCAGGTATGTGCCGGATCGAAGCTTCGTGCCGCACGCCCGGCCTGCTGCCTGCAGCAGGCCGCACAATCCTTTGTCATAGGCGCAAGTCAGATCAACGAACCGTGGCAACCCGGGAACCGGCGCGCCGCGCAGCGGGTTGACGCCCATCAGGTTGATGTGGTCGGTCAACGCCATGAAGTCTCCCGGGCGAAAGCTGCGGTTCAGGCCGCCCGCCGCATTCGTCAGCAGCAAATCCCGGATGCCATACGCCGCCAGCGCACGCACCGCGAACGTCACCAGCGTCATCGGGTGCCCTTCGTAATAGTGCGCGCGGCCGCTCAGCACCATGACCGGCGTGCCTCCCAGATGGCCGATGAACAATTGGCCAGCATGGCCGGTCACTCCCGTTGGCGGAAAGCCGGGCAGCCTAGTGTAAGAAACTTCCGCTTGCGTTTGCAGTTCGCTCAACACGTGGTGAAAGCCGCTGCCCAATACTATCGCCAGCGTTGGCCGGAGCCGGGACAATCTCTTCAGCCGCGCCGCGGCGGCCCGGGGGTCGGGTTGTGGTTTGCTCATTCTTGCCCTATCGTGTAATCGAATTAGATTGGCCTGTCTCGAATTCCCTATGGAACTAAACGACGCTGAAACTCGCCGCTACTCGCGACACTTGATACTGCCCGAAGTGGGGCTTGAGGGCCAAAAGAAAATTTGCGCCGCCAGCGTGCTGTGCATCGGGGCGGGGGGGCTTGGCTCGCCGATCGCCATTTACCTGGCCGCCGCCGGGGTCGGCCGGCTCGGCATCGTCGATTTCGACACAGTGGACGCCTCCAACCTCCAGCGCCAGGTGATCCACGGCACCCCGGACGTTGGCCGGCTGAAGACCCAATCCGCCGCGGACACCATCCACCGCCTCAACCCCCATGTCCAGGTCGTCCGGCACGACACCCGCCTTACCAGCGAAAACGCCCTGGAGATCATCCGTCCCTACGACATCGTCGTGGACGGCACGGACAACTTCCCCACTCGCTACCTCACCAACGACGCTTGCGTGCTCCTGAAGAAGCCGAATGTGTATGGCTCCATCTTCCGGTTCGAAGGCCAGGCCAGCGTCTTCGCGCCCCACCTGGGCGGCCCGTGTTATCGGTGCCTTTATCCTGAACCCCCGCCGCCCGGCGCCGTCCCGAGCTGCGCCGAGGGCGGGGTGCTGGGTGTGCTGCCCGGCGTCATCGGGCTCATCCAGGCCACGGAGATTCTGAAACTCATCCTCGGCAAAGGCCGTACGCTCCTTAACCGCCTGCTTCTGTTCAACGCCCTCGACATGCAGTTCCGCGAACTCAAGCTCCGGCGCGACCCCCAATGCCCCCTCTGCGGCGAGAACCCCGTGATTACCCAGCTTATCGACTACCAAACCTTCTGCGGCGCCCCGCCCCCCTCCGCCACCCCAACTATGCATCCCGACGAAGTCACTGTGCAGGAACTCAAACGCGCGCTGGACGACCCAAAGCTCGGCATCCAGATCCTCGACGTGCGCGAGCCGGACGAACACCGGATTGCCCGCATCAATGGTGCGCGGCTGATCCCGCTCAGCGCGCTGCCCCAGCGGTTCGCCGAACTGGACCCGGAACAGCCCTACTACATCCACTGCAAGGTCGGCGGACGCTCGATGAACGCGCTGCAATTCCTGCGCGAGCGAGGCTTCCAGCACCTCAAGAGCGTCAAGGGCGGCATCACCGCCTGGTCCGACGAGATCGACCCCACCGTGCCGAAGTACTGACTTTGAGAAACAGGTTGCTGCCCCGGACGGATTGCCCTACAGTCGTCTCGGTTTGCGCGAGTAGCTCAATTGGATAGAGCGTCGGCCTCCGGAGCCGAAGGTTGAGAGTTCGACCCTCTCCTCGCGCACCACTTCACTGGCTGACCCTCGCGGGAATGAGGGAATGCGGGTCTTGACGGTGAAGGATTGAGTCATGGAAACGGTTTACATCGAGACAACACCTGGTACTGCCGGCACCTGGCCAACGCCCATGTGGTCAAACGCCTTCACAAGGAAGCGGAGCGGCGGGGATGGGAGCTGCCGACGGTTTGCACGCCGCTCGAAATGATGGGAGACTCACTGCCATGATCACGAACCCCCTTTTGGAAGAAATATGGGCCGTCAAAGACCGCCTTGCTGCCGAGGCCGGCAACGATATCCATGTGTTTTGCGAACAGTTGCGCGCGTGGGAGTCGAGCCATCTGCCAAAGGGCCGGGTACTGCGCACCCCCGGGGAAATCCGCGCCCGGTTTGCGCGCCAGGCAGCACCGGAAACACTCGCGTTCCGCGAAGAGCCGCCTGCCGGCGGGAACTCAAAATAGAATGGGGGCCAGAACAAAGGTTCTTCACTACTTGGCCCTTTCTGGCTGTGATGCTGCAGCAGGGAAGCGACGTGCGTGGCCGCCCTCATACACAGACGATCAGATAGCTGCTCCAGCCATAGCTTCCCAGCATCACGTGATAGGCCGCTCCAGGATACCGCACTCTGAGCTTGCGAGCCATAATCCCGCGCCGAGATTGTCTCCCCACGGGGGGCTGTCAAGGCCCGACGCCGGAATGTGGAAAAGGTCTGTCCTGACCCCTATTCGATAATCAGCCTGCGGCGCCTTTTGCCCGCCAACCACTAAAATGGGCCAAGTGGTGAAGGCGAAGGTGCAAAACCCATTCACCCTGTGGGGACCGATATGCGGATCACTTCTGAGCGCCGTCGTCCGCTGGCAAGGCTTTCGGTTCGTTGGTTGGCGACCTCCGCCCGCGCCCGCGCCGGCTTTCCGCGAACGCGTGGATGTCCTTCTCTCCCGAACGGAGAAAATCGAGGAAGTCCACGCCCATGTATTTGCAGGTTTGGCAGACGCTGAGAAGCACCAGATATTCGTCAATTCCCTTTGCGGTTGACCACCCCCCAATGGCCCGGCGCAGTCGTGCAAAAGCTTTGATCGCGTGCTCAGCGTTATTGTTGTTCCAAGGTATCCCGTCCAAGCTCAAGAAGGTGAAAAGCCTTGGTCGGTTTTTCTCGAACCTGTCCTTGAATTTCAAAGCAGCCTCGCTCTGATAATCTGCCTTTGCCAGTTGCCGATAAAAGCGGTCAACGCCCGCGAGATGCTTTTTCAGGAACCGGCGCTTCAGACCCCAATGGTCAATGGTCTCCACAATACCTTTGAGAAGAACGCCAAACCCCAAGGCGATTTGCCTAAGTTGTTCGTCAAATGGAACCGCCAACAGGGCTTCGTTCAGGTCGCGCATCAGGTGAAGCAGGCACTTTTGCTGGGGACATGCCAAGGAGTCGTATGCTGCGTAGAAATCGGAAACGAGCACGCCCTTAAAGTCAGTCAGCTTCTCGCGCAGTACATCACCCTCTCGCGTGTCAGCGTAGAAGTAAACCACGGCCTGCAAACTGGCGAAAATCCACACGTAGCCACTCCTGTCCTTGAGGGCTATTGTTGTTTCGTCGGCGTGGACCAAATTGCCCTCAATCATGTGCGCCAGAATTCGTTGCCGCGTTCCTGCGTAATAATCCGCTGCACTGGCTTTGAAGTCGTTGACCGTCGAGTAGCCGATCCTAAGCCCAAACAAACGATTGATGCTCTCTGTTGTCGTGATTTGCGGGACACAAAGTCCGATGATGTCATATATGACGAAGGCGACTGTATTGCGGCCAAATTCGCCACGCGGCCAGAATTCCCTCGGCCTGCCAAACCGCTTTTGGCAGGAACTGCACCGATAATAATGAAAACGGTATTTCACCACCCAACGCTTCAACCCGTACTTACTGAAGCGGAGGTCGTTGAGGATCAAGCTCCGGGGGCGGAATTCCTTGTCCGGTTTGTTTCCGCAAAAAGGGCACGCTTGAATAGGTTCGCAAGTTACTGTCTTGTTGACCCGCAGGGTTCGCTTGAGACGTGCTTTCTTGGCGCGGGAGTTCTTCTCCGAGGCGATACGCTTTAGTGTCTTGTCAGTCCTGATGTACACTCGGTCGCGCTGGAAATCCCAGCGGGCAGCTTTGTTAATGACCTCGAAAACCTCAATCGGAGTAGTGAACCGTCGCCAGAGTCTGTCCTTCGACGACGACCTTTCTGCAACCACGGCTGGCGGGTCGGCACCTTTCTCCAAATCGGTAAGGTGGTCGGGGCTGCAAAGCCGAACGAGAACCTCCGTGACAAGTTGCAGGGATTGGCAATCCTCCGAGTTGTAGATGACCAGCCTCTGCTTCACCGAGGGTTCACCGGCCTCCTGCCATTTTGTGCGCCAAATGATTGACTGGATGCCTGATGGGTTTGAACCCGACCACTTGTAACCCAGCCAACCAGCGATGTCCTTGAGTCCATTAGAGAACGTCGGAAAGTAGAAGTGCGCGAAGATCACAGACAGGAGGTTCATTGCTGACGCGAGGACTTTTGCCGCTGGAGAACCCTCTGGTGCCCTCGCGTATCGCTCAGACATCTTTCTCAGGAAGGTCGTCTCGAAGCTGCCATAGTGGACCAACACCGGCTTCTCTATAGCAGCGAGCACAGAAAGAAAATCGCTCCATGCTTGCTTCTCGCCTTCGACATCATCCGCCCAAAAGCTGTGCTGGACGGCGGATTCGCCGTTGCCAATGCGCAGGCCGATGAGGTAGTAGAAACCGCGGTCGGGCAAGCCCTCGACATCCAGATAGACGGGCGTGCCTTCGATCTTCAGTTCCGGGCTGCCGACGATGTGGATTTTCTTCTCCCGAATCGCCAGAGCCTTGAGCGAATGGTGATACTTCTCCCGTTTGTCCCGCAGCCGTTTGGGTCGGCGGCGAGGCCGGAACGTGTAGGAGAGTTGTGTGACGGTGAATATGCCTTTGCTGCGGAGTTTCTGGCGCTCCTTCGCGCTCATGCCGCCCAACAGGCTGAGATCATCCGTTTCCACCGCCTTCTGCCGACAACCGTCACGGAACTCGCATTCTCCACAGTGGCGGTTCAGGATGAGGTCGGGCGGCGAACTACCCGTCACCATCGCCGACATCTTCCCGGTTAACTTTCGCACCGTACCCAGCAAAGACGAGACTTTGACCTTCAACGTGGCGTGGTCGTCGCCGTGGACAATCTCGCCGACGGTGACCTCACGTCCCAGCGCTTCGGATAACACGAGCATATCAAACGCCACCAGCAACCGGTCATCTTTGGTGAGCTTGTTGAAGAAGTTGAACCGGACGGGAATGAACTGGGCTGGCCTGCCTCGGCCTTGCGATGGCACCCGCTCGACAGCGTGCAGCCTCGACGCCATTGTTTCCGTCTCCAAGGGCAAGTCCACCGCGAGACGCCACGTGGCGGTTTTGAGATTTGCAGCGTCGGGCGTGCTAACAGCAGCTTCGCCTTCGGCCACCGACACCAGCCGCTGCACGGCTTCTTTCCGGTAGGCGTCGTTCTGCTCGCGTACCCACTCGGCGTAGGCGTTGCCTGATCCAGTTTGGCCGGTCGAGTGGAGATAACATTTCGTGGGGCACTTGAGGAAGGCATCAAAGAGGTCCGATGTGATTTTCATGATCTGTGAACCGCCGGGACGTATTTCGGTGCTTCACGGCGAAGCCGACTGTCAGCGTCGAGGTGGTGTATGGTTTTGACCGTCGTCGCTGTAAACCGTTACGCGGAACGGCCCACAAAAGTCGGGGTCATTTCAGCAGGCGGAGCAATTGGTTTTGACCGTAACCGATGATCTTGCCGGAGGCGGCCCTCGTAACGCCTGTATCGCTTTCAAACCGGCTCAAGGATTCGGCCCGCCTTGTCGCGGAGCACTTCGCGGCTGGCCGTATCGTGTTCGTCCGTCGCTGCGAGTTGTGGGGTCACAGTGCTTCTCCCTTGTCAGGCTGCACCGGTTACCGATAATGCCACACATGAACCGTTCGCGTCCCGTAATTGCCTGCGTCCTGGTACTCCTGGCTTTTGCCGCTCACGGGCCTGTCTCAGCCGCGGAGCAGTCCTCAGATTCGAATGCGGCTTGGATAGCCGAGCATTACACCAAATACGAACACCGGATCACCATGCGCGACGGCGTTCGTCTCTTCACCCGGGTTTATATCCCGAAGGACGAATCGGAGGCTTGGCCCATCATCCTCA
>PLZQ01000341.1 GCA_003152225.1 Limisphaerales bacterium | reverse complement strand
TGTTCGCATTGACACAAGACGTTAGGCCCAAGAGGTCTTCCGGCAGGAAGGTTTAGGCACGGCGGAGCGACCCATACACGGTCGGTTACGTTTGCACCAATTCCGGTTCACGGGCCGCTTGTGCCATGCTGGCCGGATGCTCTACGCGAACACCGACTCAATCGATCCGGGACAGGAGTGCCGTGCAGCGGTCCCTGTGGATGCCGCGCCCAACCCCATGCTCCAGGCCCTCCTCAGCGCCTGGGGCTGTGAAAGCGACGTTTACGAATCGCCTTTGGAGCCGCCACGGGCGTCGTTCTTCGAGCTGCCCATGCTCAAACAACTGCACCGTCAGCCCTACCACCCGATCGCGGTGGACGGTCCTTTCGATTTGAAGGCGCTGGTCAATGACCATCGTGCGAAACTCTTCCGCTCTGAAACTCGCCTGAATGAAAAGGCCAAGCCGCGTCTGGACCGCCTCCTCTTCAACTTGGGAGACGGGGTGTTCGGCTTTTACGATCGCCCGAGCCTCAAGGTCTATGCCCCAACCCCGGAGCAGGCGGCGGAAGTGGCCCTCCAATTCCGACGCTATGTCCGACCGCCAGCCCGGAAGAAGCCGGGGTTTCATTTGCTTCGCATTGATAGCTGCTATCCCGAAACCGAATTTGTGCCGGTGACGCGCTTCATCACGCTCAGCGACGATGCCGCGCAACTCCACTATGGCGAGGATTTCGTCGCGTGGGAGCAGGACTGGATCGAGCGCCTGACCCAGCGCCGCAGCGGGGTGAGCGTTCTCTTCGGCCCTCCGGGCTGCGGCAAGACCACCTATCTCCGGGCGCTCATGGCCAAGCTGCTCGACCGCTGCGTCTTCTATTACCTGCCGATCTCGGAGTTTGAAGTCTTGAGCAACCCGCGCTTCGTCGGGTTCTGGCTCCAGGAATCGCGGCGTCACCAGGAAAAGCACAAGCTCGCAATCCTGGAAGACGCCGAGGAACTGCTCCTGCCGCGTGATGGAGACAGCCGCGCCAGGGTGAGCAACCTGCTCAACGTCGGGGACGGCTTTCTCGGCGACCATCTCAGGCTCCAGATCATTGCCACAACCAATGTGCCGATGCAGAACCTTGACCCGGCGATCACACGTCCGGGTCGCCTCATGGCAGCGAGGGAGTTTCCGCGTATGAACCGGGCTTCGGCTCTGCGCTTGGCCGCAGCCAAGGGAATCGCTGCGCTGCCGGAACAGGAGGATTACTCGCTGGCGGAGATTTACTGCCGCGCTCCGCTCGCCGCCAAATTGCAGAAGCCACGACGGTTCGGCTTCGCGTAGGAAGGCTCTCATGATGACTGCGGAGGAACCAAATAACTCATCCCGGCTGTTGTGGTGCCGGTTCTGCCAATCAAACCCATGACCTCGGAACAAAAGGCATTGGCGGTCGCTGTGGCGGCGCAGCTTAACCTCCAACCAACCCCCGGCTTCGATGACCATTGGGGGCCGGTCTTCACCCTGCCCGATGGCGGGAGGCTCTACTTCTCGTCCGGGCGGCAGCGCGGGCAGTTGCACATATCCGCCAGCGTGCCGGACAAGCTCCGGGAGCACCGGCCCTATTACCGTGGCGATGAAGCTCCCAAAACCAGCATGAACGTCTCGGAGGCCAAGGACGCGCAGCGGATCGCGGCGGATGTCCGGCGCAGGCTGCTGCCGGAATACGAGCGCGAGGCGGCTGCCTGCGCCGCCGACAAGGCGAAGCACGACGATCACAACGCCAAGCGCGTCGCCGCCTTGACCAAAGTTGCCGCTCCATTTGGCGAGCGGGTGGAGTGCGACGAGCGGTCGGGTGAACCGCGCCCGCTCTCCATTAACCGCGAAGGCAAGTTCAGTCTCACGGCTAAGCCCTACTGCGAGGCCGTGAAGCTGGAGATCGAAGTCAGCCCGGAGATTGCGGGCAAACTCGCGGCGCTGCTGGCCAGTCTGTGACCATCCATGAAACCTCAGATTGATTTCGTCAAAGCCTACTCCCGCGCCCGCCGTAGCGCTTGGGCAAAGCTCAACAACGGCAACCCGGACGCCAAACTCCCGCCGCAGGACCATCGCCACGACCTCCATGCTCGCATCATGGACAGGCTCCGTTCCCGCGTCCTGCTCGCCATTCGCAAGCGCCAAACCAGCGCCATCAAGGACAATCATGCGTAACCCTCGAATCAACCCTCACCCCGGCGACCGGCTGGCCAAACTTCTGACCAACCGCGCCGGGGTGACCGGCGTGTTCAGCCGCCGTGTGCTGGTGCTTGAAAAGCGCCATCCACGCAGGACCACTGTCGTTTGGACGCGCAAGCGCCCTGACCGGCCCTGTCGTTGCACGTTAACCGAATGGCGGGCGTGGGCCAAACACGCCATCGTAGCTGCAAAATAGTCGTGTCGAGAATGTGAAGCTGGAGATCGAAGTCCCCCCGGAAGTGGCGGGCAAGATTGCTCTCCTGTTGGCAGCGCTGTAACCGTGGAAATCATTTTGAATATGGACGACAACCAGAACTATCCGAATGGAAAGGCCCGCCAGTGCCCGAAGTGGACTTTTTGGCTTCTGCCTCGCCCCGCTGTCAAGCCCGCCTACAACGGCGAAGACCCGAAAGCATTCTTCCGCCGCATGTCCCAGCGGGCACAGATGCAATACCCGAATCCGGGCTGCCGTAAACGAGAATGATAGCGGAACAGCCGACACCGACGCGCCAGAGGGAATGCCCCAAGATGTTCTTCCGAATCTTGAGGGAAAGAGCGTGGTATCATCACCAGCTCCTCGCCAAGCACATGGCCGAAGTCGGGTTCGTAGTCCGGCGCGTCGTCCGGCAGCTCAACCACGCGAACGTCTGGGGCCTATACTTGCAGCGCGGAACCGTGCTGCCGGGCGAGGAAGCCGATACCGTCAAGCGAACCGTCTCCGCTCTCCTGGGCCGGTTGGGGGTGAAGTGCCCCCGGAAAGAGGTCGAAGCGCTAACGAGGGGCGACCGGGTCGAGGCGTTCTTCATCTACCCGCCTGGGACTCCCGGCAGCTTGAGTTTCTACCAGGGCAGGGAGGAGTGGCTGCCAGAGCCTGTTGAGCCTTGCCCGGAGCTGGCGGAATGAGGCGCTGACTCAGGTCCACGCTTGTAATTATTGCGGAACACGACCGCGAGCATGACGACCAGTGAAGCCATGAAGTTGGTGGATGCCGTCCAGGGCACAAGTTTGGCTGCCCTGTGGCACGGTATCAATCTTCATCAAGGCCGTGAATCAGTTCAGACGAGCACCGTGCCGCTATGGCTCCTTGAACCAGAAGACCGGAGGCGAGCACACCATCCAGACGCTCACGTTGACGAGTAATTGGTGAAGGTCAACAATCGTGACGTGGAGCAAGGCCCGAGAACCTGCGAACCAGCCTGCACTCAACAACCGTTCGGGGCCTCACACCGTCCAAAATTCCTAGCAATTCCTAGCAGCGATTCTGCATCTTCGCAGTGGGCCGCAACCCGAGAATCCGTGAGGAGTTACTGGACAACCTTAAAAATCTTTGTTAACAACAGGGAGTTACGCAGCTTTGCGATGCTTCGAATTTGGGAGAAATCGGCAGGCTAGTTCCGTGCGATGCGGAACGGCTTTCTATTTCTGCCTAATTCTTCGGCGCACCGAAGACCTTTTGCAGCAAATCGGTGGTTCGGGCGACCGGGTTTTGCCGGATCTGTTTCTCCTCTTCTGCCACCATCTTGAATAGCCCATCCATCGCTTTGTTGGTCACGTAAGCATCAATATCCATCGAATCCTGGCCTGATGTAGAGCTGCCGAGCACACTGCCCAAGCTCCCCAGCTTTTGGCTCAAGTTGCCGACGTTGGCTTTTGCCATCAGGTTCTTGTAAGCCGCAGTCACGCCGGTATTCTCCGTCGCCTTTTGCACAATGGGATAAAACTTGCCATACAGGTTGGTCTGAGTGGTCCTTTGAAAATATTGCGTCGCCGCATCATTGGGCCCGCTGAGAATGGACTTGGCGTCTTCGATGGTCATCTGCTTGAGGGCGTCGGCGAAGACAGTGCCCGCTTCCGGCACGGCCTGCTCAACGGCATGATTCATCGTGGTGACGAAATCATCCGCCAGCTTGTCCTGCTTCACCGCCCGCAGCGTCTTCTCCACCGTCTGCAATTTCTCAGGCATCGGAATTTTGACATTCAGGTTGGTGAGGAATCCGCCATCGTGGCCCAGCCGCGCAATGGCTTGCTGCAATCCTTTTCCCAGAGCCTCCTGTAATCCCCGGACCATCTGGTCTTGCGAAAGCCCTGCCAAGGTGGTCGTGGCCTGGTCTGCGACGGCTTGCGGCTTTTCCGGTGCCGTGTTGGTGGCAGCCATTGCGTTTGGAGCTGCCTCTTTCACGGGGGCATCGCCGTATCCAGGGTCGCTTTGGCTGCATCCGTCGTGGCGGCCACCGCGTTGGTTGTCTGCGCTACTAACCTCTCTGCTGTCATCCAAATTAGAACTCTTGGCGGGATGGGCAAGCCATTTCGCAGGGTTGTAGGCCTTGCCTTTCCGGAGTCGTTGTTTTAGCCTCAGCCATGCTCAACCAATCACGCAAGCCCCGGCAAGCAATGGCCGCCGCCCTCATAGTGACTGCAAGTTTTCTGTGCGTCGTTTCGGCCAGCGGGGCGGAAACCAAGAGCAGGCTGCAAAGCGATCCCAAGGGTTGGGCAGACATTCTGCCGCCCGCTGATCTCAAAGGCTGGTATCGTGTGCCCGTGCCGCCCACCGGCCAACTGGGCCGGGCGCAGTGGCACGTGGATGCCGAGCGGAAGGTTTTGATCTGCGACGGGGACGGCGGACATGACATGCTGCTATTTGATAAGGAAATCGGCGACGCCGTTTTCCATTTCGAGTTCTGCTACACCAAAATCGAGGGCAAGACGGGCTACAACAGCGGCGCTTACGTCCGCAACTCCAAGGACGGCGCGATCTGGCATCAGGCGCAATTCGGAGACGCCAAAGACGGCTACCTCTTTGGCCAGACGCCGGGAGCGGACGGCAAGAAGAAATCGTTCAATTTGAGCAAGCAGGTCACGGACATGCGGGTGAAACCTGCGGGCGAATGGAACACGCTGGAAGTGACCGCCGTGGGCAAGGTTTTAACGCTCTGGGTCAACGGCGCGGTCACTTGCCAGTTTGAAGATTGCGGCCGGGAGAAGGGTTACCTCGGCCTGGAGGGTGAAGGCTACCGCATTGAGTTCCGCAATTTGAAAGTAAAAACGCTGCCTTGAGTCGCATGCCTCCGTACCAGCCGATGGCTTCCTGCGAAACACCGCCGCCGGATTGGACCCGTAACAAATCGTGCAGCGCGGGATGGAGAACGAGCGCGTATCTTACTTGAATGCGGCCGCGGAGGAAAGCTTCGTTTGGGCCGCCTTGGAAAGTGGGTAAACGACAGCAGGCACGCAGCGGTGGCCAGGAGACTGCTCCCTGGTCATGCTTGAATCTCGCAGAATAGGCCGCATACACGCGTGGCGCCGGCCAAGTGGTGTGAATGCAATTGACGGGGCGGACTAACGGCCCGATGTTAGTCTGTAGATCGAGATTCAACTGATGAACAACCAAATTCCCAGCAAGCCGATGATGGCCTTGGCAGTCATGGTTTTGTGCAGCCAGATCGCGCCGGCCTTGCGGGCACAGAATTCCAACTCGGCCCCCGCCATCGCCGAGGCCGCTACCCCTGCGTCCGCCACCGAAACCCGCCCGGTTCAGTTATCTTACGGCGTGGCGGATATACTGAAGCTTGGGCGCGCCCACGTGGGCGATGAGGCCATCACCGCGTTCATAAGTAACTCCGGCAGGATATATCACTTGAGTGTGTCCGAAATCCTGTATTTGCGGGAGCAAGGCGTGTCCGATCAAGTGCTGACCGCCATGCTCAATTCGCGGCAGAACGTGGCGGCAGCCGCCGCGCAGGTCGCGCCGCCGCCTTCCCCGGCCGGACCCACGGCGGAATGGGCGAACAGCAGCCCCCTGCCTGCGCCCGCCCCGACCCAACCCGCGCCCGCTTATGTCGAGGCGGCGGCACCAGTTTATGTTCAGCCTTCGCCGGTGTACGTCTATCCAGCACCGAGCTACGAGTATTACGACCCTTGGCCTTACTACTGGGGTTATCCCTCATTGTCGTTCGGCTTCGGATACGGGCGCGGTTATTATGGCGGCTTCCACGGAGGTGGTTTCCATGGTGGGGGCTTCCACGGTGGCGGTGGCGGGCACCGATGACCGTTCGTCTGGCAGGCCGGGGGTGGCCGCTTCCTTTATTTCGGCCCCGCTGCCCCCACAGCATTCACGGACCAGTGGACGAAAGCAGCTTGCGGATCGCCGCCATCAGCACTGTTTCGACTTCTGGCGCGACGTTGGAAGCGTTCGGGCTAGTCTCGTAGCCGCCTTGTTGGTAGGCAACTTCGGTGCCGATGTACCAAGGCGCGTAATCCCCGTACGCTGCCAGGGCCACGAACAGGTCTGGTCGCATGGCCTTGGCGGCCAGTTGGTATTCGACAAATAACTCGCCGGGCAGGTGCAGGATACGCGCCCGGCCCAGCCTAAAGCATTGCACGTCGAGTTGGTGTCCCGCCTGGCAGCGGCGCAACCAAGCGAGTCTGGATGCGCCACCTTCCGCCACGAACGCCCCCGGCCGTTCCTTCAGATCGGATTCCAGCTTCGCGGCGACGAGATTTGTGGTGGGCGGCAACGCCACGGATTCGACCGTCCAACCCACGACATCGGCGCTGATTGGTTGGCGCTTCGTGCTTTCCCAAGCGCGGCGCATGCCAGCCGCCAGCCGTTCGGCCAGTACCAGACGGTTCTCCGGCGAGCCGTCATTGTACTTGCCCGCACCGATGTTGCCGCCTGCCCCGTTGAAATGAACGTGCAAGGCAGCGGGAACGGCCAGTTGGCGAAAGAAACGCGCCACCCCCGGAAAGTCGGGATTGGGCAACCCGGTGCGGTAGTAGCTTTGGGGGTGCGTGGCGTAGTAGCTCAGCACGGCCACGGGCCGCTCACCGTTCCACAGGCTGACAAGGGATAGGATAGGATCAATGGTGCCCTCCGGCTCAGCGCGGACCGCCGGGTCTGTGGTCGCCGTCCAGCGGACGGCCCGGACTTTGCCGTCCGGCCCCAGGATGCGCCGGTTGGAGGCGACCTGCTCCACACGAGCCTCGCCCAAACCAAGGTGCGTCACGGGCTGTGCCCGCAGCAGCGATTCCCGCACCGCCCTCTCCAAATTGGCGATTATTTCGCGCTGGAAGCGACCCTCGTATTGGCGCGGATTGACACCTGTCTCGTTCAGGATGCGTTCCGCCGAGAAGTCGCAGTCCGGCGCATCGTGTTGATGCAGCGTATGCACGGCCACCCGCCCAGGCGACGTGGCGGCGGCACGGGCGAGAGCACGACAAAAGGCATCGTGGCCTTCATTGGCAATGCCGATCCAGTCCACGGCACAAAGCACGATCGGCTCCCCCGCGCCCAACAGGACGATGCCCCGCGCCCGCAGCCCAAGCTCCCAGTGGTTGGTCACCGGATCATAGGCCATCATCGAGCCAACGGGAGGGGTGGCATCCACGTCGAAGGTGGCCACGCGCAGGGCC
>PLZQ01000434.1 GCA_003152225.1 Limisphaerales bacterium | reverse complement strand
TCAATACGGGCCAAACCAACCAGGTGTTCTTCCCGATCGCAGATGGCGAGAAGGGTACGTTTGCCGTCGCCTATGGGGGAGACGGCGCGGCGCTGATCAGTTCCCGTTTCGCCGGTTCCGGCTGGGTACCGCTGCGCAGGTACGACCCCGCCAGCGACTCAGTGACGACGGTCGCCTCCGTACGGCAGGACAGCATGGTGAGCAGCAGCGGCGACGGCACTACTATAATCGTCGCTGAAAGCGACATTTCGGGCGGAGAAATGGACCTCTACGATGTCGCCACCCGCGCCATTACCAGGACGGGTGGTACCGGTCATTTTAATTATGAATGCGGGGCCAGCCGAGATGGTTCCTTGTTTGCCCTTCCAACTTCCTACGGCACCCTGGTTTACGACCGCGCATTCAATCAGGTCACCAACATCGGTGTCTATGCCGGTGTGCAACCGATCGGAGCGGCGTTCCATCCCGCTGCGGATGCGGTGTTTTTCCCTATCACCGGCACCACCTATGTGCGGGCTTACAGCACAACGACGTGGGAAATGCTGGCGCAATTCGACTTTCAGACTGCGTTCAGCGTTCCCGGGAACCACGCATTTGGCAACGGCAGGATACGCATATCCCCGGATGGGCAGGTCATCTTTGTCACGGTCAGCGGCGGGGTGAGCTATCTGCGGCATAATCTGAACTTGCCGTTAACCCACCGGTTGCTGGTGGCGGGCAACCCCGGACCTTACGGAGCGCCCACGCCAATCGACTACGGCGCGAGCTGGCTGCCGCATGGGACTTATCTCACGCTCAGCGTCCCGGCTGACGTCGAGACCAATGGGACGGCGTTCATTTCTACCGGCTGGACCGGCACGGGCAGCGCCGCCGGCAGTGGAACCACCACGGATACCAGCTTCTCACTCATGGCGAACACAACGCTTACCTGGAATTGGGCCCCGTTCGGCGTGAGCGCGAACGTGGAGTCTCAGGCCGGCGAGAACCAGATGGTGCTGCGCTGGCCAAGCATTGCCGGAAAGAGCTACGACGTTTTGTATGCGACCAATCTGCACGCTGCTTTTGTGCCGGTGGCAACGGACCTTCCCGCCACGCCTCCGATTAATGTTTACCAGAGCGCAACCGGGCCCACGAGTGGTGGGTTCTATAAGATCGGGATGAAATAGCCGCTCGCGCCGTCCTGGTTTTGCGCGTCCGCTTGCGGCATGCGTTATTGGAGCTTCCCGCGGCCCTCGATGGGCCACTTATCGGTTACCACCCCGTTCTCGTGAACGATGAACTCCGCATACAAGTTACTCGTCGTGCAACCGTGGGAGGGGATGATTTCGAGACGGTCGCCAATCCTGATCGCCGAATCTGGCGGTATCGAGAGCATCGTGTGCTCCTCGGACCCAAAACTTGCGACCGCACTGCCCGGCAGGTTCTTCACGCGAGGCGGGCCCCATTCCGCGCCGACTCCTTTTCGGCCCACATCAATGACAACCAGGTTGGGCCGTGGCCGGCTGATCACTATGGTTAGAATGCTCATCGCCTGCTTGAATTCCGGCCGGATATCGCCATACCACCAATCCATCGCGGCGTAGGAGCCGGCCTGCACTTCGTCCACGCCGTCACAATCTCCGGTGATAGTATAAGTCCCCGTCCCTCCACCACTGACCCGGTTGACGCGAAGTCCGGCCTGTTCGATCAGCCGGCGCGACTGGACCAGGGCCTTCAGCGACTCGCGCGTCTGTGCGACACGTTCGGTCTCATCGCGCAGGTCAACACAATGCCCCTCATAGCCCTGCAAACCCTCGAAGCGGAGCCCGGCCGACGCGGCTACGAGGCGCGCCAAGTCCAAGGCTGGTTGTCCCGGGACCACGCCGCAGCGGCCCATGCCGACATCTACCTCCACCAGCACGCCGATCTTCACGCCGGCCGCCGAGGCATGCTCCGACAGCATCCGCACGTTTTCGGCCGAATCAACCGCCACCATCGGATCAGCACGGCGGCAGAGCTCAACCAGGCGGCGGATTTTGAGTGGTCCGACAATTTGGTTGGCGATCAGGATATTACGGATGCCCGCATCAGCCACAACTTCAGCCTCGCCCAGTTTCGCGCAGGTGATGCCCACCGCGCCCGCCTGCATTTGTAATTTGGCAATGGCAGTGCATTTGTGGCTCTTGAAATGTGGCCGCAGCTTGCAATGCCGGCGGGCAAAGAAGGCGGCCATTCGCTCGAGGTTGGCCTTGAGTGCGCTCGCATCCAACAGCAAGGCAGGCGTATCAACTGCGGCGAAGGGCGTCAAAACAGAGGACTGTTCGGTCATGGGGAGGGACTGTATCAGCGGCTTGGTTCCGGGTCCAAGCGCAATACTCCAAGACCGGTTCAAATCACAACAGCAGGAGGCAGGCAGTCCGCCGTTGGCGTAAACGGGTGTAAAGGGGTATAGTCCAGTAAAAGGCCGGTTCACCCCGCAGAATCGCCCTGCTGCGCACGGCGACTTCACCGCCCTGACCTATCCGGTGCTGGCTGAGGGGCGGCTCTACATCCGCGAACTCAATTCCCTGTGGTGTTATGACGTGAAAGCGCCGAAGTGAAGCGGGAGCCCAGCCGGCCAAGAGCGGCTGTCTCGGAATCAACTGTGTCACAGATCAGATGCCCAAACCCCCGCAGCTCATTTACTGGCGGCGCTCAATGTAGAGCAGCCTCCCAGGCCTTCTCCGAAGGGACGACCGGAAAAATATCAAACACCAGCTCCGGCCAGTCAGAAGCGTACCGCATGATGGACTCGGCGGTGTCCGTCTCGAAATGGATCACGGCTCGCCCCCCCTGCACATCCAGGTAACTTTGAGTGTTCTTGAATCCTTCGGGATAGGTGTATTGCCGCCGACGTGCCACGATTTCTTTGGCGGTGTTTAAGTCCCGAGCAAAAGTACCGATCGCGACGTAGTGCATAGATATCCTTCTTTTGCCAAGCTAGCCCATATCGCTAGCCTGCGCAAGGTAAATTCCATTCCGTGCGCTGAAGATGATTGTGGAATCCAACGATTCAGTGCAAGACTGCGCGTCGTGAAAACGATCCTGATTCGGAATCTCGGCCGGTTCGGTTGCGGGGTTCATTCCGAGAAACCCATTGCCCAAAGGAACTCCCCATCATGAAGCCCGAAGCCACGAAGCAACTCGATGAAGCCGTGGCCGTCATGCTGGCCGATCTCAACTCTGCCAACATCCTGCGTTGCGCCCGCCAAGCGCGCCAGGTCTCCATCCTGCTGGCCTGGGAAGACAACGAATGCCAGCGGTTGGTGGAGGGGTTAACCAGCGATCTCAGCCGGCTCCACCGGTCCGTTCTGGTGCTGGAACGCGACCCCGAAGTGATCCGGCGCAATGCCCTGGCGGCGGTGCTGATGAGCCTGTCGCCGGTTTTGGTCGGGGTACAGGACCTGGTTTCCTCGCCCGATTTTGCGTTGTGGAAAGTGGGCATGGAAGGACTGGTGCTCGGACTGGAGGTGATGGGCACGACGCAATACCTGGCGGCGGCCAAGCTGATTTCCGGCACGGAATACGAGTGCGGCCTGTGGGAGCTCGAGGGGCGCGCGATGGAATGGATCGCCGGGCGATCGGACCCTGACAATCTTGCAGATCGTCAACAGTCCGTCTCCACCTTCTTCGACGGGCTTAAGGGTGACACGTATCCGCCCGAACAACGTCCGGCAGTGTATTTTATCCTGTGCCTCATCCTGGCGATGGTTTCCTACTCCATCGTCCGGAAGGCGTTCCAGAAGTAGCTCGCCTCGCCCTGAAAGGGAAAGGGCAGCACACCCGGCCAGTACTTCAGCGGTGTTGCGCCTCATCGGCATTCGCCGTTGATTTGAGCGGGGATCCATCGTGCCGACTCGCCACGCCCGCGCCCTCGTCCACCGGCCACGTGGCGCGGTATTCATCCTGGTAGAGGCCGATCTCCTCCACGGGAATCGGACGGAAGCCGATGCGTCGGAAGACTTCAGCATCCGGTTTCAAACGGAAGTCACCCTTGGCCGCATTCACGAAACCCGGATCATCGGCAGCACACTCCGCATTGGCCAGCAAGTCGAACTTCTGCGCTGAGGGTTGGTTGTAGGTGGTGAGCAAGGGGCCGCACTTCCAGAATACATTCCGCCAGGCGCTGTTCAAGGCCGGCGGCTCATGCAGGCGCAGCAGGCCGGGATACCGCTTAAGGTAAAGCTCGGAAATGATAAACGCCGGGTGCTTCCCCAGAGCTTTCCAGAGCGCATTATTGGCATCATAGTTGCCGGTGATCCCCTTTTCGCATTCGGCGAAGATGTTGTTGTCAATGATGTTGTCCCGGCCACCATTGATGTTGATGCCGCCGAACCCCTGGGAAGCGTGGAAGAAGATGTTACCATAAACGAGCGTACCGCTGATCGTGTCATCCAGGCGGATGCCTGCGCGCCCGGCCGGCCCCTCCATAGCCGTCGCCATTCCGATGAAGGCAAAGGAGTTGTAGCGCAGCACGTTTCCGCGGAAAGTGGGGTTGCCATACGTCTCCATTCCGCCCTGATCCTCGCTTTCGAGCACGACGCGCTCGACCTGGTTGTACTCCATGAGGAGATCGTTGCCGTCGAACCGGATCGCGCTTGACGGGCAGTCATAGAAGCGATTGTGCGCCGCCCGGATACCCACCCCGGCCATGCCGATGCCCGGGACATAGGTGTGATCCAGGCGGCCCAGGGAGTGCATCAGGCAGTTTTCCACGAAGTGCTGCGCCGGGGTCAGGGTCTGGCGGTCGCCGCCCGTGACTTCGGTGGCGCCCCGGCCCAGGCTGTAGAGATCGCAGCCGAGGATGCCATCTCCCCGGCCGCCATGAATGGAGATGCCGCTGCCGGCGAAGCGTTTCACCATGCAACCGGCCACCAGGCAGCCTTCGCAATCCTGGAGCGACATGCAATCAGCGCGGGAAAGATCGAAGACCAGGCCCTCCAGTCGCACCTGGGACACGTGGATGAGTGTCAGCATGGGGGCGGATAACATACCAATCTCCACCACGGCTTTGGCGGGGTCGGCGGGAGGATAACAATAGAGCACCCCCGTTTTGCGGTCCAGATACCATTCGCCCGGCTGGTCCAACTCTTCGAGCAGGTTAAACGCGAAATACTTGATCCTGCCTTGGTTGAACCATTTGACAGGCTCCATGTTTTCGCCCATCACCTCGTACGGTCCACAGGCAATTTGTTTTGCGGCGGGGTTAATGCTCCGGATCTTGAGGGTCTGATCGGCCCAGCCGTGGCGGAAATAGCCAAACAGCCAGGCGTCCTCCGCGTTGGCCCACCGCGCGTGGCGGTCGTCCAGGTAATCGAACACGGATGGCTTATCCGCCGACTTCGAGCCGGGCTGAACGATCTTGCCGCCATTGACAAAGCCTGCATTCGGCCAGCGGGCGAGGGTGAGGGGCGCGCCGTTGAAGAACAATTCCAGCGTCAAGGGGGGCGGATTGACGCCGTAGCCTCGCTCCGTGAGCGAGCTGTAATTAGTGACGCCGGCCTTCTTCAGGTCGCACTGGAAAACCTTGCCGCGCGCTTCGGCGGGGAGACGGTCGAGAACAACGGGATCGGTGACCGGGATGAAGCCGTCAAGCCGCCTGCCGCCATAACGCACGGCGGAGCCCTTCTTGTCCGCGCGATAGACGATGGGGGCTGCCTCTGTGCCGGAATCGGCGGCGGTCAGTTCGAAGGTCCTTTCCACTAGATACTCGCCCGGCAGCAGACGCACACAAACCGGGCCGGGAAGCGCGCCCTTGGCTTTGAGTGCGCGGATCGCATCGCGGGCCTTCTCCAGCGTTGCGAACGGCTTTTCCCGGGTGCCGGGATTCGCATCGTTGCCCAGTGGTGCCACGAAGTACTCCGCCGCGAAAGCGGTGATGGGGGGGATCTTCGTGCGCGAGGCCGTGACATCGCGGGCGGGAAGTCCCTTGGCCGCACGGTTAATCTCCTTCACGCATTCCGCCGCCTCGTAGCGGTGGACCTCGGGGTACGCTGCATTGGCTTTGATCTGCTCGTACTCCGCCTTCGCCGCTGCGGGGTTCGTTTCCGCCAGGTAACTCTGCGCGAGGCGCAGGTGGGCGTAGCTCTGGAAGTGCGGCGGCGCGCTGGGCATAGCCATCGCCTTCTGGCAACTGGCACGAACTGCCGCGAAATCCTTCGCCGACCATGACTTTGCCGCATTAGCGAAAAGGTCTTCGAGCGCCTGGTGTGGCGTTGGTTGGGATTCATGGAAGAGCGGGGCGCTCGAAACCGGCCGGATCAACAGGCTGACGCAAAGGAACGGCGCCACCAGCAGGCCCGAACAAAGCCACCAATGCCGCGGACTCTTCATGATCAGGAAAAATGAAGTTTGGATGGTCACAGTAGATTGCTCACCTGGTTTGGTCATGTTCAGTGTCTTGGTTCTTATCGTTCTTTTGACAGCATTGCCAACGATTCATCACACTCGCTATAGCCGCGGGCAAAGCCCTCGAACCATGCGTCCAGCTCGAGTTTCAATCTACGGTTGACCCTTTCTGTAAGGAGGGGTTGCCAGTTACCAACCTCGAAGCGGGCTGCGAAAATAAATGCGCCTCTCCA
>PLZQ01000448.1 GCA_003152225.1 Limisphaerales bacterium | reverse complement strand
TCCAATTACGAACCCCTGACGCCAACCGATGCCCGCGAGTTGGTCGAGGACTCCATCGGGTTCTACCAGTTTACCGAACCGCTCCAGGGCCTGATTCGCGCAGCGGCTGACAACCACACCGTGAGTTACTTCGTCTCTTCGGCTCATCCTCGGCTGGTGGACGGCAAACCCAGCAAGAACCCGCGCTATCTCCAGAGCCGCCCCGACTTGCTCAACCCGCGGCAGGTGCATCTGGCCGAATTGGCCGCGCGATTGCGCCGCCGCATTCCTGCTGGCCGGCCCATTTACCAGCCCGTCGCCGCGGTGCTGCCCGGGCGGCGCAACAATCCGCCGGAGCCCGGCATTCGCTCACTGGCCGTGTTTAATCCGATCCATTATTTCGAGCTGCCTGAGCTGTTCATGGAGTTCATTTGCAGTATGACGGGCAAGTCGCCCTCCACCACCGGCGCCGGCTCGGAGGGAGCCTTGACCAAGGGCCCGTTCAATGCGCTGCCGCCGATCATTGACCTCAACAACGCCCTGGTCTCCTGGGTGCTGACCGGCTTCGACGGATTCGTGACCGCCGCCGGTTATGTGGGTCCGCAGGCGCGCATGGACCACGACATCAGCCTGCTGGTGCCCGAAGTCTGGTGCCGCATGTCACCGCAGGAACGTGACCCGCGGTTCCTGATCGAACAAGGCCATCTCGAAAAATGCGAGAACCTGCAGTTCAACGGCCAGACCGTCCTCGCGGCGCGCTTGGGTTACCGCATCACCCAGCGTTTCGTGCATGCCTTCTTCGGCCGCGTATTCAACCATCCCGGCGCGGTCTTCACCGACGAAATGCTCCGCCCGGAGCTCCAGGACATGGCGGTCTTCGCGGACGGCATCGACAACATCGTCAGCACCCAGCAGCGGATCGCCAGCCTGTATTTCGAGGACGGCAGCGTCGAGCAGGCGTGCCCGCCGCTCCACGCCTTGCTGCACATTATGCGCCATGAGACCTGGCAGGGCAAAGGGCTGGAACACCCTGACGTGCGCCGTTTGTTCACCCGGGAGTATCTGTTGGCCAGCGACTGGTATGCGGCGCGGCTAAAGGCGCGTCAGGCGGTGGAAAGCCGGCTTTGGCAGCGGCACGTCCGTTATCTCGAACGCTTTCTCAGCAAACCCAACTATGCCGAGGAGGCCGTTCGGCTGGGAATCGACGACCGCCTGGCACGGGCGCGCGAAGAGCTGGCGCGGGCAGAATCCCCAGCCCTCCTCGCGAAGCTGGCCGGCACCCTCGGCGCCGAACCAATTGAGAAGTTCAGAATTGGCCAACCAGAAGGGTCGTCAAAGGGTAGGAGGTCGCCCGGGGTTTCGGGGACGGCGACCTCCGGGTAACGGCGCTCGAGAGAGCCTGCACCCAGACGGGATGCCAGACCGGCCTTTGAGCCTATTCGAGTGGTCCAAGGCGCAACTCTGGCACCCCTCTGGGGTGCTTACTCTCGGCCACGGCTTTCCGGTGGTCGCTCCCTTGAGCGACCACCGGCTACCTTCTGGCAACCCTGCGGGTTGAAATCGGCCAGTGAGTTGCGCAGAGCATGCCCAAACTACAATGCTAGCCGGGACGGCTTGCGGTCTGATCTTGTTGCCGCCTTGCCGCGCTGCGGATTTGTGGCGGGGGGGGGTCCATGGAGAACAAACAAATCTTTTACAGAACCTTTACGCCCGTCTGACAACCTCCGCGGCACCGGTGGCTAGCCTCGGCGCATGAAATTTGGACTAATCAGCCGTTGCTGCGCTTCGGCTCTCGCCTTGGCGCAAGTGTTGACTCTCTCCACTTCCGCCGCCGAAAAAGCCGCGCCGTTAAGCACGTTTGGCAAACTGCCCATCAAAGAAATCACGGTGTTCAAAGATGGCCATGCCTTTGTCGCGCACGAGGGCGCTATGCCGACCGATGAGCACGGGAATGTCGTGATGGACTATTTGCCCGCGCCGGTCGTCGGGACGTTCTGGCCGTACTCGACGGAGAAGAGGGCCAAACTGACCAGCGTGGTCGCCAGCACCAAGCGTGTGCTGGTGGAACGCACCGCGTTGAGCGTGCGCGAATTGCTCGAAGCGAACATTGGCGCCGAGGTCATCATTGCCGAATCCGGCACGAACCGTTATGCCGCCACGATCCTCGGCCTGCCGGCGCGCAGCGCGGAGGAACAGGCGGCGACTAATCCGCCGAACACGGGCGAGCGGCTTCCCGAGAAAGGCAACCTGATCCTGCTCCAGACCGCCGAAGGGGTGAAGGCGCTCGCGATTGATCGCATTCAGGATGTGACGTTCAAGCAGGCGCACAAGCCAGCGGCGGCCAACGAGGAGTTTCGCAACCTGCTGACGCTGAAGCTCGACTGGGCCAAGGCCAAGCCGGCGAAGACGGCCAATGTGGGGCTGTTCTATTTGCAGAAGGGCCTGCGCTGGATTCCGAGTTACAAGGTCGAGATTGACGGCGACGGCAAGGCGGCGGTGAAGCTGCAAGCGACGCTGCTCAACGAGCTGGCCGACCTGGAAGATGTGTCGGTCAACCTCGTCATTGGCGTGCCGACCTTTGCCTTCAAGGGCACGCTGGACCCGATTGCCTTGCAGCAAAACCTGGCGCAGTTGTCGCAGTATTTCCGAACCGACACGGACGGGCACAACGGTCCGTTCGATTCCAATTTCAGTAACGCCATCATGACGCAGCAGGCGATGCGCATGGGCGATTACCGCGCGGTGCCCGGGACGGGCTTGGCGCCCGAACTCGGGCCGGAAATTGGCGAGGCCGGCAAGAGCGAGGATTTGTTCGTCTTCAACGTGCAACATGTGAGCCTCAAGCGAGGCGAGCGCCTGGTGCTGCCGATCACCGAGTTCACCCTGCCTTACAAAGACATCTTCACGCTCGAACTACCCTTCGGCCCGCCGCCGGAAGTCCGTGCCAACCTGAACAACGAACAGCAGCGCGAGCTGGCCCGGTTGTTTAACGCGCCGAAGGTGATGCACAAGATCCGGCTGACGAACAACAGCAAGTATCCCCTGACGACCGCGCCCGCGCTGATCATCCGGCAGGGCAGGGTGCTGGCGCAGGGGATGATGACCTACACCTCAACAAGCGCGAACGTGGATTTGCCCGTCACCACCGCGGTGGACTTCCAGGTCAAGAAGAGCGACGTCGAGAGCAAGCGCACCCCGGATGCCATGCAGGAGAATGGCAATCACTATTCGCGTATCGACCTGGCCGGCAAGATCACGGTCACCAGCCACCGGACAAAACCGACCGAGCTGGAAATCACCCGCTACGTGCTGGGCGCCGCCGACAGCGCTGAGGCGGACGGCAAGGTCGAGAAGATGAACATGTTTGAGAACGGCGACTACCTCGCTGGCGGGGATTATCCCTACTGGTGGAATTGGTACGGCTGGCCCTACTGGTGGAACTCCTTCAACGGCATCGGCCGCATCACCTGGAACCTCGCGCTCGGCCCCGACCAGAGCAAGGAGTTGGCCTACCAGTGGCATTACTTCTGGCGGTGAAATCTCCGGTGGAACCTCAAGCTGATGCCCAGTGTCCTATTTGTGGACGCGCCCACGACCCACTGTTCCTACGTCCCTCCACCAAGGCGGGTTACGGCCACCCTGAAGCCACCCTCAGGCCACCTGGTGGCCAACCGGTAGGCACCCGGAAGCCCCACCCTGAGGCTACCCCGAAGCCA
>PLZQ01000110.1 GCA_003152225.1 Limisphaerales bacterium | reverse complement strand
GAATGGCTCACCCGGCACCTGCCGGAGAAGAAGGACAAAGTGCTGAGCCGCATCCGCTCCATCCGCGGCGGCAAGCTCAACGATTCACGCTTCGGGAAGCGCATGCGCGGGGAGGGCATCTTCGCGGAACAGATCTCGCAGATGTTCCACGTCGCCTGCCGCCGGGCGGGCGGCCTCGACCACGAGCCCGAGCTATCGACCGCCTCCTTCCGTCGTCCCGGCGGCGCGCAATTGGAATTGGGCCTGTCGGTGAAGGAGGGGGCAGTGAAAAGCTGAATGCGTTGGAGCAGCGCCCCTTCACCCCGCCGTCACCAATCACGTTTCACGCATCACGCATCACGCTTCATTTCTTCCCCTACTTCAATCCCTTCACCACTCCCCGCATCCACTCCACGCTCTTGCGCGTGTTCTCGTCGGAGCCGTGGCATTCGATGGATACCACGCCATCCCAGCCGCCCTTGGCCAGGTATGCCATGCAGTTGCGGATGTTGTCGGCGTTGACGCCGCCGCCGACGGGGACTTCCGAGCTGCCGATGCCGGTTTCCTCGCCGCGCACCGCCGCCGCCAGGGCGGGGCTGACGTCCTTGATATGGCAGTGGCTGACGTATTTGCGGAGGGCCTTGAGGTAGTCGAGCGGGTTATGGCCGGCGATGAAGGAGTTACCGGTGTCGAAGTTGCAGCGCAGATACTCGGAATCGAAATGCTTGAATAGGTTCTGCATGAACTCGATGTCGTTGGTGTAGGGACCATGCGGCTCGACGTTGATGACCACCTTGTAATCCTCGGCCCACGACAGGCACTGGCGGTAATTGTCGCAGGTGATGCGGAAGATCTCCTTGCGCGTGAAGCCTGGGATCTTGAAGGCGCCGTCCACCGTATCGACCATCGGGCAGTTCAGCTCGGCGGCGAAGCGGATGGATTGGGTGACGTATTGGACGCCATAGGCGGAGCCGTTGGGGCCCATCATTGGGTAGGCGCCGTCTATCTGCGACACGCGGAGGTCGAGCTTGTCGAGGAAGTGGCGCAAGGCGCGAGGATTGGACTGGAGCGAGACACCCGGGTCGTAGCCGAGGGCGGTGATGAAGTTCTGGCCGTGGATGGCGGCGAACTCGATGTGTTTGAGGCCGGTGGCGGCGATCTTCTGGCAGGCGCCTTCGAAGCCGACGCTGAGCGGACGATAATTGTCGGTGTGAATCCCTATTTGAATCATGCCGCCCTTGTATGCCCGCGGCGGGAAAAGGTCAAGGGGGGGTGATTGCTCCGTCCGAATAACGTTGTGTTTGTATCCGGGCGGACTAGATTAGCGAGCATGGACACACCGTTCTTCCGCCGAATGTTCAGCCGCTCTGAAAAGCCCGCTGCAGTCGCCATTGAAACCACTGAAGCCAGGGCCGGCCACGGCGATGCGGAGGCGCAATTCAGCCTGGGGCTGAGGTTTGCCGGCGAAGGAGCAGCGCAGGACTATGCGCAAGCGGCGGTCTGGTATCTGAAGGCGGCGGACCAAAGCCATTCCCTGGCCCAGTTCAATCTTGGGATCATGTATGCTGCCGGCCAGGGCGTGCCCCGCGATGAAGCCAAATCAATGGGGTGGATGCAAAGCGCGGCGGCCCTTGGCGACGCTGGGGCCCAGCATCACATCGGCATGAAGCTCCATCGCGCCAGCCTCGAAGGACTGCCAGAGAATGCGGCCGAGTCGAGGATCCAAGCCTATAAGTGGCTTCAGCTCGCGGCGGCGCAAGGCTACCGGAGTTCCGAGGCCTCGTGGGCGTTCGTGGCGCTGAACATGACCCGCGAGGATGTAGCGGACGGTGGCCGCCGCATCGCGGCGTTTGTTCCTGCCCACGCGATCAACCGCCTCACGCCCCCAGTTGCCGCTTGAGCTCGGCCAGCAGCCCATTGAAGTAGGCCGCTGATTTTGGCGTGGCGGTTATTGTGGAGTCAAAGTTCACCACCGTGGGCAGGGCGCTCTGGGTGGGGATGTCGAAATAGGGAAGCACGGCCCTGATCCCGCCTGCCGGGCCGGTGCGGGAATAGCAATCTGCGACGTGGATTTGTTTGGTCATCGTGACGCGATAGCCTAGTTTGGCCAGGAGCTCCTCATAGGAACTCGTGCCATGCACTCCGTCGCAGAGTGCCGCTTGGTCACGGGACAGGCTGTCGAAAATCGCTTTCAGCCCTTTGAAGGGTTCTAGACTTAGAATGCGCTCGAACCGTTGCTGCCTTGTTTCACCGACTGTGTTTACTGAAGGATCTGCCATATTGCTTCGGTTGCGGATGGAAAGCCGAGCTCGGAGCGCGTGTCCGCGGCTGCACAACTCGACGCGCGTGTGGGATTCCGCGGAACGGAATCCCACTGCGATGACTAATCCACCCGGACGAATTAGTAGCGGGCACGCTGCCCGCCGCCGTAACCGCCGCCACCGGCCGGCCGGTCCTCACGCGGACGCGCCTCGTTCACGGTCAGGGCGCGGCCCTTCCAATCCTTGCCATTCAAGCCCAGGATGGCGGCCTTGGCGCCTTCTTCGGTGTTCATGGTGGCGAAAGCGAAACCGCGAGCGCGGCCGGTGCCTTTGTCCATGATCACGTTGATTTCGTTCACCGGGCCGTGCTGTGCCAGCATGTCCCGCAGATCGTTTTCCGTGACGTCGAAGGGAAGATTCCCCACGTATAGTTTAGTACTCATAATGATGTTCGTGTCTTAGACTGACTGCTCCTTCGAAGACTGTTCCCGGCCATCGGGTTTCAAATCATCATTGAAAGCAAATTCAACTGAGGATCTACCGGCCTTGAAATTGACTAGTTGCCTAAAAGCAAAGCAAATCTACACATAATGGCCGTAATGGCAAGAATTATTTCAAGTCACTCCAGCGCCGCCAGGCGGGTCGCTTCCTGTTCCCACTCGGGATTCAATTCCGTCAGGCGGTGCTGCACGTCCATCAGGTCGCGATTGATCTGCTGCGCGCGACCGGGCTGCTCGTAGGTTTCCTGCTTCTCCAGTTCGGCAACCAGCTCAGTCTGGCGGGCTTCGAGCTGTTGAATCTCCTTTTCCAGCCGATGCACGATCTGCTGCTGGGCCTTGCGCACGCGCGAGCGCGCCTGGCGATGCTCGGCTTCCAGCCGCTTCTGGTCCTTCTTCGAGCTGACCGCCCCGCTTTCCTCAGAGCCCCGGCCTTTCTTGTTCTCGCTGGAGCCCCGGTTGGCCCCGTCTCTGCCCGCGGCCGTCAGCCCCGCCCGCTCGGACTCGGCCTTCGTCTTGTCCAGGTAATACTGGTAGCCGCCGGGGTAATGCGTCAGCCGTCCGGCGTTGACGTGGACGACATGGTTCGCCAGAGCGCGGATGAAATAGACGTCGTGGCTGATGAAGATGAGCGTGCCTTGGAACTGGTCGAGCGCATAGGCCAGCGCATCGACACTCGACAAATCCAGGTGCGTAGTCGGCTCGTCCATGAGCAGGAGATTTGGCGGGTCCAGCAGCAGCTTCACCAGCGCCAGCCGGCTCTTCTCGCCGCCGCTCAGCACCTCGACCTTCTTGAACACATCGTCGCCGCTGAAAAGGAAACAGCCCAGCAAGGTGCGCACGGATTGCTCGGTCAGGCGCTGCGGGGTGTCAAACGCCTCTTCGAGCACGGTGCGGTCCAAGTGCAGCATGTCCACGCGATACTGCGAGTAATAGCCGGCCTTGACGTTGTGGCCGAGCGTGCGCTCGCCCTCCTGCGGGGTGAGCACGCCCGCGAGTATCTTCAGCAGAGTCGATTTCCCGGCCCCGTTCGGCCCCACCAGCACGACGCGCTGCCCGCGCTCCGCCTGAAAGCCCATGCCCTGATACACCACTTTCTCGCCATAGGCGTGGTGGATATTCTCCAGCTTGATCACCTTGATCCCGCTGCGCTGCGGCTGGGGAAAGCGGAACTCCAGTTTGCGGTCGTCCCCCTCGGGCGCCTCGACCTTTTCCATGCGCTCGATCTGCTTGAGCTTGCTTTGGGCCTGGGCGGCCTTGGTGTTCTTGGCGCGGAAGCGGTTGACGAACTCCATCAGGCGCCCGATTTCGCGCTCCTGGTTTTTGTAGAGGGCCAATTGCTGCAGCTCGTAGGCCTCGCGTTGTTCGAGATACTCGTCGTAGCCGCCGCGGTAACGGATCAGCTTGCTCTGGCGAATCTCCACGATGCTCCCCACAAGCTGGTTCAGGAACTCGCGATCATGCGAGATGACGAGAATCGCCCCCGGGTAGCCCTTCAAATAGCCTTGGAACCAGAGCAGCGCTTCCAAGTCGAGATGGTTGGTCGGCTCGTCCAGCAGCAGGAGGTCCGGCTCATGCGTCAGCAACCGGGCCAGGTGCGCCCGCATCACCCAGCCGCCGCTCATCTCGCGCGCGGGTCGCTCGAAATCCTGGTTGCGGAAGCTGAGGCCGGCAAGGATTTGGCTGGCCTTGGCTTCGAGCCGATAGCCGCCCAGCTCGTTGAACCGGTCGTGCACGTCGTCATGGACCTCCTCCGCGTGCACGGCCTCGATCGGGTGGTCGGCCTCCCACGCCTTGAGGATGCGGCGGAGCTTCGTGTATTCGGGCGTAATGGCCGTGGCCAGTTCGATGACCGTTTCGTCCGCCACCGGCGCGTTCTCTTGCGGCAGATAACCGATCGAGACGCCGCGTTCGGAGGTGATGGTGCCCATGTCGGCGGGTTCCTCGCCCAGGATGATCGAGAACAGGGTCGTCTTCCCGGCCCCGTTCGGGCCGACCAGCCCGATCCGGTCCTGGCGGTTTACCTGCAGCGTCGCGTCGGCGAACAACACCCGTTCACCGTACGCTTTGCTTATGCCGGACAGAGTCAACATGCGAATCCACAGCCTACAGTGATTTGGCGGGCAAATACAAGCGAAGGGAACGCCCGGTTCGGTGCGGCTCAACCTGTTGACTACCCGCCCGCCCATCGCCATCATGCGGGCCGGCTTTTCAAAGGCCAACGATGACTGCCACCGAATACGTCCACGGTTACTCAGAGCGCGAGCGCCAGCGGTTGCACGATCAGTCTCAGACGCTGGCGGACTTGCTGCACCACGACACTCTCTACCCTGCCGGCAGCCACGTGCTGGAGGCGGGCTGCGGCGTCGGCGCCCAAACCGTCATCCTCGCCAGGAACAATCCGCAGACCCGCTTCACCTCCATTGACGCTTCGCCCGTTTCCATTGAAGCCGCCCGGGCCGCCGTCGGGCGCGCGGGCTTCGGCAACGTCACCTCCCAGACGGCGGACATCTTCCGCTTGCCGTTCCCGGAGGCGAGCTTCGATCACGTCTTCGTCTGTTTTGTGCTCGAACACCTGCGCCAGCCGGTCGAAGCGCTGCGGCGGCTGGGGGCAGTGCTCAAGCCGGGCGGGACGCTGACCGTCATCGAAGGGGACCACGGCTCGACGTTCTTCCATCCGCGCAGTGACGCCGCGTGGCGGACCATCCAATGCCTCATCGACGCGCAAGCCGCCATCGGCGGCAACGCTCTCATCGGCCGCGAGCTGTTCCCGCTATTGCTCGATGCCGGGTTTCAAGAGGTCGCCGTGTCGCCACGCTTTGTTTATGTCGATGCGAGCCGGCCGGAGTGGGTCGAGGGATTCACGCGCAACACCTACATCGTGATGGTGGAGGGCGTGCGCGAGCAAGCGCTGGCCACGGGGCTGATTGACCGTGCATCCTGGGACCAGGGCATCGCCGATCTCAAGGCCAGCGCCGGCCCCAACGCCACCTTCTGCTACACGTTCTTCAAGGCCGTGGCGGTGAAGCACTGAGCTGGGATAAACTGAATGAAAAACTGGAAACGCGCTCTCGCTACCTCTTGCTTCGCCATCGCTGCCGCGCTGGCCTGGTCAGCCGCCGCGGCACCGGAAAAAGCGGTTTCACTCGCAGGCGAGTGGCGGTTTGAAATCGCCGGCACGAACGCCGACGCCTATGCCCGCTCGTTGCCGGGGAAGATTCACCTGCCCGGGACAATAGACGACGCGGGCCTGGGCCCCAAGAACACCAAGCCGCCCACTCTCGAAGGGCCGTACCGCATTCACGACTACGCCGGGCCGGCGTGGTATCAGCGCGACATCGAGATCCCCTCGGCTTGGCAGGGAAAGCGGGTGACTTTGTTCCTGGAACGCTGCCGTTGGGTCACCACGGTCTGGCTCGATGACCAGCGCATCGGCACGCAGGACAGTCTGATTGCGCCGCACCTGTATGACTTCGGCGCCGGCGTGACGCCGGGCAAGCACCGCCTCACGATCTGCGTGGACAATACCGTCAAACTAGACCTCGGCAAGTTCGTCTCCGCGCTTTTCGGCGGCACGTGGGGCAACATGAATGGCATCGTCGGGCGGATCGATCTCAGCGCTACACCGCCGGTGTGGATTGACGACGTGCAGGTGTATCCGAATCTCGCCGAGCGCTCGGCCCTCGTGAAGGTGCGCATTGGCAACGCAACCGGCCAAAGCGGGCGTGGAGCGTTGAGCGTGGGAGCGAAGAGCGTGGCAGCCACTTGGGACGCCAAAGGAGGGCAGGTGGAGGTCGAGGTGGACATGAGCAACGCGAAGCTCTGGAACGAGTTCTCACCCAACCTGAGCAAGCTGACGGTTAAGCTCGGCGGCGACGAACGCATCGTTCGCTTTGGCATGCGCGAGTTCACGGCCAAAGGCACGCAGTTCACCATGAATGGGCGGCCCGTATTCCTGCGCGGGACGTTGGAATGTTCGGTATGGCCGCTGACTGGTTACCCGCCGACGGACGTGCCGGCCTGGCAGCGCATTTATCGGGTCATGAAGTCCTATGGGTTGAACCACATCCGGTTCCACTCGTGGTGCCCGCCCGAGGCGGCGTTTGCCGCGGCGGACATCGAGGGAATCATGATCCAGGCGGAAGGGCCCCAAGCGAACGTGCAGGCTGGCTCGGACCCCGCTCGCGATGCGTTCATCGAGGCGGAGTTCAAGCGGATCGTGGACACCTACGGCAATCATCCGTCGTTCTGCACCATGACGCTCGGTAACGAATACGGCGGCAACGACGCGCTGCTGTCGGGCTGGGTGGACATGCTGATCCAGCGCGACCCGCGGCATCTCTACTCGTCGGCGTCCTGCGCGCAGACGACCGCGAACCGCCAATGGACTGAGTTGGCCACCGGCCGCGGCATCCTCGGCGCGGGTACGCAGCGGGACCTGCGCGACGTCGTGGCGAGCGACGCGCGGCCCATCACCGGCCACGAAATCGGCCAATGGATGTTCTACCCGGACTTCAACGAGATGAAGAAATACACCGGCGTGATGGCGGTGAAGAACTTCGAGATGATCCGCGACGACATGGCGCAGAAACACCTGCTCGACCTGGAGCCGAAGTACGTGCAGGCCTCCGGCCGCTTCGCCGTGCGGCTCTACAAGGAGGAAATCGAAGTCCTGTTGCGCACCCCGGGCTATGCCGGCTTTTCGTTGCTCGACCTGCACGATTATCCAACCCAAGGCACCGCGCTGATCGGGCCGCTCGATCCCTTCTGGGACTCCAAGGGCTTCATCACGCCACAAGCCTATCGCCGGTTCTGCGGACCGACGGTGCCGCTGCTGCGGATGCCCAAGCGCACCTACGCGGTGGACGAGCCGTTCGAAGCGACGGCGGACCTGGCGCATTACGGTCCCGCCGACATCGCGAACGCGCAGCCGGTGTGGACGATCAAGGACGAGCACGGCCGCGAGGTGGCGTCGGGCAAGTTACCGGTGGTAAACGTGCCGACCGGCAAACTGACTGCGCTCGGCGTCATCAGCGCTTCGCTGGCGAAAGCCGCCGCGCCGGCCAAGCTGACCGTAACCGTTGCGCTGCAGGGAACGAAGTTCGTCAACGACTGGGACATCTGGGTTTACCCGGCGAATGTCGCGCCACAGCCGCCGGCGGACGTGGTTGTTTGCGAGCAATGGGAACCGGCGAAAGCGGCGCTGGCCGAGGGGAAGAAAGTGGTGTTCTTCGCGCCCGCCAAGAACACACCCCAATCCATGAGCGGTCATTTCCTGCCGGTGTTCTGGAGCCCAGTCTGGTTCCCGAGCCAGAAGCCGAACACCATGGGCCTGCTGTGCGATCCGGCTCATCCGCTATTCGCGCAGTTCCTCACGGACTTCCACAGCGACTGGCAGTGGTATGAGCTGATGCAGCGCTCCCGGCTGTTCATCCTCGACGACACGCCGCCTGCGTATCGCCCGGTGCTGCAGGTGATCGACAACTTCGCCCGCAACCACAAGTTGGGTGTTGTGTTCGAGGGCCGCGTTGGCCCCGGGCAATTGCTCGCGTGCGGATTTGATTTGCCAGCCATGACGAAGGAGCCCGCCGCGCGGCAGTTGCTCGCGAGCCTCTACACCTACGCCGGCTCGGCAGCCTTCAAACCGGCCCAGGAATTCAGCGACGACCTGCTGGCGAAGCTCTTCGTGCCGAAGTTCGCCAACAAGCTTCAGGAACTCGGCGCGCAAGTCCGCGCGGACAGCCAGGAGGGCGACCATCCCGCCGCCAACGTGCTGGACGGTGACCCGCAGACGATGTGGCACACGCCATGGGACGAGCCGGCGCCGAATTTCCCGCACGAACTGATGGTGGAGTTTCCCAAACCCGTGCGCGTGGCGGGTCTGACCTGCCTGCCGCGCCAGGACGGCAACCGCAATGGCTGGATCAAGGACTACGCCGTCCACGTCAGCGCCGACGGCAAGACCTGGGGTCCGCCGGTGGCGCAGGGCACGTTCAAGAAGGACGACGACTTGCACAGGATCAAACTCGCCAATCCAGTGGAAACCAGGTTCCTGAAACTCGTCGCCCTCAGCAGCTTTGACCCGGCCAAACCCTACGCCTCGCTGGCGGAATTATCGGTGCTCGTGGGAGAGTAATCGGAGGCATCTATCCGTGCCCACGAGCCGTCACCCACCGTCCGCCACCTTGCAACTCTGTGCGCGGATGGGCAACTTGACGGCATGACAGCGGCCGAGATCATTGAAGAGATCAAACGGTTGCCGAAGGGTGAGCAGACCAGGGTCATAGAGTTTGCGCGGCAGGTGGGTGAGTCGCGACCGCTCAGCCCGGAGGAATTGGGCGGACTGGCCAAGCGAATGGCCGAGACTCAAGACCCCGCGGAGGCTGACCTGCTGCAAGAGGAGATTACGCGCGGATTTTACGGGGCTTCGATCTGGTCTTTCATCCGGTAACTTTTTCCCTCGACAATCACGGTGTCGGCGTGACGCAAGAGCCAGTGCAGACCTCCTGTCCACTGTGCAAAGTGCATAGTGCGAAAGCCGGGTCGTGCAAGTTGCAATGGACTAACATCCCGCAGTGCTGACCAAAGAGCGCACCGAAATGCTGTAATTAACTTGGATTGAATAGGTTACAGCGCCGGAAGGCAAACTGGCCCTCCGCTAGCTGAATCAGCAGGAAGAAATTACTTACACTCCCAAAGAACCCCCGAGGATTTGAAGGAAGCCCTATGAGCAAAGACACCCGCATTAGCCACCCGATATACAACCTCCTGCCGACGGGAGTGGAGGGATTCGATTCACTGGCGGAGCTGGCCCTGGATATGCGCTGGTCGTGGAACCATTGCGCCGACGAAGTGTGGCGGCGGCTTGATCCGGTGCTGTGGGAACTCACGCAGAACCCTTGGGTGGTCCTGCAGACGGTCTCGCGGGACCAACTGGGGCGCGCGCTGGCCGATCCTGCCTTCCGTAAGGACGTTGATGCCCTGCTGCGAGGCAAGCATCAGGCGGCGGAGGCGCCGGCGTGGTTTCAGCAAAATCATCCGCAGTCGCCCTTGAGTTGCGTCGCATATTTCAGCATGGAGTTCATGTTGAGCGTAGCTCTGCCCATCTACTCGGGCGGACTGGGGAATGTGGCCGGTGATCAACTCAAAGCCGCCAGCGATCTGGG
>PLZQ01000076.1 GCA_003152225.1 Limisphaerales bacterium | reverse complement strand
CCAAGCCATCCCGAGGCCACCCTCAGGCCATCTGGTAGCCAACCGGTAGGCACCCTGAGGCTACCCTGAGGCTACCCTGAGGCTACCCTGAGGCTACCCCGAGGCTACCCCGAGGCTACCCAGAGGCTACCCAGAGGCTCTCGAGCCTTGCTGATAGCCAAGGGATTGGGCCCCAAAGCCGCCCGGGGGGCTTACCCAAGGCTCCCTTAAAGCCATCATATAGGGGGCTTGGGAACCCGCGCTGCGCCGGTTCAGGATACGTCACAGGATTTGTGACCGGGACCACTAAAGGGGGTCCACCAATTGGCCTGTTTTCACACTATGGTCCATAGCCGTTGCGCCTCACTTCACCGCCAGCAACCCCACCACCGTGCAGGCGATGGCGATGAGCGCGGCGATGAGCGATTCACCCGCAATCATTCCCGACGCGACCGGGACGTAGTAAAGGTCTGAACCTTTCTTGTTGAACCGCTTCCAGACCTCCACCAGCAGGGCCCCGATGGCGAAGGCAAGGCTGTTGGAGAAGGGCATCACCCACGCCAGCCCCAGGCCCATAGCCGAGGGCAGATAAGGGTGGGCTTTGGGGAAAAGCTTGGCCGCCAGGGGCAGCGCCACCCCCAGGATGGCGCCGATGACGATGGCCCAAATGGCCGTGACGGGCAGCATCTGAATTCCCTGCGTGAGCAAATCAGCTACGGCCTTCCACATGTAGGTGGCGGGCGGATTCATGGCTTCCAGCGCCGCCTTGGTGGGCACCATCGCATACCAGGCGGGCACCACGGCCAACGTGCCAAAGAAGATGCCGACAAACTGCGCGATGAACTGCTTCCTGGGGTTGGCGCCCAGGATGTAGCCGCTCTTCAAGTCGGTGAGCAAGTCAGCCGCCGCGCCGCCCGCCGCCGAGGTCGCGCCCGCCGCCATCAGATTAATCGAGGCAACGCCCCTCGCGCCCGGCAACACCGCGTAGAGCAACTGGGTCACTTTGCCCATCGGGCCGATCGGGGTGGTGTCCGTCTCCCCGGTCGCGCGGCAGCAGACCAGCGAAACCACAAACGCCATGGCGACCGCAATGATGCCCAGGGGGACCGATATGTGAAAGGCCAGGTATTGGACGACCACCATGCCGACGGTGATCGGAATGAGCCCCACGATCAGCCAGGACACCGGCACTTCAATGGCGTCCATCGCGGCACTGTGGGCCGCACGATCGGTCTTCTTGAACACGGAGAAGGCGCGGGCCAGCGTCCGCCATTGCAGCGCCACGGTGGCGAGGCTGGAGAAGACCATGATCGCCGTGCCGCCCCACAACGCCCAGCGCACGGGATTGAAGTCGCCGCTGGGCGCGGTCGCGAATGAGGGCACGTAGCCGGCCAGCCGGGCGTGGGTCAGGTCTATGATTACCAGCCGCGGCGCCACCACGAAATAGAGCAGCGCCGAACCCAGCAGCATCGAGAGCGAAACACGCAGGCCCGTGATCATGCCCGCGCCGATCAGCAGCACGCTGGGCTCGAACACCAGTCCGGCCATGTGGCCGCGCGGAATCGGATTGAGCCAGGGCGGGAAGTTAAGCGTCTCGGGGATGTAGAGCACGCTCTGCAGCTTCTCGAGCCACACCTGGGGCCGGCCGCAGTGACGAAACTCTTCGAGCAGCGTGCCGTAGCTGCGCAGCAGACCCACCAGCCCCCCCACCACCAGCGAGATCACCAATGCGTAGGCCTTCTTGATCGCCTCCTGGCCCTGCGAGTAAAGGCTGCGGAGCGTTTCGGCGGCGGCGATGCCGCTGGGGAACTTCAATTGCTCCTGGTTGATCATCTGGCGCTTCATCGGGATGGCCAGGAAGACGCCCAGGGCGGCGGTGAACAGGGCAAAAGGGGCGACAATGTACCAAGGCCGATGCATTCCCTCGATCAGCAGGAGCGCGCCGAAGGCCGTGCCGATGGTGCTGCCGGTGGAATAGCCGGCGGCAGACGCGGTGGACTGCATGCAGTTGTTTTCGAGCATGGACATCTGGCTCAACCTGCCTCCCGAAAGCGCGCGGATGCCGTTCCAGATTACATACGATAGGACACACGCCGTAATGGCCACGCCAAAAGCCCAACTCAGCTTGAGCGTGGTGTAGAGGTTCGAGATGGACATGAACATGCCCAGCACCCCGCCCATCAGCACGGCCCGCAGCGTCAGTTGCTTCTGGCTGTCGCCGCGCCCCGTATAGATCTTCTCGAACCATTGCCGCTCGATCTCGTCGGGGGTGCCTTTGAAGCCTTGGATCGGCAGGTCGAGATCGGCGTCCGACGTCGCTCCCGCCGGTTCGGCAGCGGTCCCCGTCGCCTGCTTCAGGTCATGGCTCATGCGTGTAATTGTTTCGTGTGACCTCTCTCTCCGCGAGGCTTTTTTTCACTGCCCAATTCCGCTGTCGCAGCTTTTCACTTGTGCCTGCGGAACAAACAGCTTAAAGCCCAGTGGTCCTTCACATGAAACTGGTAAAGCCAAAGCGCTCGGACTTGGCAGGCGTTCTCCTGCATTAATATATGAGGCTCCTCCCTGATGTCATCATGTCCGCCATCTGCCGCCTCGGGATGCCAACCCTCTGCGCCAGCCTGCTTTCGGTCAGCCATGTCTCGTTGGCAGCCGAGGCACAAGCGGCCAGCCGGGACATTGTCGGGCGCATCGGTTCGAACCGCTACCAAACGCCGGTCAACCAAATCCTCACGCCGGCCGGGCTGCAAGTGCAGCTGCCGGGCATGCGGCCCCAGGCGCTCGCGTTGAGCCCAGACGGGCGGTTGCTGGTGACGGCGGGCAAGACGCCTGAGCTGGTGGTTCTTGAGCCGCAGTCCGGGAAGGTTCTTCAACGCGTGACGTTGCCTTCCGAGAGCGACCACGACCCCGTGGCCGGCCCCGTTTCCGACCACATCCTGAAACCCGATAAA
The DNA here is from genome assembly GCA_003152225.1 of Limisphaerales bacterium. Taxonomy (GTDB): domain Bacteria; phylum Verrucomicrobiota; class Verrucomicrobiia; order Limisphaerales; family UBA8199; genus PALSA-1440. The sequence goes on along the minus strand of PLZQ01000076.1, from coordinate 28,656 downwards.
GACGGGCAGCTCAGTTTCACCGGGCTGGCTTTTTCACCCGACGGCTCGCGCATCTACCTGGCGAACGTCGAGGGCAGCATCAAGGTCTTTGGGGTCGGGAAGGAGGGCAAGGTGGCCGGTTTGTTCACAATGGCGCTGCCGCTGGCCAAGGCACCGCGCCGACAGCCGGACATCCCCGCTGGCCTCGCAGTATCGCGTGACGGCAAGCGTCTCTACGTTGCGTTGAACCTCTCCAACCGCCTCGCCGAGCTGGACGCCGCCACCGGCAAGGTCCTGCGCCTTTGGGATGCCGGCACCGCCCCCTACGACGTCGTGCTGGCCGGCCAAAAGGCTTATGTCAGCAACTGGGGCGGCCGCCGGCCTGACACGAACAGCGTCACGGGGCCCGCCGGGCAAGGCACGCTGGTCCGCGTGGACCCGGTGCGCTATATCGCGGAGGAGGGGTCGGTGGCCATCATCGAGCTGGGTCAAGGGGGCGGCAAATCCGAAAACCGAAACCCGAAGGCCGAAGGAGATCCGAATGCCGAAATCCGAAGTGCGGAAGCCGAAGTCCTCACCGGCCTGCATGCTTGCGCGATGGCATTGGCACCCAACGGTCGCTGGCTGGTGGTCGCCAACGCGGGCAGTGATACACTTAGTGTGATCGACACGCGGAGCGACCGGTTGGTCGAAACCATCTGCGCGCGGCAAAATCCGGCGGACCTGTTTGGCGCGCAGCCGAATGCGCTAACGTTCGATAAGTCCGGCAAGCGGCTCTTCGTCTGCAACGGCACGCAGAATGCCGTCGCCGTCTTCGCCTTCGCGCCCGGCAAATCGCGGTTGCTGGGCCTGATCCCGGTCGGCTGGTTCCCCGGCGCCGTCGTTCACGACCCGGAACGAAAGACGCTCTACGTCGCCAATATCAAAGGCTTCGCTTCCACCCAGACCCTCGACCCGAGCGAACATACCGGATACAACTCGCACCAACATCACGGCTCGCTTTCGCTGGTACCGGTGCCCTCAGTGCGCGAGCTGGCGGCGCACACAGCCATCGCGCTGGCCAACATGCGTTATCCGTTGCTCGAAGAAGCCGTCCTGCCCCCGCGCCCCGGCCAGCCGCCGCGCCCGGTGCCCGAGCGCGTCGGCGAACCCAGCGTCTTCAAGCACGTCGTCTATATCATCAAGGAAAACCGCACCTACGACCAGGTCTTGGGCGACCTGAAGGAGGGCAACGGGGACCCTTCCCTCTGCATCTTCGGGGAACGCGTCACTCCCAACCAGCACAAGCTGGCCCGCCAGTTCGCGCTGCTCGACAACACGTATTGCTCCGGCATCCTGAGCGCCGATGGCCACGAGTGGGCCGACACGGGGCTGGCCACCGACTACATGGAACGCTCGTTCGCCGGTTTCCCCCGCAGTTACCCGGATGGCATGGAAGACGACGACGTGGATGCGCTGGCCTATTCGCCCGCGGGGTTCATCTGGGACAACGCCATCGCACACGGCAAAACGCTGCGCGACTATGGTGAATTCGGCATCACCGAGATGCGCTGGAAGGATTCCGTCAAAAAGGACTCCCCGGGCTTCCTCGACTGCTACCGCGACTTCACCAGCCAGGCCGGCATGATCGAAATCCGCAGCCGGCCGGCCGTCGAGTCCCTGCGCCCGTATCTTGCGACGAACACGGTGGGCTGGGAATTGAGTATTCCCGATGTCTTCCGCGCCGCCCAGTTCGTCGGCGAGCTGAAGCAATTCGAGCAGCGGGGCGACTTCCCCAACCTGAACATCATCTGTCTGCCCAATGACCATACCAGCGGCTCCAAGCCGAGTTTCCCCACGCCCGCTGCCCACGTGGCGGATAACGACCTCGCCCTGGGCCAGATTATCGAGGCCATCAGCCGCAGCCGGTTCTGGCCGGAGACGTGCATCTTCGTGATCGAGGACGACCCGCAGAGCGGGTGGGACCACGTGAGCGGCTACCGAACGACGGCCTATCTCGCGAGCCCGTACACGCGGCGCGGAGCCACCGTCAGCACACAATACAACCAAACCAGCTTGCTGCGCACGATGGAGCTGATGCTCGGCCTGCCGCCGATGAACCAGCTCGACGCGACCGCCACCCCCATGTTCGACTGCTTCACTGACACAGCGGACTTCACACCCTTTACCACTGTTCCGAACAACATCCCCCTCGACCAAATGAACCCGGAGGCCCGGAAGGTCGCCGACCCGCTCCTGCGCAAGAATGCCTATGCCTCCGCCCGCCTGCCCCTCGACCAGCCTGACCGTTGCCCCGAAGACCTGCTCAACCGCATCCTCTGGCACGCCATGAAGGGTTCCCAATCCCCCTACCCTGAATGGGCCGCGCGGACCCCGGAAGACAAGGATTGAGGCCCACGGAGGCGATTCTTAGCGCACGCGTAATAATGCCAGCCGATGCTTGCAATCCGGCGGGAGCCACTCCATGCTGGCTGAGCGGCAATTGCAAGGCGCACCGCAGAATGCGCCTGACGTGAAGTAATGAGCACATTACCTGATAGCGAATTAGATCTAGACAAACTCTTCCTACCCGCGTGGGCGCAAGAGCCTTCTGCCTCCAAGTACGCCAAGTACGAGGGCGAAACCGAGCGATACGACCGCCGAGGCGACCGTGATCGACGCGGCGGCCCCCGGCCGCCCCGCCGAGACGGTCCAGGCGGACCCCGACGGGACGACAATCGCCCGCGCGGCGATCGTCGCGGCCCACCCAGGCCGGGAGGCGGCGCCCCACGGCCCGGAGGCGAAGGCGGCCGGCCCGCCGGCGGCCCGAGACCGGATTTCCGCCGTGGTGAGCCGCGCGAACGCCGTCCGCCACCTCCCCCGTTGGTGGAGATTGACCTCAGCCTGCGCCCCGAAGAAAAGGGCGTTGAATCCCTCGCGCGGCAGATCAAGATGACCGGCCGGGCGTATCCGCTGTTCGACATCGCGCAGATGATCCTGCAGAAGCCGGAGCGGCACACCGTCGTGTTCAACACGAAGAAGAACGCCGAGGGCAAGCCCGTCCAGCCTTTGTTTATATGCGCGCTCGATGACACGCTCTGGCTGTCCGAGGACGAGGCGGTCGCGCACGTCTTAAGGAAGCACTTCGCCACCTTTTACCAGGCGGAACGCACGGCGACCCAGCCCCCGAAAGGCACGTACACCTTTGTCGCCCAGTGCGGCATGAGCGGCGTGATCCTGGGCCCGCCCAACCATCACGACTACCAGAACCAGTTGCGCAAGCTGCACTCCGAACGCTTCTCCCGCATGCCGTTCGAGGAATACAAGTCGCGGGTGCGCATCGTCCGCGACGAGGAGGTCGTGAAGAAGTGGGTGGATGACCAAAGCTGGAAGACCGAATACGTTTGCCTCAACCTCCCCGAGCCGCTCCGGATGCCCACCATGGAAGCGGTCGAGAAGCATTTCCGCGAGACGCACAAAGAGAATATTATCAAGCCGGTGGAATCGCACGCCCTCAACGGCGCCGCGGCACGTTCGCTGCGCAGCCCCGAGCTGGTGCGCCTGGTCCGCAGCGTCTGGGAAGACCAGCGCCGCTTTCCGCTCCAGATTGCCACGGTGCTCAGCCAACAGTTCGCTTCGCACGGCCTGCAGTTCTTCAAGGTCAACAAGACGCTTACGCATGTTTGCATAGCGCGGCCGCACTTTCTCGATATGACAGCGACGCCTGTTTCCGAAGGCGTGAAGCGCATTGTCGATTACATCAACGCGAATTCCAAGTGCTCGCGCCGCCAACTGGTGGAAGCCCTGGCCCCTTCCCCCGCGCCGACCGCAGTGGCTCCCGCCGCGACCGAGCCGGCAGCAGCCGCCCAGCCAGACAGCGCCCAGCCCACGTCGGAACAGACCGTCGTGATTGCCGACTTGCACTGGCTGATCCATCAGGGCCATGTCATTGAGTTTGCGAATGGCATCCTGGAGACGGCCAAGAGGCCGCTGCCCAAACCGGAGCCCAAGCCCGCTCCGACGCCCGCCGCCGCGCCGGTCGCCAATGCCGTTGCCAGTGTCGAGGCCGCCGCGCCTGCACCAGCTATTGAACCCGCGCCGGTCCCCGCCGCGGATGCCCCTGAACCTGAGAGTGCGCCAATCGCCGAACAAGCCCCGCCCGCCGTGACGGAAGCGCCGGTGTTGGAAACCCCAGCGAGCGAAGCTCCCGCTGCCGCGACGAGCCCGCTGCCGGCCGAACCCCCGGCGGCGCCGGCTGAGCCGCCGCTCTGAGCGCCTGCCAGGGACGCGTTGTCGCGTGTCCCGGGTCATTGATTATGCCATTTACCAAATTCGGTTTGTCCAGCCAGATGCTCGAGGGCGTGCGCGCCATGGGCTACATCGAGCCCACGCCTATTCAGCTTCGCGCCATGCCGCTGATCCTCGCGGGAACAGACGTGATTGGCAGCGCACAGACCGGCACGGGCAAGACCGCGGCATTCGCGTTGCCGATCCTGTCCAAGCTTGGACAGCACAGCCCGCAACCCCGTTTCCTCGTCTTGGAGCCGACCCGCGAGCTGGCCGCCCAAGTGGAAACCGCCATCCACAATTTCGCCCGCTTCACCAACCTGCGCAGCGCCGTGGTCTTTGGGGGCGTCGGCTACGGCAAGCAAATGGATGCCCTGCGCGACGGCGTAGATGTGCTGGTGGCGACGCCCGGCCGGCTGCTCGACCACATACAGCGCGGCACCTGCAAGCTCGACCACATCCAGTTCGTGGTGTTAGACGAAGCCGACCGCATGCTCGACATGGGGTTCCTGCCGGATGTGCGGCGCATCCTCGACCGCTGCCCCCGCGACCGTCACACCTCCCTGTTCTCCGCCACCGTGCCGCCCGAGATCGAGACGCTCATCCAGTGGGCCATGCGGAATCCGCAGACCATCGAGATCGGCGCCCGCCGCACGCCCAAGGACACGGTCAAGCATGTCATTTATCCCGTGTCCGACGCTCAGAAGGCAGACCTGGTCCTCGAACTCCTCAAGCGTGTAAACTACGACTCGGCGATTGTGTTTTGCCGCACCAAGCACGGCGCCGACCGGGTCGCGCATCTGCTGAAGCGGAACAACCATGCCGTCGCCGTGCTGCACTCCAATCGCACCCAGCGCGAGCGCGAACAGGCCCTGCAGGGCTTCCGCGAGGGCCGGTTCGAGGTGCTCGTGGCCACCGATATTGCCGCCCGCGGCCTGGACATCGCGGAGGTAAGCCACGTCATCAACTACGACGTGCCGCAGCATCCGGAGGATTACATTCACCGCATCGGCCGCACCGGCCGCATGGAGGCCGCCGGCGACGCCTACACATTGATGGTGGCGGAGGATATCCGGCACGTGAACGCCATCGAGCGCTTCATCAGCCAGAAGATCCCGCGCGTCAAGCTGGAGAACTTTGAATACCGCTACACCGCGTTGTTCGAGGAAGGCAAACCGGGACAGCCGGCCGGTGGCGGCGTAGGCCGCGTCCGGGGCGCGCGGGTGCGCGGCGGCTACTTCTACGGCCCGGCCAAGCGTCGGCGGTAACCCCGTTATTCCATTCCGGTCCAGCCGCCGACGTCTCCAACAATCGCCGTTTGCACAAGCACTGGGTGCTGGATGTCGGATGTTGGTTGTTGGATGTTCTCACGGTTCACAGGGGCAGCCTCAAGCCAATCGAGGGTTTTGCCCTGATTGCCATCGGCAAATCGTATTGATTGCGCCCTTACGCAGGCACCCGACACCAGCCGGAAACCCCCGCCACCTCCCGCCCTGCGCCCCTCCCGAAACCCCGGACCAACTGGCCTGTTGCGCCGGAGTATGTCTAGATCCCATAGCAAGTTGCATGATTGCTGCATAATGGTTGCAAGATGACTGCATGATCATTGCATAATGATTGCATGATACTAAAGCTGGGGACACGGGCGATCAGCGCCTAAAACAGTGGCCTGCGGATCCAAGCTGCTTGCCTGGGTTGGGAGGAACGGCAACGGCTAATGGGCGTGTTGCCCAACGTGGCTGGACGGGCAAAGGCAGGGCGAACACGGAGTGCTCACCCTACCCGGAAGGAGATTCTCGCAATGAAGTCGCGCCCGAAGCTGTGCTGCAGCCGGGTGAGAATCTCTTTGCGGTGATAGCGGACGATCTCGCTCAGCCAAACGCTGCTATCGACCGTGACGAAAAGGGTGCCTTTGTTCAGGCCGGTCGGCTGCGCGTGGGCCACGATGTTTGGGTCCAGGAGGCCGTTCCAAACCTTTACGATCTCAGCCTCCGCGCGCCGGCGGTCGATGCGCAAGTCGGTCAGGACGCGCGGCATGACGGCGCTGGCCGGCTGCGCGCGGAGGGCTTTTGCCTGCTCCAGCGGCACCAGATCAATGCCTCGCCACTGCGCCATGATGCGCTGGCGCGCGCTCACTTTGCCAGGGCCGCGCGGGGGGGTATAGCGAGGGAATGGAGGCAACATGGGCTTCGTCGAGAGTTACCAAGGTTACAAGGTTACAAGGTTACATAAGTTATATCCGGAGACTCGTTCACTGAGCCCATGTAACCCATGTAACCCATGTAACCCATGTAACCATGTAACCATGCAACTCATGCAACTCATGTAATCTATTCACACAGTGCTCAAATCACGCCTTGTCTTCCGGATGCTCATCCAGCACGAGCACGCCGTGGGGCGGCAGATCGTAATTACCGGAGAACGTGTTGCCAGTCAGGAAATCGTGCATCGGCTTGTAGAACTGGATGCGCATGGGGGCGTTCTGGTGGTTCAGCAGGAAGAATATGCTCGTATCCTCCTTCTGGCGCATGCTGACCTCGACATTCTCCGGGACCTTGAGCAGCGGATGCAGGTTGCACATCTGGCGCAGCCAGACCACCAGATCGGCATAGAAATGCTGGTGGCTTTGCGTGCCGATATAGACGGCTTTGCCGAGGCCGAACGTATGCAACGTCATGGCCGGGCGGCCCGCATAAAAATCCTTGGCGTAGGTGGCGATGACCTGGCAATCGCCCGGCTCGATGAGGTCGCACCACAGCCTGGCCGGGTGCATGTGGCTGGCCGGGAACGTGCCCTTGAACGTGAGATGGTTCTCCTCTCCCGGCGGCAACTGGTCAAATTCCAGCACCTCCAGGCCGAACAAGTCCGTCAGGTCATGCGGATATCCGGTGTCGGGGGCCATGTTGTGCTCGTCCACCAGCCCGGTGTTGAACGTGGCGACCAGCGTGCCGCCGTTTTGCACGTAAAGCTTCAGCCGGTCGGCTTCCCCGCCGGATAGCAGGTGCAGCGAGGGTGCGAAGACGAGCTTGTAGCGCGAGAGATCTTCGGCGGGCCGCGCGAAATCCACGGCAATGTTCCGGTCGTGCAGCGCGTTGTAGAAAAGCTGGATGTGCTCGCGCAGGCTGAAGAACTTATTCGGCTGCATTGGCTGCTGCAATGCCCAGTCATTGTCGTGGCTGTAGAGGATGCACGTCTCCGCCTCTACGTGAGTCCCTTGGATGGACGGCGCCAGCAGCTTCATTTCGTCGCCCAGTTGAGCGATCTCTTTGAACACGCGCGCGGTCGGCCGCAAGTGGTGCGGCATGACGGCGCCATGGAACTTCTCCGTGCCGAAACGCGGCTGCCGCCAGCGGAAGAAGAGTATCGCCGTCGCGCCCCGGGAAACCAGTTGGTACGTGAACATCCGCAGCACGCCCGGCCGCACGAGCGAGTTGACATCCTGCCAGGTCACGTTGCCCGCCTTATGCTCCATCACCCAAAAGCCCGTGTCGCCATCCGGTGTCCGGATGTCCGTCTTCTTGAGCGAGCGCAGCATGTCAATCTCACAAGCCAGCTCCGACGACCTGGCTTTGAGGGCGGCGGTGCTCTCAATCGAGACGAAGTCAATGGCCTCGGCCACGTCGAAGTGATCGAACCGGTGCAGCAGCGGGCGTAAATTGGTCGTGACCGGGCATTTCGGGCTCAGTTGGTGCAGCAGGTCGGCCTGCATCTTGACGAACTGCACGATGGTGTCGCTGGAGAAGCGGCACCAATCCACCACCAGCGCCGGGTTGTGCGTCGTCGGCGCGGTCATCGGCATCGGCACCTGGTCCCAGCTTGTGACGACCTGGCCCCAATGGCGCAAACCCATCAGCTCGTTCAGCTTTTCGACGGTCTCGTACTTCGCCTCCAGCCACAGATGCCAATCCCGGCGCACATCCTCGTTGAACGAAGCCTCGGTGAAATGGCCGCCCAGGCTGTTGTCGATCTGCCAGGCGATGAGTTGGGGGTGCTTGCCGAGGGCCTTGGCCATGTTTTCAACAATGAGCTTGGAGTGGTTCCAATAGACATCGCTGTTCAGGCAAACCGCGCGGCGCGTGCCTTCGCCCTTGACCAAGCCGCGCTCATCCACAGGCAGGATTTCGGGATGGCTGCGGGAGAGCCAGATCGGCGGGGCCGCCGTCGGCGTGGCCAAGACAACCTTAATGCCCGCCTTGCCCATCAGGTCCATCACGCGCTTGAGCCAGGCAAAGTCGTATTTGCCCTCCTCCGGCTCGCAGAGACCCCAGGTAAACTCGGCCATGCGGACGACATTGACGCCGGCCTCCTGCATCAACTCTACGTCGCGTTCCCACGCAGCTTCGGGCTTCTCGCGTGTTCCGCCGTACGGATAAATCCACTGTTCCGGATGATAATCTACGCCGAAATACATAATAACCTTTCGCGCTGCGGCCTTTTACGCACTCTAAAAACTACTCGACCCTGGCACAATCTAAAAGTGGGCCAGTGAACAACTAATCAGGGCTGCCTCAAGCTCCGCTGTCCGGGGCGGGGACAGCTTGTCCCCGGCCTCGCGGGCTCGATAACACGGGGACAAGCTGTCCCCGCCCCGTTGACAGCCGGACAGGAGCGGCTCCTTGAGCCAGTTACGGATCGCCCGGCTTTCATTCGCGCACTCACACCACCTAACCATACCACGACATGGGTCGGGCAACAAACTCACCCCGCCAGCCCGAGGTTCTTCAGGATGCGCACCGTGGCGGGCGCCTTGTTCAGCGTGTAGAAATGTATCCCCGGCACCCCGGCGCGGAGCAAGTCCTCGCATTGCCGCGTCGCATACTCGATGCCGAACTCGGCGACGGCGTCGTCATCATCACCCAACTCTTCGAGTTTGGCGGCCAGCGGCGCGGGGATGGCCGCCCCGCACATCGCCGTGAACCGCTTGATCTGCGCACCGCTGAGGATGGACACTACGCCGGGCACGATCGGCACGGTCACCCCCAGCTTCTGCGTCATATGGTCGCGGAAGCGGTGAAAGTCGGCGTTATCGAAGAACAACTGAGTGAGCACGTAATCCGCGCCGGCATCCACCTTCTCCTTCAAGTGCGCCCAATCGGCGTACTTGCCCTCCTTGCAGGCGATGTGGCCCTCCGGGAACCCCGCCACGCCGATGGATAAATCGCCCTGCTCGCGGATGAAGCGCACCAACTGGCTGGAGAACTCGAACCCGCCGGGCGTCGCCTGGAATTCGCCGCCGCCCGGCGGGTCGCCCCGCAAGGCCAGCACGTTCTTGATGCCGCNNATCATCAACGTCTTGTCGCGCGTGCTCCCACCCGCGCCATAGGTCACGGAGCAAAAGTCCGGCTTGGTCGGCAGCAAGGCGGGCAGCGTCTTCTCCAGCAGATTGCGGTCGCCCTCGTCCGTTTTAGGCGGGAAGAACTCGAAGGAGATCACCGGCCTCTCGCCCGTGCGCCGGGCCGAATAGATGTCGCGAATGAACTGCATGAGCGCCCAACATGCGCCAACTACGGCGAAAATCCAAGCCCGGACCTCGGGGTCCGGCGATTCTTCCAGGGGGAGAGCGCCAAGTCCGGCGCGCGGCCATGTTACGCGGCCTTGCGGCCGCCGAGGTCGGCGCCTTCCAACCAGTGCTTTTTGAAGCGGCCAACCAGGGCGGTCAGTTCTTCCATTGAGTGCGGCTTAACGAGATACCAATTCGCTCCCAGGCCATAGGCCCGGTTTATATCCTTGGTTTCATCTGAAGAACTGAAAATGACGAGCTGCAGATTGTTGAACGCCGGCTGCTTCCGGACCCACTCCAGCATGTCGAACCCATCCAGGCGCGGCATATTCAGGTCCAGCAGCGCCAACTGGGGTAGAGGATGTGCGGCGCGGTCGGCAAATTGGCCCTCGCCCCGTAGATAGTCGATAACTTCCTGCCCGTCGTGGACGAAGTGCAACGTGACAGGAATGCCGGCGCGATTGAAGGCCCGCTGGAAGAAATAGGCATCCGTCGTGTCGTCTTCCGCTACCAAGATATGTCCAGAATCACTCATGTCGTTGCTGCGTCATTTGTACAGGTACGCAAGCCACCTTGGTTTGGATTTCAAGTTATCCTCCCTCCGTCTCACGCGTCCTTCAGGCGAATAATCACGGCCGTGCAGGCGCCCTCATGCAGATTGATCACCTCGTAAGGTCCGATGCCCGCGGGTATCAGCACCGCTTGCAAACGCTCGACCGTCACCTCGCGCGTGGGGTCATTCTTTGGCCGAATCTTGACCATCTTACCCTCAGCCAGCGTCAGGATTTGCAGGAAGCGGCCCTCGGTGTCCCCTTCCGCGCGCTCCTCGAAGATGAGGCGCTCGATGTGGAACGGCATCTCCGGCACGGTGGCATACTGGTCCCGGCGGAAATCGCGGCTCCAGTGCTTCACCAGGGGGCGGGCGCGCAGCTTCTCGCGCACGTAATTCTCGCGGCGCCAGCGGTTGTTATTGAACGAGTGGTCCACGTGCATCCGCATCGGTTTGCCGGTCATCATCTTGGCCGTGTCGTCCCAGGTAGGGCGGCAGAAGTCGTAGGTGAAGAAGGAATACTCAGTGCCGCCGACGCTCGGGCAGGTGTCCATCTCCAGGATCATTTGGTTGCCGCCGTGGCCATGCGTCGTGCCGGGAGGGATCAGGAACAGATCGCCCACGTTGGTATCCCAGCGCTTGATGAAGTCCCGCCAGTTGGGGATCGGCTGCTTGTTCTTATCAGATTCGCGGCAGAGACGTTCCCATTCCTCCAGGTCCGCGTCTTCCTTGTAACCCATCCACGTGGTCGCGCCCGGGTACGCCTCGACAATGTAATAGGTCTCGTAGCGCCCCAGCGGCTCTTTGAAATTCCGGCGCACGTATTCGGTGTCCGGATGGTCGTGGATAGGCATGCTCGAACGCTCAAAGGGCACCGGTTCGGGGAAGTAGCCGTCATCCAGCCAGACCTGCAACGGCAGCAGGCCGGGGAACTCGCGGTGAATCTTCTCGCCGACCATTTGCACCGGGTGCTGCATGATATTCTGCGCCGGTATGTTGATCAGGTCGCCGGCGCCCACATCCATCAGAATGCTCAGCTCGATGCCCGCCAGCTCGTTCCACGCATTGCACTCCAGGCCAGGCACGTCCCACAGGTCCCGGTAACGGTAAGCGCCCCATGGTCCCGGCTGCATGATCTTGACCTGCTTGATGGGTTGCTTGACCAGGGCGGCGACCGCGGCTTCGTAAGGCGCGCGCGGCATGAGCTTCGGGTTGGAAGCGTCCACGGCGTCCACGTAATAATCCATCTTCTTGAACGCGTGCAGCTTCTGGCGGTAAAGCAGGTAGAAATCGCAGTAGTAATACCTCTTCCAGGCATAGTCTGGGTCGGGCTCAGTGCACCCGAGCGGGACCAGTTCATGGTCCCACATCTGCCAGAGCATTGGCTGCATGGTGAAATCAAAATAGAAGCGCGCCGTGTAATCATCTTCCAGCGCCTTGATCGCTGCACCCGGGCCGTGGACCAGGATCACGTCGGCCTCGCCGGCTTTGGCGCGTTGGGCCTTCAGCATCTCGTGGAGCTGGTCCCGGCGCGCAGGGTCAACCAAATCTTCCAGCACCCCATCGGTGTTGACGACCCCAAAAGCCGGATCATCGCCCACGTAGGGCCGTCGGTATCTGGTAATCTCCGCCGAGTCCTTCAGAATCGTGCGCGTGTGGATGGTGCGGACCTTGAGCCCAGCTTGGGCGGCGCGTTTCTCAAACTCAGCCGCCAACTGGGCAGTCTTGACGCCGTACCAGCCATCCCAGGCCAGCGTCACGCCTCCCGTCCCCTGCTTGCGGGCCTCGGCGGCGATGCGCACGATCTCATCCATCACCGCCGCAAGCCCCGTTCTCACCTGCGCTCGCAGGGCACTATCTAACGGCACCTTGTTCTCGACATTCTTGCGGTATTCGTAGAGCGGCATGTCCTCGTCCCTTTCTGGTTCCTGGTTCGCGTTGGGAATCGGGTGAGCTTAGCACAACTCCCAGCTTCAGGCAAAAAACGGGGGGAGCGATCTACTCCTTCTTACGATTCCAGTTTGAGGCTGATGCTCTTCAAGACAGCATCGGACCAGACGAACCGATTCGCCTCATTTTCTTCCAGTGCCATAACTTGGATGCCGTCTGTTGTGACGAACCACGATCACACGAATACCCTCCGCCCTCTCGCGGAAAAGCAGGTGATATGGGAAACGCCTCATATTGGCCCGACGCAGACCTCCATCCGCAAAGTGGAACCGCTCCGGCTTTGCTGAAACCAACTCAACTAATCGCATCAACTCCGTCCAAAACTCATCGCCCAAACGAGGCGCAATCCTGTCATAATGCCCCAGAATGTTGCTGACGTCGTGCTGAACGAGAGGATGGTACGCGAGCCTCATCGCCCGCGCTGTTCTCGAACCCGACGCACGAACTCGTCATGGAGCATCGGTTCCATGCTGCCAGTCTCCAATTCCTCGTCGCGTCGAAATACTTCCTCGTCCGTTACGTCCGCCTCAGGTGCTGCCAGCGTGCGCATGAGCGATAAAACCAACTCAGCCCGCTCGACCTCACGCAACCCCAAGGCTTCGTGCTCAATGTCCTGAAGCTTCATGTCAGAAATGATACCTTTTCGGTTCCCGGCGCGCAACCTGCGCGAGCGCGTCTTTTCGCGAACAGGTAATGGGCCTCATATTTTACCGGCACGTGATGACCTGGCGGAGTCTGGGGTGCGTGGGCCGATAGGAGGGAGTCGTGCCTTGCTCACCAACCGGCGCCGGCTTGCAGGAAGTTCAGGTCAACGGCTGCGCTGGCCTGCTTGCCGCTGGCCGATTGGAGGAAGATGGCCTGGTTGCCTGGGACTGCCTGGATCGAAGCCACCCGGTCAAAGCCCGCCGGGATGGTGGCTACCCCCATGATGTAAGGAACCACTAATGGCTTGCGTGGGTTCAAGGACAGGCAAGTTGGAAACCCCTTCCGCGAGATGGGATTCTTGCGCGCAGACTCGGCCAAGCCGAGGTGGAAATTCGAGGTGACTTCCTCCAGCCCCATCACGTTGACATGCCGGCTGCTCCACGGCGGATAATGGCGTCCGCCATTCGAGAGCCAGAAGACTGTCTCATGCAGGACGCGAGGGTCCTTGAGCGCAAACCAGACATAGCGCTCTTTGGGAAAAGCCACGGCGGTCCAGGCAAAGGGCAGCTCCGCGTCGCTCACCATCATGACCAGGTCCTCGAAGCCGCGGCGCGCCGGGTAGCGGGTCAGGTCGGCGGTTTCCCCGTTCAGCGTGGGAACCTTCTCAAGGGAGGTGAACTCGGCTCCCTGTTTCAGCCATGAGTAACCCCGATTCTCGGGCAGCTCAAAGGCGTGGGGAAAGACCTGCCCATACACAAAGCGGCTGGTCGAAAGCAGCCCGCTGCCGGGCGCATCCGGGAACTTCAGCATGGCGTGGTGTCCCAGGTTCATCGGACCGCTCATGCCTGATACCACGTGTTGCGAGTAAATGGTGTTCTGGCCGTCCACGAGCCAAATGCTTTTGTCCACGCGACCCGGGCGAACCTTCGTCTGGAGGCTCAAGTGGAGACAGCTCCGGCCAGCCTGAGTTTCCAGAGAGCGGAACTGCCAGCGGGCATTGGCGGTCTCGCCGTGGACTGGGTGCTTTTCCTTGCCGTACGGGGTGGCGTTGCCGCCGAAGGGCAGGCAGAAGAAATCCCCACGCAGGACCTTGATGATGGTGGGCTCAGCGGGATCGACCCGCTCTTCGACCCAGGGCGCGACTGAATACGGTTGGAGTTTCCGGACCTGGCGGTCAAACGTGACCGGGCCCAAATGCCCGCCCGTTTCGGTGACGAAGGCTTCCACTTGGGTTGAAGCCACGCGCCAGGATGGTTGGCCGTGAATTATCCGCTTCTTGACTTGGGTCCCTGCTTTCAAGTTCATAGGCCCCGAATTTAGACATTAGGCCTAAGCTTGTCTCGCACGTTTCGGACAGACGCGGACGGCCAACCCGGAGGGTTGGCAGATGGTAGCCGGTGGTCGTCCCTCTTCCCCCGGACGACCACCGGTAAGCCGAGTCGGACGACCGAGCACCTCGGAGAGGTGCCAGACCCAGCGCGAGCTAGCTGCTCGAGCAGGCACCGCGGCGACGAGTCTGGCACCCCTGACCGGGGTGCAAGGCGTCTTCTGCGCTGTCAACCGGAGGTCGCCCCCAAGCCCCGACGACCTCCGGCTACCCTCCTTTCGGGTTGACTGGCCTAATCCGTAGAGGGCGCGGCGTCCTTACATCCCGCCAGCCGCGGGTAGGTCAACACAGTTCCATACAGCGCCCGGAGCGCGGCTATTTCCGCTCCAGGTTCAGTTCGATGAAGTGAACCGGGATGAGGGAATCGTTGCCGTAACGCACGCGGTAGGCAAAGGTGTTGGCGCTCGGGTCTGGCGGCTCCGCTGCGTCTGCTCCCGCGTCGGGCACTGGGAATGACAGGTCGAGGATCAGCCGGCTCTCCGTGCCAACCTTCAGATGCTTGAGCAGACGGAGCGGGATGGCGATGGCATAGGTTGTTCGATCGCCCTCGGTGCGGCAGGTGCTCTGGATCCCTGGAACTGCCGTTTCGGCCTTTCGACCGGCAGTCCGGTTCCAGGCCCCGGGGGTGGTGCAACTGAAGCCGAGGCGAAGGAAGTCGGGTCCGAAGTCCGTGTCGCTGAGCCGGCGGGCGAGGCCCACCTGAAGATCATCCCGAAATCCCAGTTCTTCCTCTTCCTCCGCCTTGACGATCGGAACGGTCACCGCCAGGTAGAGGTTCGCGGTATCGAAACAGGCGCGGAGTTCGGCTCCAGGCTTCGGGCTTTGGTCCAGTTTGAGTGACGGAACGCCTTCCCAATCCACGGGCTGCCCGCCAGACACAGGCGCGGCGCGCCGATACGGCGTGCTGACCTCCTCAAGAAACCGCACCTCACGGTGAAACCGGTGGCGGTGCCCGCCTGCAGCAACGTTGAATTCCAACCGGGGAAGAGATAGCAGCATCGCATTGGCTTCGAGCGCCTTGAGCTTGAAACTATGCTGCTGCTTGCTCCCCGGCGGGATCTGAAGCGAAACCTCGCTCGGCTCGACTGAAAAGGCGCTGGCGTCGAAGACCCAGCCGGCCTTGCCGACCAGCGTTTCCTGGTAGGGATTGTCGATGGAGACAGAGAAGTTGACCCCTTCTTTCAGGTCCTGGGAGCGGCGCTTAATCCCGATGCGGGAGACGTTCCGGGCGGCAAACTGAAGGCCGCCCATTACGTCAGCCTCCGGATCACTCATTTCCCCGCGCTCGGTGACTACACGGGTATCGAAGGTGTCGCCCGAGACCTTGACTCTGACAAAGTGGTGTTCGCCGCCGGATTTCTTGTATTCGGGGCGCAGTTCGGCGCCGCCCCCGCCGGTGATGAAATAGCGGATGCCGTCGAACTCGCGGGTGGGACCGTAGGCATGGTAATGCCCGGCGAACACGGCCCGGACCCGGGACTGCTTAAAGAGCGGGTGAAGGTTCTGCGCCCAGAACTCGTAGTACGCGGGCGTGATACGCTCTGGCTCCCAAACCGGGAAGTGGAGAAAGACAAAGACCGAGCGGGCCTGGGTTTGCTTGAGATCAGCCTTCAGCCATTCGAGCTGGGCCGTGCCCAGATAGCCCCAGCGCTCCTTTTCGGTGTTATCCAGCAACACAAAGTGGCAGTCCTGATAATCGAACGATTGGTAGAACCGGCCGAAGCGGCGGCCATAAATCCTCCGGGCCTCCTGCGAGTGCGTGTCATGGTTTCCCGGCAACTGATAATAGGTCGGCCCTATCTCCTTGATCACCTGCTGGTATTTGTCCCACTGCTTCTCCTTGCTGCGCGGACCATAGCCGTAGATCAGGTCGCCGAGGTTGATTACCAGGGCCGGCTTCAGGGCGTTGATCTTCGCGATGAGGCTCTCGAAGGGTCGAAAGTCCTGGCTCTCGAAGCGTGGCCGGGTGTCGCCGATTACGACAAACTCGAACTCGCCTGCCCGAGCCGAGATAACGGCGAGTGCGGCGACCATGAGCAACACCAAGCGCCCTTTGAGGCGTGTACCAGTTCCCGGGCCCGTGTGCTTCTGGAATACGGAGCACCACATACCGGGTGCAGGATACCAGCATCTCAATAAGTCCGCCAGTCTGTGACCTGCCGTCAGGGCGGGTGCGGTATATCTTTGAGGTACCGCCAGGCATTGGAGCGCAGCCTTCAGGCTGCAGGGATGTGCGGCGTGGTGGCGTGTCGGGTTGGTCCGAGGTGCACGGGCATTCGGGAGTTCTGCAGCCTAAAGGCTGCGCTCCGATGCGGCCGGACCCAGATTCTACGGGGCAGGATACGTGGGCCTTCGGATATGACCGGAGCGCCAAACTGTGCTATATTGCTTTATGAGATTAGTGTTGTGCATGGTCTCATTCTTGGTTGCCAGGACCTGGTCTAACGTCCCGGCGGGGCGCCCTATTGACGCCGGTTTCCCCAGCCGGAGCGGAGTCGGTTCTCCTTACGAGGTAGCGAGGCAAAGAGAAGGGTAAGCTATGATCAACCGCCAATTGGAATTGGGCTTTGAGAACCGGACTGGGCTTAGACCGGGGAGCCGACGCCAAGGCCGTTCGCGTCGTGCCCACCTGTGGTTCGAGCGGATGCGGGGAGTCGTAGATGAGGCCCACGATTGGCCGTCAGCTTGCCCGCCGCGCCGCGCGCCTCTCCCGGGGGAAGCGCCAGCCCCTCCGGGCTTGTCGCCGTCCGGAGCAGCGCTGCAAGGCGCGAGTGCCGGGCCTGTAGCCGCAGGCGGCAATTCTCCCGGCCAGGAGCCGCGCCGACGGAACTTCGGCCGAGCCCGCCGCCCGGTGTGGGAATGATTGGGAAGCGGGCTGCTCTGCGGCGGTTGCCGATAATTACACAACCCTGTTCAATTTCGGGACACCCCCGGCGGCCTCGGCTGTATCGAAGCGGAAGAGAACCAGAGGTGAACACAGATTCCGAGGGCTGAACTCCGCGGCTTAGCTTTATTTCCCCGGCTGTTTCAGGAACAACCCAAGCCTGCCACCCTCCATAGGGCACAATAGTTGCGTCAGTTCGGGCGCAGATGAGCAAGTTCTACGTCGCGTGCGATCTGGGTGCGGAAAGTGGCCGAGTGCTGCTGGGAACATTGAACCAGGGGACCCTCACAATCAGTGAGGTTCGCCGGTTCCAGAACGTTCCCCTCACGGAGAAGGACTCGCTCCAATGGAACATCGCCCAGTTGTACGAAGAAACCCTGGCCGGCCTGCGCGCGATTGGAGACTTCGAGGAGGCGGTGGACGGGGTTAGCTGTGATTCGTGGCCCGCAGATTACCTGCTCTTCGAAGCGGACAGCACCCTGATCACGCCGGCGTACCATCATCGTGATTCCCGAACCGGTGAGGGGATGCAGAAGGTCTTGTCGATCGTGCCCCGGGAGACGCTTTACGAGGAAACCGGGATAATCCCGACGCCGGGCAATACCCTGTTTCAGTTGGGGGCAGAGAAACCCCGGCGGCTTGCCCGGGCCCGGCACCTCCTGCCAGTGGCTGACGCGTTCAATTACTTGCTGACGGGGGTTCCCCGTGTGGAAATGTCCCTGGCCAGCGCCACGCAGCTTTACAATCCAGTCACTCAGACCTGGTCGGACCGGCTGCTCAAGGCTGCGGAGTTGCCGCCGAACCTGCTTCCGGCGCTCGTTCCGGCCGGGACCGAACTGGGCCCCTTGCGTGGGGAGATGGCGAAGATCAACGGCCTGGAGGACGCGCGGGTCATCGCCACCTGCTCGCATGAATCGGCCGCGGCGCTGGCAGGATTGCCCATCCGCCCGGCAGAGGGCTGGGCTTACCTGCGCCTGGGCCCGTGGGCCACTATGGGCACCCAAATCGCGCAACCGATCATCACCGACGCGACCTACGAACAGAACTTCAGCAATGAGACGAGCTACGGCGGGTCAATTCACTTCTCCAAGCAAACCGTCGGACTCTGGCTGCTGGAAGAGTGCCGCCGTTTCTGGAAGGAGAAGGATCGCGAAATCGATGACACATTACTCTCGCACCTCGCGGGGTCCGCGCCGCCCTTTGACTCGCTGATCAATCCGGCTGACCCACGTTTCCAGACACCGGGCGACATGCCGCTGAAGATCCAGGCCTTCTGCCGCGAAACCGGCCAGAACGTCCCTCGCAAGCCCGGCCCGATCATTCGCTGCGTCCTGGAAAGTCTCGCGTTGCAGTGCCGCAAGACACTCCAGGAGATTGAGGAGATTACTGGGCGCGAGGTGGCGCGGCTCTACCTCCTGAACGGATCGACTAACGCCTTGCTGAACCATTTCATCGCCAACGCCGTGCGGCGTCCGCTGGTCGTCGCGCCGGCCGACACCGCGGCCATCGGCAATGTGATCGTGCAAGCCCTGGCCTTGGGTCACCTGGAGTCGCTCGACCAGGCGAGGGAAGTCGTGCGGAACTCCTTCAAGACGGAGACCCTCGTTCCCTACGCTACGGCTTGGGATACGGCCTTCGTTCGGCTCTTGCAGCTCCGGCCGGCCTGAGCAACCCAAACCGCCGCCCGCCCCTGCCAGCGTGGCCCTGTGCCACATGGTGGCGGTGTCGGGTTGCGCTCGGGATGAACGAACCCGGCTTCGTCTTGTCCGCGCAGGCCACGTATCAAAGCCTAATAGCCGGGAGGACGCTCAGAGATTGCTTGAGGATAGCCAGGAGCGAGTCAGAAGATTGGGAAGCACTTTGGAGGATATCTAGAGGATATCTGGAGGATACCCGGAGAGTATCTGGAGTGCATCTTTGGGGCATCCTTAGGGCATCCTTANNCCTTTGGGCATCCTTAGGGCACGCGTGGGAGTTGCAGCAGTTCCACAGTGCCGCTGGTTCGATTTGACGGCGTGGGTTTAGCCGCGATTCAAGAGAGTTCGGGGTTTGCCTCTCAGCGCCGGGCCGGCGGGGGCCGCCCTTCCTGGGTCACGGCAACTTGAATTCCGCCACCACCGGGCGATGGTCGGACGCCTCAGATTCGGGCACCCAGATCTTGAGTGCTTGGATGGCGGGCTCCTTCGAGGTCCAGATGTAGTCGATCCGTTTGCGCGGCTTCTCCGCGGGGATGCTGAAGCCGTCGCCCGCGCCCGCCGCCTTCCACGTATCGGTGAATTGCTGGGCGAGTTTCTGGCAGGTGCGGCTCTCGGGTGTGTCATTGAAATCGCCGCAGAGGATCATCGGCCGGCCCCGGTATGGCTGAATGGCTTCCGCAATTTCGTCCGCATTGAGCAGGCGCTCCGTGTCGTCCCCCCGGAAATCAACGTGCGTGTCCAGGAACACCAGCTCGCGGCCATGCACATCGAGGACGATCTGCAACAGGCCGCGCTGTTCGCCGGGACGGAGCATCTTGTAATGCCGGTTGGTCCAGCGTTTGACGGGAAAGCGCGTCAGGACTGCGTTGCCGTATTCGCCGCCCTGGAAATGGTAGTTGTTGCTGAACACGCAGGTCATGCCCGTCAGCGCGGCCAGCTCGGCGGGGCAATCACGCTTCGCCGTCCGCTGCACGCCTTTGTCCACTTCCTGCAAGGCAACGATGTCCGCCTGCTCGTGCTTGATCAGGTCGGCGATGCGCTGCAAATCCACCTTCCGATCCAGGCCCTCGCCGTGGTGGATGTTATACGTCATCACCCGGAGGGTGTTGGTGGTTGCCGCCTTGCCCGCGGTTTGGCAGCCGGCCACGCAAAGCGCCAGCATGGTGACCAACGCCAGACGGGCGAAGACGTCTCGTGATAAGGAGAGGAGCCTGCGCACGGTGCCAGGGTTCGAGTTGCTCTATCCATTCAGCGTCCAGCCGGGCCGATAGGTGCGGGCCAGCAGTTCGTTGGCCTCCGGACAATCGGTGACATGGCCGGCGGCGCCGTCGTATTTGATCTTCTTGCCGACACGGTAAGCGACCAGGCCGAGCAGCATCATCTCGATCATGTTCCCGGAGTACTCGAAATCGCATGCCGTCTTCAGGTTGCCCTTGCAGGCATTCATCCATTGCCGTTGGAAGTTGCCCAGCGGCGGCAGCAGGGCGGACTTGGGCCGCGGCTTATAGTAGGTGAGGTCGGCCTGGTTGCCGTGCGGGAAGACAGCACGCGATTGGAAATCGGCCGCGAGGCAGCCCTTGCTCCCCTCGAAGAGGGCGCCATGATCAATCTTCTTGAGGTCCAGGTACTTCACCGGTGACTCGGGCATAGCGCCGCCCTGATACCACGAGACGCGGATGGCCTGGCGCCGATCGTTGGCCGGGATATCGAAATGCGTCTCCAGCTTGACGGGCGTGACATCCGGGTTAAAGGGGTCGCCTTTGCCTTCGGCTGAAGTCGGCAGCCCGGCGTCGATGGCGTTCCAGGCAATGTCCATAGTATGGCTGCCCATGTCGCCGACCTGGCCGCTGCCGAAGTCCCAATACATGTTCCACTGCAGGCAATTCATGCCGGAGCCGCCGGAGAAGTATTCGGGATTCCACGGATGCGCAGGCGACGGGCCGAGCCAGAGGTCCCAGTGGAAGTCGTTGGGCGGGTCGCCCGCGGCGGGCAGGTAGCCTGGCTTGCGAAGCTGCCGGTCGCCCCAGGCGCTCACTTCCTGCAACTCGCCGATCGCGCCGTCCTGAATGAGTTCGCGGACGCGGTTGAAGTTCTCATATTCGTGGCGCTGAGTGCCGACCTGGGTGGCCAGTTTGGTCTTGTTCTTGAGGTAGTTGGCGCGGACCACACGGGCTTCCTCCACGCTATTGGCGAGGGGTTTCTCACAATAGATATGCTTGCCGCGATTCATGCTCCAATTGGCAATAAAAGCGTGCGTATGGTCGGCGGTGCAGCAGACCACCGCATCGACGTCCTTCTGGTCGAGGCATTTCCGCCAGTCCACGTACTGCTTCGCCCCGGGGAACTTCTTCGCCCCAAAGGCGAGGTGCTTTTCGTTTACGTCGCAGATCGCGACGACGTTCTCGCTGGCAAGACCGTCGAAATGGGCTTCGGCCCGGCCCCACGTGCCGAGGAGGGCGATGTTCAACTTGTTGCTGGGAGCATCGGCGCCGAAGAGTTTGGTCCGCGGAAGGATGAGCCCGGCGGCCCCGGTGAAAGCGATGGATCGGAGGAATTGACGTCGTTTCATGCGGCGAGTTTGGCCACAGAACGGTGCCAGGTCAAGCGGAGTAATGGAGTAATGGAGTGATGGAGTGATGGAGTGATGGAGTATTGGGGTGTTGGGGTGTTGGGGAAGTGGAGCGCTGGGGCGCGGGACTCTTGAGTTCCCCATTACTCCAATACTCCATCACTCCACCACTCCTCGCTCCCCTTCAGCCAGTCCTACTGCAGTTTATACGGCAGCCGGGAGATCAGGGTATAAAGGCGTGCCAGCGTCTCTCCGGGTTGCTGGTCGCGCATGTCGTGGGCGAACTGGAACGTGGCCGTGGGGTTGAAGTTCTTGATCATCATGCAGTAGGTGCTGTTGGCCATGACTCCGAGCAACTCGCCGGTGCGGCTGAATACCAGGTCGCCGCGCGAAGGATTGAATTTGCCGAACAGCCCCTTGAGGGAGTTGCGGTCCATCTTGACGTAGAGCGGCGTGGTTAGATCCATCTGAAACTTGCACTCGCCGTAGTAGCCCTCCTGGGCGCCGACCAGCACCGCGTCCTGGAACTTGTAAGGGTCCGATGAAATGCGATAGACCTTGCCGCCCAGTTCCCGGGCTTCCGCCTGGGTGATCGGAATGAACACCACGCGCGGGTCCAGTTGGTAGAACGACAGCAAGCGGATTGGAATATGCGTCGCGTTGCGCTCCAGCGTCCCGGTCAGCCCCTCCCACTCCGTGCCCGGGTAGCTGAAGCTCAGCGGAGTATCCTGCACGTGACAGAGGGCGACGATATTCGTTCCGTCTGTGACCAGCACGGTTTGGGTTACCGCGCGCTTGTTCGCCTCCACGCCCAGAAAGCCGGAGCGGGAAGCCGCCAGGGTGGCCAGGACGCGGTTGGTGACGAACTGGCTGAAGATGGTGTTGGGGGCCAAGGGCCGGTTGTCGCGGATTTCCTCGGCCAGTTGACCTGATTTGCTGGCGAGCGCCTTGACTCCCTCGGCTAGTTTGGCTTTCTCCGCGCGCTCGGCTTTCACCTCTTCCTGCATGTGGGAGACTTGTTCAGCAGCCAGCCGCTTCTCGGCTTCGGCCACCTGGAGCTGGCCGGCCAGACGCTGCTTTTCGCTCAGGACCAATTGATTGCTCGTGGCCAGTTGCCCGAGCTGCTGCTGCAAGGCCGCCGCCTGCTCGGCCTGTTTCCGGAGCTCGGCTTGCATGGCGGCGAGCTTCTCTTTGGAGATCTGTGCTTCCGTGGAACTGCCCTGAAGCTGCTGGCTCAGGGATTGGATATTGGTCTGGGCGGCGGCAAACTGCTGGCGGAGGTCGTTCTGTTGCTGCCCAAGCTGCGCGGTCTGTTGCTCCTTCTGATCCAACTGCAGGCGGAGATTGGCCTGTTGCTGCTCAAGTTGCGCAGCTTGTTGCTCCTTCTGTTGCAGTTCCTGCCGGAAGGACTGCACTTGCTGCTCGCGCTGGCTCAAAAGCGCCTTTTGCTGGCCCGCCGCGTCCCGTGTCTTCGCCAGCTCTGCCAGCAACGCGTCACGGCTTTTGCGCTCCTGCTCCAGCGCCAGCCGCATCACGGAGGCCAGGTCTTGCCGGCTGTCAGCCTGGTTGGTTGCCATGCTCACTTTGACCTGGCGTGGCACCCCCTCGTTGGTCGTCTTGTTGATATCAACCGTGGAAAATGCCAGCAGGCTCACCAGCAGGAAGTCGCAGATGACGATGAGGATCGAGCGGTTCATGAGGGCGTGGCGAGCCTGGGCGCGATGGCCGGCGCAACGGGTTCAGCGGGCGCGGCTTCGGCTTCGAGCAGCAGCTTCCGGCGTTCCGGGCGCAGATGGAAGATCTTGAACACCGACACGAAGATGATGCCGAACGACGTGGACGAGTAGGCCGCCATGAGGCTCGGCTGGATCACCCCCAGCGAGACGAGGATCAGCGAGATAATCGTGCCCGCGAAGCCGAGGTAGAGCCCGGCGTCGAACAGGTGATCCTCGTTCTCCAACAGCCTCAGTTTGATGCGCGACGGCAGGTTCTGCCGGCGGATTTCGGCCAGCTTGACCAGGCTCGCCATGTAGAGCAGCGCCTGTAGCACAAAGAACAGCATGAGGGTCAATAGACTCAGGTTCATAATTGCTTGATTACCGCCACGGGTTCCCGCCGGGACCACGCTGCCCACCATGGGCAGGCGCAGTCGAAAAGGAAATTCTACTCTCTGGCTTTCCTGGGCGAGAAACGGCTCGCTCAAGAGTAACACCACGAGCAGGAAACCCAGTGCAAATAGCATCTCGCGGGCCAGATGGAACCCGCGCACCTGCAACGGCCGCTCCAGGGCCGAGGCCGCCGGGCGCGCAAAATGCAGCGCCGCAGCCATCAAGAACCCTGCCGCCAGGTATAAAAGCCACTTCAATGTCAACCCCAGTCGGGGCATCCGCCAGCACAATTCCGCCAGGGCAGCAGATACCGCGCCGAAAGGAGCCCCCGCCGCCACCTGCCGGTCGAAGCGGGAATTATGCACGCGCACGTTGCGCCGCAACAGCTCATTCACGCCCCCGGCGCCGAAGCGGAGACTGGCGCCCAAATCCGCGAGGCCCGTCTGGCTGAAGTTCATCAGGTAGGCGGCCACCTGGTCGGGCTTTCCGGAAACCTGCGTGGCGGCGAACAGCAGCGGCAGTTGTCCTTCGCTCTTGCGAACCACATTCGCCAGCAGGCGCAGCGTCTCGGTGTCCTGGACCTGGCCCACGAATCCCACGAGCTGGCCCCAGTTGAATCGTTGCCCCAGGGACATCAGGTCCAACAGCACCTGCTCCAACTGTTGCGGATCGCCGCCACGATTGCTCGCCACCGCCAGCCGGAACACCGCATTACTCAACCCCTCGCTCAAGTGCCCTCTTTCCAGCAGAAGCCCACAAGCCGCCAGCGCGGTATCGAGGGCCTGGCCGGAGGCGGACTGCGACGGGGAGAAAATGACGGTGTTGGTCAATGCGCGACAGCGCAGCAGCTCCTGAACCGCCGCGCGCGGCGAGGCACGCAAAAGCTCGAACACCACGGTCCGATTATCTTCCCGCACCACGAAGTCGGTGAAAGGCTCCGCACCGGACTTGGGCAGATGGGGATCGCTGTCGAACAACCGGTTCAGGCCGGCGTCGCCGCCACCCCATACCGGCCAATGGGGATGCTGCATCGCCAAATTGGTGATGATCAGGCTGAGGCCCACCCGATCGGGGCATCCCTCCGCTTGCGCCGCTTGCAGCACCAACTGAGCCGCTCCCAGGTTATCCTGCCTCAGCAGCGCCAGCCCTTGCTGGATCAAAGTCGTAGTATTCCGGCCAGCCTGCTCGAGCACGCTGGCGTCCACCGTCCGCATGTGCGCAGGCATCACCAGGCCGCAGGCTAGCAATAGCAAAGCCGGCACAGCGCACATCAGAAAGCCCGTCAAACGCCGCATCATATTCTCGTTCGAGCGTACCGCAGATCACCGGAAGGTCAACCGGCACTATCGGAAGCGCCGCCCGCCGGGCGCAACTCACGGTTTCTGTCGGGCGCGCAAGAATGCAAAAGGAGCGCGGACATTCTTGTCCGCATCGGCTACGTTCGCAAGCGCCAATCGGACAGGAATGTCCGCGCTCCGATAACGTGAGTTGCGCCCCGCCCGCCTCACAAGCCCGTTGCCTTTTTAACGTTCTCTGGTAAGTAGTCCGCGTGACCGAGCCAAGCTTGCTGCTCCTGATCCCGGCCTATAATGAAGAGCGCCGCATCGAACCGGTGCTGCGGGACTACGCTCGCTATTTCAAGGAACACTACCACGGCAAGTTCCAACTCGTCGTCGTCCTTAACGGCTGCACCGACAACACCCTCGGCGTGGTGCAGCGCGTCGGCGCGGATTACCCGGCGGTGACCGCGCTGGAATTCCCGGACCCGATCGGCAAAGGCGGCGCGCTCATCGAGGGACTCAAGCTGGCCCCCCTGGCCGACCTGATCGGTTACGTGGACGCGGACGGCGCCACTCCGCCGCACGCCTTCCACGACCTGGTCAAGCATATCAGCGAAGCGGATTGCGTGATCGGCTCGCGCTGGCTGCCCGGCGCCGTGTTGCACGTCGAGCAAAGCAGCCGGCGGCAGTTCGCCAGCCGGGTGTTTCATCTTATCGTCCAATTCTTCTTTGGGATGAACCTCCGGGACACCCAGTGCGGGGCCAAGGTGATGCGGCGCGAGGCGGTCGAGAAAGTCCACTCCACCCTCCGCATTGCCGACATGGCGTTTGACATCAACCTCCTCTACTCGCTCGAACACGCCGGCTACCGCATCCTCGAAGTGCCGACCGAATGGACCGACAAGATCGGCACCAAAGTCAGGCTGTTTAGGACCTCGTTGGTGATGTTCCTCTCGGTGGTGCGAATACGGATCATCTACCTGCCTTGGCTCTACAAAATGCTCCGTCCGCTCCGTCCGCTCGAAGCCTGGATTTACCGCAAACTGCGCGCACCCGCACCGCGCCCCGGGCCGGATAGGCTGAAGTCCAAAGTCTGAAGTCCAAAGTCTAAAGTCCGGAGGCCAAAGTTGTATGCTTACATTGCGGTAGTGGGTCGGGGGCGTGTCTCACCCACCGGAGTGCGCCCGTGGGTCGGTCTTCTCAGACTTCAGACTTTAGGCTTTAGACTGTTTGACTCCCCAAGTGTAAAACGCGCACACGGCCAGCAGCATCAAATTGCACGCGCCCAATGTCTGGATGACCATAACCGGCGTGTCGTGAAACCGGGTGAGCGCAAAGACGTAAACTACGACCAATACACAGAGCGCAGGAACCACTTTGAACATTGAGCGGGCCAGCAGGTTGCTGAGCAGCACATTCGCCACCGCCAGCGGCACCACCGCCCAGGCATACCACGGCAGTAAGACCGAAGCCGCTTGGACGTAGTTCGGCTTGAACATGAAAGGCACTATCCACGGACCTAAGACCCATAGACCGGTTGCCCCGCCCGCGGCCAGGATTACCGTGCCGAGCAACACGACGCCCATCAGGTCGCTCTTCTCCGCCTTTGCTTTGGCGTGAACAATCTTCGGGAACATCACCGCCGCCAGCGGGCCGACCAGCCACATGGAGGCGCGAGCCAGCGTCCCAGCGCTGACGTAATACGCCGATTCAGCGCCGCTGAAGCAACCTCTAACCAACATCGTGTCGGCCGTCAGCATGAACTGGTACGCCCCAAATCCCAGCGTCAGCGGGATGACCTGGCGCACCAGGCTGCGCCATTCGAAAGCCTGCGGGGACGAAAGCCAGAGGGAACGCGTGGGCCAGATGGCGATCACCAGGGCGAACGCCAGGCCCGCCAAAATGCCCAATACCATGCCCGAGGCGGAGTAATGCAGCACCAGGACGGCGAAGGCGGCAATCGCGACCCGGCCGACTCCATTGGCGATCCCGCTCCAGCCCAAAGAAAGAAAGTTCTGCTGGCCTTGCAACACGCCAGAGAACATCGGCAGCCAGACGGTGAACAGCAGCACCGGCAGCG
The DNA here is from genome assembly GCA_003152225.1 of Limisphaerales bacterium. Taxonomy (GTDB): domain Bacteria; phylum Verrucomicrobiota; class Verrucomicrobiia; order Limisphaerales; family UBA8199; genus PALSA-1440. The sequence goes on along the minus strand of PLZQ01000076.1, from coordinate 1,761 downwards.
TCAGCCAGATCGCGGCAGGGTTGGAGATGTTCCACTGCCTCATGATGCTGCTTTGCAACAGCAGCACCACGCCTGCCGCCACCAGCCAGATAACGAAAGTCCCTAGCCACGCGGCGCGGATCAAGCCGGACAGCTCGTGCTCGCGGTGGAGTGCAGCCGCCCGAGCGGTCTGTTGGGCCAGCACCATTTGCAGCGGCGTGGCCGGGATGAACATGGCGACCGAAAGGAACGCCCCAAACTGTCCATACTCCGATTCCGGAATGGCCTTGGACAGGAAATGCACCGCCGTCATGAACACCCCGCCCACCACGGTGGCGAACATGAGCCATCCGCTTTGACGGAAGAATGACGCGCGATGCGCCGCGGCAGTCAGGGGAGCAGTTTCAACAACTCTTGCGGACATGAGAATTAGAAAGGCCCGGGGCGGTTCCGGTTCAAGAAAAGGATTCCAGGAAGCCCCGCAGCAGCATCCGTCCGCGCTCCAGCGCCGCGACGGATATCCATTCATCCGCCGTATGCGCCTGCGCAATGTCGCCCGGCCCGAAGACCATGCTCGGGATGCCGCCGTGCGCGAGCACCGACGCGTCACAGAAGTACCGCACGCCGACCGGCTGGCGCTGGCCGACGCTCCGCAGGAAACGAGCCACCAGCGGGAGCTTCGGGTCCGTTTCGAGCGGGTAGCAGGGCGGGAAGTTTCGCTTCACACAGGCCACTTTGAGGTGCTTGCGACGGAGCAGGCCGACCAGTTCGCGCCGGACCCCGGCTTCCGTCTCGCCGGGCAACGTGCGGCGGTCGATCAGGATCGAGCACCGGTCGGGCACAATATTCGCCTGCGAGCCGCCGCAGATAGCCCCCACACTCACGGTCCCGCAGCCCAGCAGCCAATGCCGGCGGCGGCGCAACCGCGCCGAATAGGCGGTTTGCAGCAGGTCAACAATCCTGGCCATAGCGTGGATCGCGTTGCGCCCGAGCTCGGGCCAGGAGCCATGCGCCGATTTGCCGCGCGTCTCCAACTCCAGCCACAAGGTGCCCTTGTGTGCCGTCACTACCTCCAGGCGCGTCGGTTCGCCGACAATCGCCAGGTCCGCCTTCAACCCGCTCGCCGCCAAGGCGCGCGAACCCGCCTGCTTATGCTCTTCATCCACCAGCCCGACGAAGACGATCTCGGTTTCCGCTGGCCGGTGACCGGCTTCCGCCAATTCGCACAGCGCGGTCATCATGGTCGCCACCGAACCTTTGGTGTCGCAGGCGCCGCGGCCGAACAGGCGTCCATTCCTCTTGCTCGGCGTAAATTGGTTGTCAGCGGCGTTAACCGTGTCCATGTGCGGAGCGAGCAGGATCCGCTGCCGGACCTTGCCCGATGGCGAAAGACGCGCGAGCAGATTCGACCGGCCCGGCGCGACCTTTTGAAACTCCACGTCGAGGCCGGCCCGCGCTGCCGTGGCGGCCAGGAAGTCGGCGACCCGCTGCTCTCCCGCGCGCGGGCTTCGCGCCGGCAGGAAAGCCGGGTTCACGCTCGGCAGCGCAACGAGTTCGCGCAACAGCTTCTCAGTTCTTGTCATGCAGTCCCCGGTGGGGAATGAAGGGAGAGCATACGCCGGAAGCGGCTCGGCTGTCGATTATTTCGTACAAACAGCCCCGCCCCGGGAAGTGCCTCACTGCCAAGTGCATAGTCTCAGGGTAGCCTGAGGGTGGCTTCAGGGTAGCCTTAGGGTAGCCTCAGGATAGCCTCAGGGTGGCTTCGGGGTGCCTACACGTTGG
>PLZQ01000230.1 GCA_003152225.1 Limisphaerales bacterium | reverse complement strand
TGAAAGACGGATGCCGGTCAATCATCGTCAGCGCCTGCATCGTGTTGTCAGCGTGGCGGGCCATCACGCGTTCCTGGAGATCCGTGTAGCCGATGTCCGTATGCACGGTCGGGACAATGAACACCTTCCACCGCCTCGCCGGCTGCAGCACGGTCGTGGCCTTGATCTCCTTGCCGGCGGCGTTGAGCGCCAGCTCGACGGTAGTCTTCTCCAGCACGTCGGGTAGGGGAATGGACACTTCATTGTGCCCGAAATGCAGGTCCAGCTTCTCCTCGCCGGAACGAGTGCCGGCTTTCCAGCCAATTGATGCCGGCTCGCGCATGCTCGCCAGGTTCTCCACGGAGACCTTCACCACCCGCGGCAGGCCTTCTCCGGACCGTTTCAGCCACGGCAGCGCCTCGGCGTGCAAACGCACCGCCTCGGTCGGCGCTGCCGCTCCGCTCTCCAACCGCACGTCGTCATAGAGCGCCCAACTGCCCTGGTCGTTAGCCAGCGTGATCGTGTTCTTGCCGGCGTGGAGGAGCACTGCGGGGAATACCTGCTGCAACGAATAGTTCTTGCCCACCTTGGGGTTGCCCAATGACTCATCGCCATGCCCCGGCGGCAGCTTGAACTTGAGCGCCATGTCGTTGATGCCGACGGTGAGCCCGGGCGGCTCAGCGCCTTGAGTATCCACGAAGTCGAGCACCAGCCGGTAATAGCCGGCGGCCACTTCCGGCAGGTCAAAGGTGATCTTGAACGTATGCGCCCGACTGCCCGCCCACGCGTCACTCGGCCCCGGCTGGATCCAGGGCCAGTCCTTCTTGGAATCGCTCTGGCCGACCACGAAGTCCGCGTCGTGTGGAAAGGTCTGCGCATAAGCCTGATAATTTCCCGCGGTTGCAAATTCCCGATAGTCCCCATCGGCCACGCCAATCTGAAAAACGGTGACCAGCGGTGCCGCCTCCTTATCTTGTGCGGGGACTGAGCCGTTCGAGCCGAGGAGAACCAAACCGAGGCAAATGAGTTTCTTCATGCGTTTGACGCCTTTCTGCCAGTGATGGCCGGTTTTAGCAAGCCGCACTTGGCCCGGGGGTTCAAGAGGGGGCAGCATTTGCCAGTTCGTACATCTTATGATATGGGTAAGCAATCGAAATGCACGCCGGTGCTCAGCATTATACCATAAACGAAGGCATTAAACAATGAAGTCAACCGCAATTCTCCCTCGGCGGCGGGTGCGAGCCGCCGGGCAGCTTGAACCCAGATCGAAACGCCGTTTTGCGACACAGCGGAAGAAGGTGACCGGGAACCACTCGCCCACGCCTGAACGTCTGATGCAATTCGCCTGGGGCTACGCCCCGCCTCTGATCCTGGAAGCGGCGGTGAATTGGCGGGTATTCGATTTGCTGGACCAGGGACCGCAGACGGTCGGGCTGCTGGCTGCCCAATCCGGGGCTTCCGAGCGCGGCTTGACCGCCATCCTGAACGCATTGGTGGGCCTGGAGTTTCTGGTGCGGAGAGGAACTCGCTACGCGCTGACTCCTGAGAGCGCGGCCTTCCTCGTGTCCACGAAACCGGCCTATTACGGCGGGTTCTTCCGGCACATGTCGCGCCAACTTATACCGAACTGGTTGCAGTTGACTGAAACGGTCGGCACCGGCAAGCCTGTCGTTGCGGCCAATGACCAGGGTGAGGGGCAGCAGTTCTTCGCCGAGTTTGTCGAGGGATTGTTCCCGTTGAGTTACCAAGCGGCGCAATCATTGGGCGAACACCTGGGCATACCCAAAGCTGCCTCGCCGGTCAGCGTTCTGGATATCGGCGCCGGGTCCGGCGTGTGGGGGATTGCCCTCGCGCACCAATCTCCCCACGTGAAGATCCACGCCGTAGATTGGCCTGCGGTGCTGAAGGTGACCAGGAGCGTGGCCCAGCGGCACGGTGTCGGGGACCGGCTCCGGACGGTGGCGGGCGATCTCCTGGAAGCGGATTTTGGAACCGGCCACCAGGTCGCCACGATCGGCCACATTCTTCACAGCGAAGGACGCGAGCGGAGCCGCCAGCTTTTGCGCAAGACCTTTGGCGCCCTCGCACCCGGCGGCACGGTCGTCATTAGCGAGTTCCTGCCGAATGAAGACCGGACCGGTCCGCCTACACCCCTGATCTCTGCCGTCAACATGCTGCTTCATACGACGGCGGGGGATACCTTTACCTTTGCGGAAATAGCCGCCTGGTTGCGGGAAGCGGGCTTCGTTAATCCGCGGCTGCTCGAAGCGCCCGCGCCATCACCGCTCGTCCTGGCAACCCGCCCTTAGTGGCGGCGCCGATGCCGTTTATCTCTGAAATCTGGAATGCCCCAAGAGATTCCGTGCAAACCATCCGATGCGAACCGGCTTGGCACCTTGCACCAAGGTGTACTGGCCGGGCGGGCTGGGGACGCGGAGCTTGAGCGTGATCTTGCCACCGATGTTGGTAATCACCAACTCGGCCACTGGGTTAGGACTAAAGACCGGCTCGGCGGGCGGGAGGTCGACCTGGGGCAGGTCGAGATCGGCGCGCCGCCGGTTCAAGCTTACAAAGAAGTTGTAGCCCCTGGCGCGGACCCGGCGGCCTGTGTCGATTACGAAAAAATCGTTGGCCCGGGCAATGCACCAACCGCCGCCTCATGCCAGAGCATAGAAAACCCCGCTGGACAATGTGGAAGGGTTGGGGGAGGTATAGCAGGTATGAACGTGATAATTGACTTGTGCGTTGTCCCCATCGGCGTCGGCGTGTCGTTGTCGCCCTACGTGGCGGCCTGCGAGAAGGTTTTGGCCGAAGCAGGATTGAAGACGGTGCTGCATGCCTACGGCACGAACATTGAAGGGGAATGGGACAAGGTCTTCGCCGCCGTTAAACGTTGTCACGAAGTTGTCCACGAAATGGGGGCTCCCAGAGTTTCCACCGTGATTAAGCTGGGAACCCGCACCGACCGGGCTCAAACGATGGACGACAAAATTAGGAGCGTGGAGGCGAGATTAGGCGATCATTAGGACCGTGGGGACAGCCGGACGGGCTTTTGGCACCATTTGGTTTCAGTCTGGGACTTTGCCCGAAGCCAAGCGTCCTCGGCAGATCGAACGAGCTCTATGCCGCGCCAAGTTGCCCTTGATGGAATGGTCGCGTCTTTAGCTGCCCGGTTCGGTCTTCATGCCTGCCTCTTTCCAGCCGGAGATGCCCGCCGACATGTGCTTAATGTTCGTATAGCCCAGCTTCTCTGCCGCCTTGGCGGCCTTTAAATACGCTCCGCACTTGGGATTGCCGCAGTAAGCAACGATGAGGGCGTCCTTCTTTTTGGGCAGGCTAGTGGCGAGGTTGTCCTTGATGGCAGCGAAGTTGAGCGCGCCGGGAACATGGCCGGCCTGAAAGGAGTCGTCGCCGTTAACGTCAATGATCACCGCTGACTTGGATTCAGCGAGTTTATTTACGTCGTTGATGCTGATGTCTGTGAACTCACCAGCGTAGGCGGACACCGCGACCGACGCCGTGACGAGGAATGCGAGTAATTTCTTCATGTATAAACAATAATTCGTTTGTCGCCATCAACAGTGCTAAGGCGAATGATTAGCTACTCGCACTGAAATGTTCGCAAGTCAAGGGCGCGGCAAAACTAAACACCGGAAAGTCAGTGTTCCGATTCACTGGGGTGTTCGGGGATGCCTGGACCCGGCTTGTGCAGGCCGGTCTGGTTTTACCTCGCTGCCAGCCTGCGTAATCGCTCTGAGACCACAAGCATGGCCCGGCCTTGGTGGTAGCACTCGGTCCACATATCCGCTTTCACCCGACTGATCGGAGTGCCATCGGCGCGGACCGTCGCCCACCAACCGCCATGAACCGGGTCAACTTGTGACTTGCGGATCCATTCCCACTCCTTCACGAAGGCGTCCCAGTAGCGGCTGGTTTCCTTCCCGAATCGCTCATGTAGCAGCAGCAAGGCGTTGAGGTGTTCGGCCTGGACCCACCAAACCTTTTTGGTCTCCACCTCCCCCGTCACCACGCCTTCCAGGTTGATTATCCCTGAGTCATACAATCCGCCGCGATCGTTGTCCCATCCATATTGCAGGGCGTGATCGATCAGGCGACGGGCCGTGGTCCAATTGCGCGGGTCATCGCCTTGGCCAAGGGCTTCCGCGGCTTCCACCATCAGAAAGCCGGTCTCGACATCGTGGCCAAAGGAATCAGGGCCGGCTGCGCGCTGCCAGTCGGCACTGAGGAACTGGATCAAATAGCCAGGCTCCGAATAAATCCTGGTTCGGCAGATTTCCAACATCTCCTGCACCCGCTGCTTGACCAGAGGATCGGGCCATACCTGGTATAATCCTGTGAGCGCCTCCAGGATATGGATGCTCGTATTCATGGATTTCTGCCCCGCGCCCGCGCCTACCGCATTGGCTCGGGCCGGGTTCGCCGGCTTGCCATCAGGACCAATGTTCTCGAAGTAGCCCAGGTAGTTACTGTCATGTGCATGAGTCTCCATCCACAAAAATGCCTTCTTGGCCAAGTCGAGCGTGGCCGTGTCTTTGGTCGCCCGGTAACTAGCCGCCAGAGCATAAATCCCAAAGGCATGCCCATACATTTGCTTGGGGCCGTCAACGGGCTGCCCGTCGCGGCGGATGGTCCAAAAGAAGCCTCCGCCCTCCTTATCCCACATCTTCTCTGCCAGAAAAGCAGCGCCTCGGCGAGTCATGGCCAGGTACATTTCGGCCTTGGCAGGGAAACGCTGGGCCGCTTGCGCGCTCGTCCAGGTGAGACGGCTCTGATAGACGATGCTTTTGGTGTCGCCCGGCTGCCGGGTCCAATCCAAGCCGTAATTCTCGAAGAATCCCCCGCCTTTCTCGTCCGCTGCCGTGGGAAAGAACTTATCCAGAATCTGGTTCCGCAGGTTCGCCTCAACCTCATCCGCGATGCGGACATATTCCCCCTTGGTCGGGGACACCGGCAGCGCCGATCCTTCAGCATCCCCATCCCAAGGTCCAACCACCATGCTTATGCAGGCCGCAACCCACAGCGGTAGCACATTCCATCTGGCAGAGGTCGAGTCGTTCATCTGGAATGGTTATCCCTTCTTTTGCGGATGTACTGCCAGTTTGGCGATCACTTGCTTCAGCTTTCCCTGTCCGGTGGCATCCGCCGGCAGCGCCTCGGCTTGAAACGCCGGATAGAGCTTATCCCGGATGGCATTCATCTCACCCTGAAAGTTGTCCGTGTCGGCCGTGATGGCAATCACCGTATCCTGGTCGGGAATCACGGCGCAGAGCTGGCCACCGGCACCGTCACCGCGAAACGCATTATGGGTGCAACGCCAGAATTGAAAGCCATACCCTTGTTGCCAATCGACGCCGATCTGGGCGTGGGATTCCTGGTCATTCGGGACCTGCTTGCGCGTGGCCTGCTCGATCCATTTTTCCGGGATCAATTGCTTGCCCTCCCACTTTCCCCTTTGCAGATAAAGCTGGCCGAACTTCGCGATGTCTTCCGTGCAAAGCTTAAGGCCATAGCCGCCGAGTGAATTGCCTTCGGGACTGCTGGCCCACTCGGGCTGCTCAATCCCCAGCGGCTCGAACAAGCGCGGCTTCAGAAATTCCAGGGTGGTCTGGCCCGTCACCTTGGTAACGATGGCCGAGAGGGTGTAGCTGCCCATAGTATTGTATTGGAAGTGCGTGCCCGGCTGGTGCGGGACGGGATGGGCCAAAAACTGTTTCACCGACGGCGCCCCGCCCACTGCCTTCGGCTCGGTGTCGTGGCCGCAGGTCATGGTGAGCAGGTCGCGCACCGTCATGGCTTTGAGGTTGTCGGAAGGGTCGGCCGGCGCGTCGGCGGGAAAGAATTTCAGCACGGGATCGTCCAGGCTCAGTTTTCCGTCTGCGATCGCCAGTCCAATGGCCGTTGCGTTGAAGCTCTTGCTCAGGGACGCTAACACATGCGGTTTGTCCGGCGCCTCGGGNNCAAATGGCTTGGGACGAAATGCCCTGTGCCTCCGGGGTGCTTCGCGGCAACGGCATGCTTGCCGCCGGTGTGCCAACCATTGTGGCAAGCAGAAATGCGACGATCACCGCCGAAAGAAGTATTCTGTCTTTCATGCCTCTATGTCTATTCGTAAGGGATAAGGGTGTCAAAAGAGAACGAGCGATCCTCAACTCTCGACCAGGGCTGCTCTAAAGTCTGACTGCCTTAACGCAATGCCGGCAAAAGCGATCAACGTCAGCGACCAACCAGCGAGACGCAAAGCTGCTGTAGCGGCGGGCATCCTGCCTGCCGTAGAGGTCGGCATCCTGCCGCCCGGACCGGCGCCCGAGTAGCGCAGGACGCCCATTCCGCCGGGCAAGATGCCCGGCTCTACGGCAGGCAGGATGCCCGCCGTCACGGAGCAGGGCGGTGGCGGAAATGAGATGCGCCAGGGTGAAACGCCGGGCCAGCGCGCTAAGCCGTAAGCATGCAATGCAACCACAGATGGACACAGATGAACACAGATAAGGACTTCTCAAAGCCGCGCTCTTCCATGGCGGGAAGCCGTTCACCGGGCAGTGACCCGAAGGAAGGCGAAGCTTATCCCGAATCCAGCCTTCAGAATCTGTCCACCCTCCGCAGTGCTGTTACGGAGGACGGGTGTTCATCCGTGCTCATCTGTGGTTCTCTTCTGCGCGGATACGGCTAAGAGCAGCCGGATTACCCAAAACCCGATTTGCGCCCCAGCGGCAGGTTGGCCCTCGGCAGTCCCGCAAGGCCAAAATGCTTCGCCCGGTGGGCTACAGCCCGACAGCCCTTCCATCGAAAGCAGCAAAGAGCCTGGATTTGGCCCGTCCAGGGGTAGGTTCCTGGCCAGAACGAAGTTCTCCTCACCAGGGATGCCCACTGCCGAATGAGCACCAGCGGAGAAAATGTCAATCTCAATTAGCGCCCCCTTTCATTTCATCGACCGACCCTTTCCGATGCTACTCAGAGTCTGTCGCCATAAAGGCATCAGTCTGGTGAGATGGTGACGTGGAATCTGACGAGAAACTATTGCGTGCGTTTGGATTGGCCGTGCGCCAAGCGAGAGAGCAGAAGGGCGTTTCGCAGGATGTTCTGGCCGAACTGGCCGGTCTGCATAGGACCTACATCGGGAGCGTAGAGCGGGGAGAGCGAAATCTCAGTCTCAAGAACATATCTGCGGTAGCTTCGGCTCTTGGATTGTCTGGCTCGAAGCTACTCGAGCGAGCGGAGGGATTCCTAGGCAAGGGCAACCCTTCTAGTGCGGGAGGGCGGAAGTGAGCGCCTGCGGGAAACAGTTCGGATCAGGGCTCGGCGGGGTGAAACGGGTGTGCTGCCAGGCTGCGGGCCACGCGGGGCGGTGCACTGACATGCCGTTTTTAGTGCATTTGGAGAAGGTGAAACCGAAGGTAGCCGACAAGATCGTTAGGGATTCTTTTAACACGCGGGGCGCATCGTGGGGTAAAACCGTCGGCAGTACCCAAGCGAGGCGCAACCGGCAACCGCGCTGGACAGTACAAGCCGGGGATGGCTTTTACCCCGCGCACCATCAAACCTATGCGGGATGCCTGTCGGTGGCTGCGGAGCTGGCGGTGCAAGCGTATGAGATGGTCGGTGCGCCAGCATGCCCGGAGGAAGTGGCGCGATGGCTTCCCAAACGGCCGGTTCCTAACTCAGGAATGTGCCCAATCTGCAAGCTGCCGCTGGAATTTGCGGAATTCGATTTAGCGGTACAGAGCAAAGCGGCAATCGACACGGACCACTTAAACCCAACGCTGGAGCGGCGGCACGTGAGCGGGAACGTGGCTTTTGTGCACCACCTGTGCAACACGACGAAGGGAGACCGGTCGCTCGTGGAATTCGAGGAGTGGATGGCGGGGACTCTGCAACGGCACGGCTACCAGGTGACGAAGGCGAGGTAGCGAGGCAGTGTCAGAGTTCGACTTCGGGGCCTGTCATCTCGGCCACCTGTGCGAGCAAGGCGTCTCGTTTGCGGAGGACTTCTGCAAATTTGTCCACTCGTTCACGCCAAGGGCCGGGCCCATGCAGGAGGGGAAGCTCTAACTCAAGTAAGCGCGAGCCAAGCGTTCCCAGGGTTGACTGGACGAATACCAAGTCGCGTATCCGGATGCGGACGGAGGGGATGTTGAGGGCGTAGAGCAGCTCGTAGGGCGCGAGTTTGTCCTTGTTGCGGACGCTCATGATCCGAAGGTGGCTCTGAACGACGCAGCGGTAGTTGTTTTCTGAAAAGATGGCGGTCGTGCCAATGCGGTAGCGCCCATCGACAACCATCAGGATGTCGCCTGACTTGAGGTCCTGCTGCGAACGGTATTCCTGATAAACCTCCTCGCTAACCGCGTTGGTGGGGTCGGTTGAAATCTCGAGGTTGTTTACGTCGGAAGTCCGCACGAATGGAATGTCGCCGGACCCGTAGGCGTGGGAGCCAACTTCGTGGCCCTTGCGAACAGAGAGCACGCCGCGTTCGATGAGATCACCGATGGTGGCGAGTTCGGCCCCGTCGATGAATTCTTTTTCGGCTTCGGTGAACTCGCGGTCTCTGACGTAGTAGCGCGGGACAAGGTAGGTTGCGTCCCCGAGGGCCACCTTCTTCCACAGGCCGTTGCGGGTGCCGTTTGGAATGAACGCCCTGGCGAGGCGGTCGAAGTCGTCTTCGTGGGGGGTGCCGTCGGGAAGGTGGGTGCGACCGCGCCGGTCGTGGCCGCAGCGTAGCGCAACGCCGATGGCGACTTTCGGCGACGGCGCGGCCTCCGGCTGGTCGGCAGCGGATTGCTTCTGGAAAAAGAGGACGTTTGTTTTGGTGTCGGTGCTGGGCTGGAATGTGGTGCGCGGGCAGTCGAGCAGCGTGGTGATGCGGCCTTGCTGGCGCAACCAAGCCCACACATACCCTTCCTGCCGATTGCCGAAAACGCCTTCAGGGAGGACGATGCCCATGCGCCCGCCTGGCTTGAGTAATTTGACGCAAAGTTCGATGAATAGAATCTGGGGGTCTTGGGCGCTAAGGACCGCTGGAGACATGCTCCATTTGCCTTCGCCGTGGCAAATCCACCCGTGCGCCAAGTTATAATTTCGCAGAATGTTTTTGTCTTGAACGGGAATGCGACTCCCGAAAGGCGGATTGGTGAGGACTACATCAAAGCGGAAGTCGGGGCTGAGGCCAGCGGCGGAGACTTCCGAACTGTCCAGGGAGTTTGCGTTTAGCAGTTCAGTTCTCCCGCCTGTGGCGATTTGCAGGAGTGCGGTGGCGAGTCTCGCGAGGTCGGGATCCTTTTCGATGCACACCAAGCGACCTTTGGGGGGCTCGCCTCTGCCCGCGCCCTCAAGCTGGGATACGTGGGTTTCGCCAATGAAACCGCCTGTGCCACCGGCGGGATCGAGAACAGACTCGTGTGGCAGGGGGGCGACGATGCGGACCATGGCCCTGACGAGGGACTTGGGTGTGAAAAACTGGCCTTTGTCGCCGCGCAAGCGCGGGCCGATTAGTGCTTGGAAGGCTTCTCCGAGGATGTGAGCTGGCGCGATGGAGAGGTCCAGATGGTCGAGCTCAGCCATTGCCTCGCGGATGGAATTCTCAGAGAGACTGAAAGAGAAGGAAAGAGCTGTCTTCTTGGGGAGGAGGCGTGGAAGGAAAGTCTTGAGAAGGTTGTCAGCGGTTTCTTCTCCGGTCAAAAACCGCTTGAAGGCAGCGCGACCGTCGGACTTATCCATGCTGAACTTGAGCAGGAGAATGGTAGCGAGATTTTCGACGAGGCGCTCGGCTCGACTGGTCGAGCTGTTTGAGTAGAGGCGGTAGTATAGCCTGCGAAATGTTTCGGTGAGGTTCTTGGCACCGCCAACGGAGTAGTCGTTGATGCGAAGCAGTTGCTGGCCGGATTCGGCCTTACAGGCGCGTGTTATGGTCGTTGGCATGTGATGACTTTAGATAGCCATGCACGTTGTGTCAAGAGGGGCTTGAGTTGCGGCTTGCCCGCGGAGCCGACTACTTGTTTCTGGGCTTGCCAAGCCACTCCCAGAACTGCTTGGGCATGAAACCCCAGCTATCGGAACGGTCGAGCTTACAGATGTAGACCTGGCCACCGGGCTCGACTAGGGGCTGGAGACGGGAGTACCATTTCTTTGCGTCTGAGGTCGTATAGAGAATCCAGTAGGTGGGCTTGTGACGGAACCAGTCAACGGCCATGTTCATTGTCTTCTCGACCTGCTCGGGAGTTACGCCAGGTTTGGGGGAGAGGTAGACGTGGTAATACGCACCCATATCAGCCTTCCTTCCCCGTCTGGTTGTTGGCCGGGAGTGACTTAGTCTCTTCCTGGTCAGGGCTGTTCAGGAGTTTTTGATCGTTTTCCGACAGCACCAAAGGTGCGATCTGGACTATCTCCGCCGGGTCGACAGCAACCTCGGGAAGGCCTTTCTGAGCGATTTTCAGGTGCTCGTGCAGCAGGAACTCGGCCCCCTCCATCAGCGCAGACTGTGGGTTCTTGTCAGCGAGATTGATGAGGCGCCAAAGCATGACAAAAGCGAGGACAAAACTGGCGGCGAGGCCGGCTGCCGCGACCCAGACAACTTGGACAGACCACGAAACGACAGCGACACCCACGAAGAAGAAGATGAGAACGTGGCAGATCTTACCGGCAAGACCCCCTCGCAGCTTCAGGTTCGAGACGCTGTTGGCGACCGAGTCTAATCCCGCTGGCAGATTAATGTTCATGTTTGGGCTGGAGTGCCAGCCAACAGGAGGCAGGAAGCCACTTCGCGTGCGCGAAGTCAAGAGTGCTGGTGGCTGCTCGGGGGTGCACTACCTCCTGAGCCTGGAAGCGGCGATCTTCGATCACGTTTGCGAAAGCTAGGGTTGCTGCCGATTTCTGAGGATGCTCATGCTAGATCAAAGACTGAAGCTGAACAGCGTTGACCGGGCATAGAAAGGGGGAGCAAAACCGGCGCGCTCGCGTCCAACCATCTGGGCCGGTGTCCTCACTTTTGGCGCTTCCATTAGAGACCCCAGTTCCAGTCGGTTCAGCAATTTGCGCCTGCTTTGCATAAGGACGCCGCTTCGAACTCAACGTCGGCCCCTGCGCGGTCTGGCTTCTGCAAAAATCCTTTTCCAGCCGCTTGGTTGAAAGCAAACTGAGGGGGGAATCGACCGTTGAGAAATTATGGCAGTCAAAACCATCATTACGCCAGTCCTCAAGTTCTGGGGTTTTGAACGGCATCCGTTTGACGATCTGGTGTTACGCGGCGACGAGCTGGATCTGTTCATTGACCGCAAGGTGGAGTTGCGGCGGCTGCAGAACTCGTTAAGTCACTCAGCTTCAAAAGAAGGCGCTGTTAATTGTTACTGAGGAAACTAGCGTGATATGTTCCATCAACTCAAGCTGGCCGCCCCGGTCAGGAACATTTGCTGCCAGGTGGTTGAGTATTTCAGGCTTATTTTTGGTCCTTGAGGGCGGCGGCGACCTGGTCGGCGTTCGCCGGCGTAGCCAGCAGAAAATACCGATCGAGAATCGTTGCCGGCATGCCCGCCGTTGCATCCCGATCGCGAGGGTCCACTCCGGGCCGAGGCAGAACCACGGCTTTGATGCGGCCCTCTTTGAGCGCTCCAAGCCAATTGGTCGTTGCGTCAGGGTCAAAGACATAGAACGCCGGGGTTCGCGGTTGCCCGTCTGAAACGAGGGATTCAAATCCGGCTGGCACGCCGGCGTAAGAAACGATCGCCAGGGCATCCTGGGCTTGCGCCAGCGCCTGTTTGAACGCTGAAAGAGCAGGCCGGAGGTCACGGTCCCCGCCTACGAGCCGAAGCGCTTTCACGTGCAGCGTCGCGCGGGCGCGGCGCAGCGGCGGTGTGAAGCCTTCTTCGTAACTTCGCTCTGTGTCCGCGTCCATCAGCCGCCGTTGGGGAAAGAGCAGCACGACGGTACCACTCCGGCCGGCTAAGTCTCCCAGCACACAGTTGGCCAGGCCATCGCTGATGGCCATCTCATGGCGATTGGACATCCTGGGCTGCGAGGAGAAACCACTCTGCCGGAGCTGCAAGGCGATCACGCCGATCAATCCCACCCCGCCCACCCCCATCATGACTTGTCCCAAAACCCGCCAACGCCGACTCAGCCAGCCACCCACACCCGCCACGACCAGCGCCGCCAGGAGCAAAGGAAATGTCATGAATTAACTATAGCCCGGGTCTATTTTAGCGCCGGAGTCAGCGTCTGCGGGTCGAAAACATTCGTCGGCGCATTACGGCGAGTTTCGACATGGCTATCAAGGAATACCAGGTTGGCGCGGCCGATTTTGGGTTTTTGGCCCGGCACGCCTCCTTCAACGGCAACATTTGAAAAGACGCTGTGTTCGTTGCCGCCAGAGTGGCGATAGCAAATATTGCCGCCGTACGGGTCGGTATCCGCATAGGCACACGCGTCGTACCCATCGGTCTCGCCGAACATGATGGTCCAAGCGGGGTGCGGGATGTCGCGCAGGGACATGATCTGACTGCCTACGACGGCGTTGATGTAGCAGTTTTGGGCGTAGGTGAGGAACCCGGAATAGCCGCCGCCAATGCTGGTCGGACATATAAAAACCTTGTTGGTTTGCGTGTTAGCAGAGAGCTTCCTGCCCAGATAGGGCTCAAGGGTCTGATACCAGATGGTGGAGTACGGAAGCCCACTGCCCACATTTGGAGGCCAGCCGACAGTCAGCGCCATTTGATCGTCCTCGTAGCACGTCGTCGCAATGATCAATTGGCGCAGGTTGTTATTGCAAGCTATGGATTGGGCTTTCCCTTTCGCACCCGCGAGGGCGGGCAGCAGCAGCGCGGCCAGGATGGCGATGATGGCGATGACGACCAGCAGTTCAATCAAGGTAAATGCCCACGAACGGGCTGGACGCAGAGACGTTCGCCAGGGACCGGTCCTCCACTTGCTAAGACCATTCGCAAACACGCCGCGATTTCTTTCGTCTTCCATAAATAGGGCGAAGCGCCCGCACCATTGACATTACAGGAAGCCGCCTTGATAAGGCAACAGATTCTAGCGGCAGCGCGAAAAAGAACATTTGCTCTCTCGATAGGCTTGACCTGCCGTGAGCGGTGATGCGCGGTGGCCGCCGCCTCCTGCGAGTCGCTGCACACGAGGGGCTGCCCCAGGGTGGAATGTCGGGCCAGCGCGCTGAGAATAGACGGAATACCCAAAACCCGTTTTGCGCCCGAGAGGCAGCTTGGCCGCCGGGAGTCCAGGCAGGCTAAAATGCTTCGCCCGGTGGGCCACGGCCCAGGAACCCTTACGGAGGCCAGGGTCAGCGCCACAACCGTCACAGCGCTGGACGCGAGCGATGATGCGCCTTATGCGGTGCTTCTCACATCCAACATCCAGTGAGCGGCCAAGGCGGCTTGTTACTCATGTAACAGGTTTTGTGGACCTATAAGGGGTGAAGTCTAAAGTCCAAAGTCTAAGGTCTAAAGTCCGCGGGGCGGAGTCCTGGGTCTAAAGCCTAAAGCCGGGGCTGAAGCGCTGGTGTTAAGGAGAGCGGCCTAAACGGGAATGGCGCTTAGATAAGGCCCAACCAAATGGAGCTTTTCTCAGGAAATGGCCACAAATGTTGTTCGGTGGGAGTCGGGAACCAGGATCAATTCCCTGCAAACCACGGTTTCCGTGCGCAGGCTGGGTGTCAACGGAGGCGAAGAAGGACCCAGGCGGGTTACGGCCACCCCGAGGCCACCCTGAAGCCACCCTCAGGCCATCTGGTGGCCAACCGGTAGGCACCCTGAAGCCACCCTGAGGCTATCCTGAGGCTATCCTGAGGCTACCCCGAGGCTATCCTGAGGCTACTCCGGGGCTACGGCTGGGCTACGAGTATTCCCGATTTAGCGGCCATTGAGCCTGGGAAGCCACCATGGCTTCAGGGGTGGGATCGTGCGCCGGGGCGGTTACCTGGCCAGCCATTCGTTAACATATGAAGATACAAGAATCAAGATGCGCTCGGCGTGACGCCTGCGCCACATTCGGCCTTGACCGCTATTCCGTGTCTCCGCAGGATTTGTGGCTGCGACAAAAATGCAACCCTGAATGAACTGCAAGCCTTTCCTCTGCGGTGCCGGCTACGGGCGCGCGCTTACCCACTTGCTCCTGTTGACCTTCGTGCTGGCTGGGCTCGGCCATGCCGCCGGGCGGAGTTCTGAACTGGAACAGGGCTTTCGCAATCCGCCGGAATCGGCGCGGCCCTGGGTCTATTACTTCATCATGGACGGCAATCTGACCCAGGAGGGCATCACCGCGGACTTCGAGGCGCTGAAACGGGCCGGCATTGGCGGGATGATCATGATGGAGGTGGATGTCGGCATCCCGCGCGGGCCGGTGAAGTTTATGAGTCCCGAGTGGCGCGCGCTGTTCAAGCACGCGGTTACCGAGGCCGAGCGGTTGGGCTTGCAGATCACACTGAATGCCGGGCCGGGCTGGACCGGCAGCGGCGGGCCGTGGGTGAAACCGGAGCAGTCGATGCAGCACATTGTGGCAAGCGCGGTCGATGTCGCCGGGCCGAAACACTTCGATGATGTCCTCCCGCGACCGCAGCGGCGCCCAGCGTTCTTTGGCGACGGCGCATTGCCGCCCGAACTGGAGAAGGCGAAGAACGAGTTCTATCGCGACGTGATGGTGCTGGCCTTTCCGACACCTGACGGCAACCAGCGCATCAGCGACATCGATGAGAAGGCGGATTATGTGCGAGCACCGTATTCTTCCGTGCCGAACGTGAAAGCGCGCCTGCCGTCCGCAGCTAGTTATCCAGCCCTCCCGGTGGGCACCGTGGTGGCCGCGAACCGCGTGGTGGACCTGACGACGAAGTTGGACGCGGCTGGCCGGCTGTCCTGGGACGTGCCGGAGGGCAAGTGGACGGTTCTGCGTTTTGGCCGCACTAGCAACGGAGCCGGCACACGGCCCGCGCCGCTGCCGGGCCTGGGACTGGAAAGCGACAAGTTCGACCAGGCCGCGCTGGACGCGCATTTCGACACCTTCATCGGCGCATTGCTGCGCGAGATTGGGCCGCGGAAGAAGGCCGCCGGGACGGGTTGGACGATGCTGCACATCGACAGTTGGGAAATGGGCGCGCAGAACTGGACCGCCGCCTTCCGCGAGGAGTTTCGCCGCCGCCGGGGCTATGACCTGATGCGCTATTTGCCAACGGTGACGGGGCGGGTGGTGGACAGTCTCGAAGTGTCAGAGCGCTTCCTTTGGGATTTGCGCCAGACGGCGCAGGAGTTGATCATCGAGAATCACGCGGAGCATCTAAAGGCCCTGGGACACAAGCATGGGTTGGGGCTGTCCATCGAGCCTTACGACATGATGCCGTGCGCCGACCTGAGCATCGGCGCGGCAGCCGATGTGCCCATGTGCGAGTTCTGGCTCTACGGTTTTGATACTACTTTCAGTGTCATCGAGGCGACCTCCATCGGGCATACCTGCGGACGGCCTATCATCGCGGCGGAGTCCTTCACCTCCGGCGACGCCGAACGGTGGCAGGCGTATCCAGGCGCGATGAAGGTGTTGGGCGACTGGGCGTTCAGCGAAGGTGTAAATCGGATCGTCTTCCATCGCTACCAGCACCAGCCGTGGCTGGACCGCAAGCCTGGCATGACGATGGGACCTTATGGTGTCCACTGGGATCGGACCGAGACCTGGTGGGATATGGTCGGCGCATATCACGAGTACCTGGCGCGGAGCCAGTTCGTGCTGCGGCAGGGATTGCCGGTGGCGGATGTCTGCTTCCTCGCGCCGGAAGGCTCTCCGCACGTGTTCCGCCCTCCCGCTTCGGCGACGCGCGGTTCCCCGCCTGATCGTGTGGGCTATAACTTCGATGGCTGCGCACCGGAGACTTTGATGGCACGCATGTCGGTCAAGGACGGACGGCTGGTGCTGCCCGACGGAATGAGCTACCGCGTGCTGGTGCTGCCGGAGCTGCCAACGATGACGCCGGCACTGCTGCGAAAGGTCAAGGAACTGGTCGATAAAGGCGCGACGGTGATCGGGTCGCCCCCGGTGAAATCCCCGAGCTTAAGCGGCTATCCGCAGTGCAATGCCGAGGTGAGAAAGCTTGCGATGGAGATATGGGGCAATGGAGTAGTGGAGCAATGGAGTGATGGGCAGAAGTCCAAGGCCACAACTCCAGCACTCCAGCACTCCAGCACTCCATTACCCGCCCGCCGTGTGATTTGGGATGCGGCCTTGAAGACCCCAGAGGCGGCCTCTGGCGCTGAGAACCCGCTCGAGCAGGCCAAGTGGATTTGGCACAACGAGGGCAACCCTGCCGTCAGCGCACCGGTCGGAACGCGGTACTTCCGCAGAAGCTTCACGGTGGAAGGGAAGGGGGAGATTGAATCGGCCCGTGTCTTCATGACGGCGGACAACAGCTTCGAGTTGTGGGTCAATGGCCGGAAGGCAGGCAAGGGAGACAACTTCCACGTGGCTGCCGTGCTCGATGTTAAGCGGATGCTGAAGGCGGGCGAAAACGTGCTTGCGGTGGCTGCGGAGAACGGCGGGTCCACGCCGAATCCCGCCGGATTGATCGGGGCGCTCCTCATCAAGTTCCGAGACGGCCACACGCTTGCCGCGGGGACCGATAAGGAATGGCAGACGGCAGAAGGCGCCCAAGGCAAGTGGACTACGGAAACGACTGCCTCGGCGGATTGGAGTGGGGCTATGGAATTGGGCCCGATGGGTATGGCCCCGTGGGGGAGCGTGCAGAGGCCAAACGTGCAAGCTGACGTGTACTGTGACTTTGGGGTAGTCTCAGGTTTGCTGGGCAAACTGGGCGTCCCGCCGGACTTCGAGTCAGACGGCCCGGTGCGCTACACTCATCGGCACACAAAAGAGGCGGAGATCTACTTTGTCGCCAACCGCGAAGATCGCACGGTGGAAGCAAGCTGCACGTTCCGGGTCTTGGGCAAGGCTCCGGAGCTGTGGGACCCATTGACCGGCCAGACGCGCGAACTGCCGGAGTTCACCGTGCGCGATGGGCGCACGACGGTGCCCATGCGCTTCGAGCCGGCGCGGTCATTCTTCGTGATATTCCGCAAACCCGAGGGTGTGCGTGAATACGCTTTGCCATCCGCGAACGGGGGGGATTTGGCCGCTGGCGCGCGGAACTTCCCGGCCTCGACCAGGCTGGCCGAGTTGGCTGGGCCGTGGAACGTCTCATTCGATCCCAAGTGGGGCGGGCCGGAGAGCGTCAGATTCGAGACGCTCGAAGACTGGACCAGGCGCCCGGAAGAAGGGATCAAGTTCTACTCGGGCACGGCGGTTTATCACAAGACCTTTGACGCGCCCAGCCTTCCTGCTGGCCAACGCCTTTTCCTGGACTTGGGATCAGTGAAAAACCTGGCCCGGGTTCGGCTCAATGGGCAGGACCAAGGGGTGGCCTGGTGCGCTCCGTGGCGGGTGGATATCACTGACGCGGTTAAGGCCAGGGATAACCGATTAGAGATCGCCGTCGCAAACCTGTGGCCCAACCGGCTCATCGGCGACCAGTCGCTGCCGGCCGAGAAGCGCCTGACCTGGACGACATGGAATCCATACAAGGCAGACTCCCCACTGTTAGAGTCCGGGCTGCTCGGGCCAGTGACGCTGGTGGGAGAACCCGACGTTACTGCTGCCAAGCCAAAGGCGGGGCGAGCCGACGGTTCCAGCTCGAGCGCTCGCGCCACCGCCGGCACGATAGTTCAAGATGCGGCCCGCAAGGTGGTAACCATGGCTGACGCGGGGAGCAACCTCGTGCTGCGCTTGAGTTTTGACGGTCGCTGTCTGCTGGACGAAGTGACTGTGCGCGGGCGCCAGGTGGTCGCTCCTGAGACGGGAGTGTGCAGTGCTATCCTCGCCTCCAACCACTGGTTCACAACCCGCTCCGGCATCGCGTCGCCGAACGTGGCGATCTCCCGGAATAGCGTGACGGTTCGTGACATTGTTTATGGCGGTGGCGGGGTGCAGGTGAATGAGACGTGGAAGTTTACCGTGCAGCCGGACCGGATCGATTGGCGGATCGACCGCGACTATCTTTCCGGCGGGCGTTTGGACGACACTTACTTCCCCGGCTGGGACTTCAAGGACATCAGCACCTGGACGGGGGGAATGTTGGACAACGGCGGCGTGGCCTGGAACAAATACCTGGAGACACCAAACGCTACTTACGGCGCCCACGCCGAGGGGGTCACATTTTGGAACCGGGAGAAGGGCGACTGCCTCCGCATCAACCTAGTAGGGCAGGTGTCTCGCCTGCCGACGGGGCGTCTCACCCCCGGACCGAATGCGGGCGAGACGCCCGGTAAGGCAGGCGGGATGCCTGCCCCCCTACAGCACACAGCGATGCGGTTCTCACATCAGCCTTCGGGCATCGAAGCCGTCGCCTTCTCTGTGACCCGCGCCGAGCTTAAGCCGAAACACAACCTGTGCCGCTTCCTTGCGTCGAGGCAGGACCTGTGGGCGCCGTTCCAGGTTGCGCCGGGCAAGACCAGCGTGACCTACACCCTCCAGGCGTTGGATTATGACGAGGCCTATTCTCGGGGCACATTCCAAGGCCTGAATGGCCGGAGCATCCGCGAGGTGTTGAACACGATTGGCCGCTACGGGGTCATTGACCGGCACATCCTCGGCGCCAACGGCTGGCGCACGGGCTATACCTGCCTGCACGAGCAATGGTTCTCTCAGATGGGCATTGCTCTCGACGACCCGGACTACCTGGCGAATTGCGCCGCCACGTTCGATTTCGAGCGCGACCATGCCATCGAGGCCAGCGGACGCGTCAAGTCCCGCTGGTGCTATGGCCCCTTCGATGCCATGCCCGGCAGCTACGATACCAACGGTTACTACGAGGCGCAGTGGGGCTACTTGCTCGATTCGCAGCCTTGCTATGTCATGTGCGTGGCCGAGCTATTTGACCTCACCGGTNNTGGATCGACATCATCTGGGCGGCGCACGAGAATGCGCTCGTCAATGCCGAGCTGTATTACGCCTTGGGCTTGTGGGCCGATGCGGAGGAACTGCTGGGCGACGCCGCTCACGCAGCGGAGTATCGCGCGCGCGCCGCGAAGCTGAAGGCTAGCTTTAACAAGCCCACCACCGAAGGCGGGTTTTGGGACACCCAGAACCAGTGGTACGTCTATTGGCGCGACAAAGACGGTTCCATTCATGGCAATAATCTGGTCACCCCGGTGAACGTGGCGGCGATAGGCTACGGTCTATGCGACGATCCCCGCCGGCAGGAGGCCATCCTGGGGCGGATGGAAGCGGAGATGCAGAGAGAGAACCTGTTCTTCTGGCCGCTCAATTTCTTCCCATACCAGCGCGATGAAGGCCACGCCAACAACTTTCCCTACCCCAAATATGAGAATGGGGACATCTTCCTTTCCTGGGGCGAACTGGCGGTCCGCGCCTATGCGAAGTCCAAGCCGGACATCGCCGTCAAGTATATTAAGAACGTCCTTAAGAAGTATGAGACGGATGGGCTGTCGTTCCAACGCTATTTGCGCAATTCGCAACGCGGTGCCGGGGACGACATCCTCGCCGGGAACTGCATGCCCGTGGTGGGGCTGTATCGCGACGTTTACGGCATCCAGCCCAAGCATAACCGGCTGTATCTCGAGCCGCATCTGACCCCGGAACTTAGCGGGACTCAGCTCCGTTACACCTTGCGCAACCAGGCGTATGTGATCGACTTGAACCAGAACGGCTCGAGCATGGCGACGGGCGCGTTTACAGTGCGCGATGGCCAGCCATTCGGCTTGAGCGTCCGCGGCGATACCGCCAAGTTCTTCCCTGGCAGCCAGAGCACGCCTGCGCTGTCGGTGACACGTTCGAGCCTCGCGCCGGTGGAAATAGGCATCGAAGATTGGCCGGCCAACCCGACTGAGCCGCGGAAGTGGGTTGAGTCCTGTTCGGCCCGTGGCGTGAAAGTGCGGCACGCGGTGGCGGGTCTGCAACCGCACGCCGTTTACGACTTGCATTGCGACGGGCGCAAGGTCGGGTCCCTTGAGGCCGACGGCGCGGGAAAGGTTGAATTCAAGTGCTCGCTCGGCTATGGAAGGCCGCAGCGTCTCGAACTGCTTATCCAATGAACATAAATGTGAGAGGTGTAGTCGCCCATAGAGGGCTCGTGGCCGCCGGTGCGGTGATACTCGGCGTCCTGGCCCAAACAGGGATTCCCGGCGGGTGTGCCGGTGCGGCGCAAGCCGACGAACTGGAGCAGGGCTTCACGAATCCACCCAACAGCGCCCGCCTCCGTGCTTATTGGTGGTGGCTCAACGGCAATGTGACCAAGGCCGCCATCACCCGCGACTTGGAAGAGATGAAGGCCAAGGGCTTTGGCGGCGCGCTGATCTGCGATGCCGGCGGGGCCGAGCAGGACGGCAACGACCGGGTGCCCCATGGCCCGACGTTCTTCACGCCTGAGTGGCGCGAGCTATACAAGCACGCGTTGCGCGTGGCGGATCGCCTCGGGCTGGAGATGAGCTTGAACATCCTGAGCGGGTGGAATCTGGGGGGACCGATAGTCAAAGCCGAGGACGCCGCCAAGAAGCTGGTATGGACGGAAGCGCGGACCAGCGGTCCGTTGAGCTTCAATCAGGCTTTGCCGATGCCCAAGATTCGTGACGGGTTCTATCGAGACATCGCCGTAGTCGCGTATCGGATCAAGACCCCGGCGTCGCCTCCCTCAGGCCAGCCCCGTCAGCCAATCCGAAACTGGTCACAAAAGGCCATGTACACTCCACTGAGCTTCTCGGCGCCGGACACAGGGCCCCTCTTCGAGGAGCTCTCCGCCACAGCCGGGGAGGAGGACACCCGGGCAGCAGAGGTGTTGGACCTGACGGCAAAGCTCTCGAAGGATGGCCTCTTGCACTGGGAGGCCCCGGCAGGCACGTGGCAGATTCTCCGCTTTGGCTGCACCATTGGCGACCATTCTCACGTCTCAACCTGCAGCGAGGGCTGGCAAGGTTACGCTCTGGACGTGCTCGATGCGGGCGCGTTCAATCGTTACTGGGACGCGGTGGTCGAGCCGCTCATCGCTGACGCCGGTCCCTTGGCGGGGCGCACGCTCAAGTATCTGCACACGGACAGTTGGGAGGTCGAGCCCCTCAACTGGACGCCCACGTTTCAGGAGGAATTCCGCAAGCGCCGCGGCTATGACCTGTTGCCGTTCTTCCCGGTCCTGGCCGGCCGCATTGTGGACTCGCGCCAGGCCAGCGACCGGTTCCTTTACGACTTCCGCAAGACGCTCGGCGACCTCGCCATAGACAATCACTACCGCATCTTCCGCGACCGCGCGCACCAGCACGGGTTGCAGATTCATCCCGAGTCCGGGGGGCCGCACGCCGTGCCGATTGATGCTCAGGACTGCCTTGGCATGGACGACGCGCCGATGTCCGAGTTCTGGGCCTGGTCCTGGACGCATCGAGTGGGCGACAGCAACCGCTTCTTTGTGAAACAGCCTGCCTCGGCGGCTCACACTTACGGTCACCGCCTGACGGTGGCGGAAGGTTTCACGGACATTGGGCCGCACTGGCAGGAGTCGCTTTCGGAGAATCTTAAGCCCGCCTTCGACCAGGCTCTGTGCGAGGGCATGAATCTGCTCGTGTGGCACGCGTTCGTTTGCTCCCCGCTGGAGATGGGCATCCCGGGCCAGCAGTATTTTGCCGGCACGCATTTCAATCCGAACACAACGTGGTGGTCGAAATCCGCCCCCTTCCTGGCCTACATCGATCGTTGCCAGTTCCTGATGCAGCAGGGCCTGTTTGCCGCTGATGTCGCCTACTATTACGGCGACCATGTGCCGAACTTCGCGCAGCTTAAGCGCAGCGACCCGGCGCGGGTGCTACCTGGCTACGATTACGACGTGGCCACCGAGGAGGTTCTCCTGACCCGCATGTCGGTGCGCGGGGAGCGCATTGTTTTGCCGGACGGCATGAGCTATCGCGTGTTGGTCCTGCCGAACCGCACGGGCATCTCGCTGCCGGTACTCCGCAAACTAAAGGAACTCGTCGAAGCCGGCGCGACGGTTATCGGGCCAAAACCAACGCAGACCTACAGCCTCACCGATTACCCGCAAGCGGATGCCGAAGTTGCGCGGCTGGCGAACGAGCTTTGGGGTGAGGCGCCCAGCGCTTCGCCACTGGAACGGCGTATCGGCAAGGGGCGAATCATTTATGGGAAGGCCGCTCGTGAAGTGCTGGGGGCCGATGGCCTCAAGCCTGACTTCGACTACACCCTTCTGCCTCGAGGCGAAGCCGGCAGCGCCCAGTCTCCAAGTGTCCTGGACTACATCCATCGGGCTGCGGGCGCTGCCGACATTTACTTCGTGGCAAACCGTTCGAACTGCTGGCGGGACGCCGAATGCACTTTCCGGGTGACGGGTAGGGTGCCGGAGCTGTGGGACCCGGTTAGCGGGGTCATACGCCCCGCCACGGTCTGGTCAGAGAACGACGGACGGATCACGCTGCCGCTTCAGTTTGCGCCGTGCGGATCAATCTTTGTAGTGTTCCGCACGCCCTCCGCAACTCCTGCCACGGCGGCCGGGCGGCGAAATTTCCCGTCGTTCTCCAACCCGCATGAAATCACCGGCTCCTGGACGGTTCAGTTTGATCCCAAATGGGGTGGGCCGGCATCGGCGGAGTTCGATCGGTTGGTCAGTTGGACCCAACGCCCGGAAGCAGGCATCAAATACTTTTCGGGCACGGCGATCTATCGTAAGGCCTTCGACTTACCCGAAACTCTACGCGGGCCGGGTCGGCGTCTGACGCTGGACCTGGGCGACGTCAAGAACCTGGCGGAGATACGCTTGAATGGGAAGAACCTGGGCGTCCTCTGGGCGTTGCCGTTCCGCGTGGAAGTGACCGATTCGATCAAGCCCACCGGCAACAACCTTGAAATCGAGGTGGTCAACTTCTGGCCCAACCGCATTATCGGCGATCAATCCCTGCCGGCGGAGAAGCGACTTACGCAGACCAATATCAGGAAGTTCACCAAGAATACCCCGCTGATGGATTCCGGGCTGCTCGGGCCCGTGCGCATGCTGGCAGAAGAGCGTTGAACCGCAAGCGGCGGAAGCAGGGGCCAACCTGACGGCCGCTTAGAGTCTCGCTGAATCGCGTTCGGTGGCGTCCGTGCGGACGGCAAACCGAGCCGTTAGCGGTTCCCTTTACTTGCTCGCGTTTTCAGCGAGCAACTGATTTACCTTGGCTATGACGGCGAAGGCATCGGCGACGTAGAGCACGTCGGCTTTGCCGCGCGCCCAACCGCAATTCGGGTCGAGGTTGATGGCGCGCCGCTCATTGATGAAGCGCCAACCGACCGTGTGAGGCTCTTCCCCATGGCAGCAGGTCGCCAGACCTTTCGGATGGCGCGGGGTCGAGCCGGTCTGGCCGATCTGGTTGAGGTGCGTGAGGAACGAAAGCACAGCCTGGCCTTCACCGCCCAAATCCACGAGCGACTTGCTGCTGCCCAGGGAAGCGCGCGCGAGCTTGAGACAGTCGTGGATCAGCTTCTCCGCGTCCTTCACATGCGGTTGGCCGTCCGCCTGTTTCTTGGTCCAACCGGCTCCGGCAACCAGCAGCAAAACGGCGTCCGGTCGAATAGTTTGGGCATCGGCAGCGGGTTCGCGCAGGCCCACGACGGTAGTGCGTTTGCACGACTCCGGCAGATTCACGGAGACGGGTTGGAGAGTGGCCGTGCCGCGTTCGCCTTGCCATGCGGGTTGCGTACCAGGCTCGACAAGGATCGCCCAGGGCCGCTGGGCGCGCTGGACGACAGCTTCCATCCGTTGCCGGTAATACCAACGGTTGATCGACAGCTTTCCGCCATCAGCGGAAAGGCCGGTGACATGGGTGTCTGCTCGTCCCCCCAAGCGCTGGGCTACCCCCGGCAGGGTCCGATTCCAGCGGGAGGTAGCGGGCGCCAGGAGGATAGTGGCCTGAGCGGCTTTGGCCAGGGCCTCAGCCGCGGCGGCGTCGGTGGCATAGCGTGACGGCGCGAAGTCCGCGCCCGCGACACCCAGGAAAGCAGTCGCGCCACAAGTGGCGATGCTGTCGGCCGCTGGCTGAACAGTTTGGCCAATCAGCCCGACCACCAGCTTCGAGCCGGGCAGGGCGGAGGTCAGAGCTTTGGCCGCGCCCAGCGCTTCGTGTGCCGGTTTGGCAAGCGAGCCATCGGATTCGCTGTTTGCAAGGAGGAGAATTGTTTCCATAGGGGGACTAAAGGGAGTGCTGGAGTGCTGGAGGGTTGAAGTATTGCGGTATTGGAGTCATGGAGTGGTGGGAGTCGCGTGAATTCGCTTAATTCGCGGACCCTACTTTCTTATCCATTCAACGATTTCGTGCGCGATGTCGTCCGGGGACTTGTCCTTGACGATCCTGGTTTCGCGCAATTGCTTCGGCAAGGAGACGCTCACGAAAGTCAACCCTTCGGCGGCGAGCTTGGTGGGCTTGGCCTTTTGGAGCGCGGGCATAACGGTGCGCATGTTGAGCATCCCCACCTGGGGATTGTTCTTGGGCTCGGGCAAATTGCCGGTGGCCCAGCCGAGCAGGGCAGGAGGGCCGGCGCAACGTGAGACCTGATGCTTGCCGCCTTCAATGCGCTCGAGAATGTCTAGCGACCCATCACCGTTCACCTTGAGCACGTCTACGCCCTGGAACTGGTCGAGGATGCCGAGGCGTTCGGCCACCATTTGCATCGTAGCGCTGGCGCCGCGCGAGGCAGATTCCCAGCCGCCAAAGAGCAGCAGCTTCGCACGATCCAGCCCCGGAATGGCTTGGATGGCCTCTGCGAGCGCGGCAGCGACTTCCGCCGCTTCGGTAAACCCGCTCGCCGGGCCATCGAGTGCGATGAGTTCGAACGGCACCTTTTGGGCCACGGTCATCATGACCTGCTGGAGCTTGGCTTTGGGGCCAAGGCTGACCAGCCAGACTTTGCTGCCGGGGGCATTCTTGGCCAGGTTCGCGGCCTCATACAGCGCGTGGCTGGCCCACGGATCGAGGACGGCGGGCAGCATCATTTCATTCTTCAAAGCCGGGCCGGCCGGGCCGGTCACCGGCTCCAGAGTCTGGAGCGGGTCCGGCACAATACTGCCACAGACGACAACTTGATACGTGGTGCTCATGCGGCGCAGATAATCAGAAGATCGCGGGCGTTTGGGAAGCCTGAATGTCGCTGCCCGCCAGAATCATGAGCGCGACGCCCGGGAATAAGCTTGAATCGCCGGGTGGTTTGGTGGTAAAATAAACTCATAACGGGCCAGTTTGCGCATGCAAATTCTCGATATACCCAAAAGTGGCCGGCGCGGCGACTACGTCTTCTATATGAGACGCAGGCGGCTGTTCCGGCGCAGGTATGTCGTCCCCAGGAACGTGCGCACGGCGGCACGGCGGCGGACGCGGAGGGATTTTGGGGCCATCGCCAGAGCGTGGGGAGGGCAGTTGACTGAGGAGCAGCGGCGGGCCTGGATGGCTTCCGGGGCGAAGGTGAAAAGCCACCCCCGGCTCTGGCAAGCGGGGCCGCTCACCGGGGAGATGCACTTTCAAGGTATCAACAACGCCCGGGCCCGGATTGGCGCAGAAATGCTCCCGTGGCCGCCAGAGCCCATGGTGTTCGGCCCCAACCCGGTTGAAGCCCTCCTTTTCCATTGCGTCAATGGCCGCCTGAGGCTCTGTCTGCGGGTTTCCGGGCCTGTGACAGAGGACATCATGGTCTTTGCCCAGGCACCATGCAGCGCGGGTCGTAAGAAGTGGCGGCACGGCGCCTACCTGGGCCTGCTCCCGGCACCGCAGGACGGGGAGTGCGACATTACCGATCTCTACGTGCAAAAGTACGGCGAACCCGAGCCCGGCAAGAAGGTCTTTATCCGCACACGGCAGCAGAAAAATGGTTGGGAGGGACTGGATCGGGATTGTGGCGAGGTGGTAGGGGCTAGACCGGTGGCGGCGGGGAGCCCCGAAGCGGGGCAAATCCGAAGCCCGAAAGCCGAGACCCGAAGGAACCCCGAAATCCGAACCCCGAAAGCGTTTCGCGCGAGTAGGCTGCCAGGCTCGCAAAGATGCAGTAGCCGGATGGCACATGCAAATCCTTCAAACCCAGTGTGTTGCGCGATGCACAAGGGAGTGCCCCCAGAGCATCGCCAGACATACGCTAGAGTAACACCAGTGCCGCGCCGCCGACGCACCGAATGCGAGAGAGTAGTGCGAAATGCAGAAAGCGGAGTGCGAAATGACGCCAGCAGCCTCCGGCAAGGCCGCTGGCGTGAACTGTGGCGCGGGGGCTAAGGACGCGAGACTCGCCAGCCACCGACCAAACCGCTATCGAGCAGGAGACTTACTTCTCCGCTGGGACTGCGATGTCGGTGGAGCGAACCCCGGCGGGAGGATCAACCAAGGCATTGGTGGCAGCAGAGGAGGCCCCACGCAGAGCAGGAGATTTGGGGGTGGTCGCCGGTGCGGTATCGGCCCCTGCCAACTCTTCCGAGAGAATGACGATGGCGATCCGGCGGTTGCGGGCGCGGCCTTCGGGGGTGGCGTTGTCGGCGACGGGTCGAAACTCGCCGTAGCCGACCGCTCCCAGGCGGCGCGGGTCCACGCCGGCAAGCTCGGTCAGGAACCGGACAGCGGCGGTGGCGCGGGCGGTGGAGAGTTCCCAGTTGCTGGGGAAACGATTCCGGGCGGTGGCCCTGATGGGCACGTTATCCGTGTGGCCGATGACATGGACTTTGATGTTGGGATGTTGGGCCAGCACGGCGGCCACCTTGCGCAATACGGCGGCGCCCGCCGGCTTTAGCTCGGCCTCACCGGAGTCGAACATGACCCGGTCGAGGATGTTGACCGTCAGTTTGCCTTGCAACTGAGAGATGGTGACATCCTTCGATTCGAGGGCGTTGCGCATCTCGTCTTCGAGGCTCTGGTGAGTGTGGACGACGATATCCTGCTGTTTCTGAAGGTCCGCGATGCTGGCCTGGCTGTCGGCCAATTTGCCCCTGAGATCGGCGGCCTCGGCCTCGGCTTTGGTGGCGGCGGCTTGCGCCTCCGCAAGTTCGGCCCGCACTTTCTCCACCTCGCGCTTCTTCTCCCAGGAAGTTAAGCCAAGCAACCCCAGCAGCAGCACCACCGTCAGCACGCTCGCAATGATCCAAGTCTCTTTGGGCATATACGCTCAGTTCTTGGCCGAGTGTAATCGGGAGGCCCCGGCCTGAAAAGAGGTTTCAGTTCTCCGCCGAGTGCAGCCCTCCGGTGCCGGCGCGGAAGGCAATGTTCATGCGTTCAGGATTCTCCGGGATGTGCTGTGAGCAGTTCCAGTAACAGGCGCCACAGTGCACGCATTTCTCGCGGTCAAAGGCCGGCACACCGCCCTGACCGGGGACGATGGCCTCTCCGGTACAGAGCTCGATGCAGATCTTAGTGCCGCAACGCTCGCAAAGCTCGGGGTAGAGGAAGACGACATGGTCGGCGTAGCCGGGCGGGGCCTGGACCTTGCCGCCGAGCAACAGCGCGTCCTGATGCGACACGAGCAACTGGCCGTCATAGGGGATCGCCGGCCAGCCACAACGCTGCATGAGGGCACTATGAAGCGACACGCCTTTGATGGCGCACTCCTTGCGCATTTGTTGGATTTCTGCCTGGGGAATCCGGTCACGGTAGTATTCCTCGATAGTGGGGATGCGTTTGTAGGGTTGGACTGGATCGCCGCTGAGCGTCAGCCGGCCGTTGGTCAAGCCGGCCAGCGCCATGCCCACCATGCCGCGCACCACCCCTTTTTGAAAGCCGTCCCGCGACTTCTCGGCAACGCGCCCTTCCGCTTCCACCCAGCTCGCGCGACGGCGGCTAAGGTAGGTTTCTTCGAGGTGTTGCCGGGTAAAGGGCTTCTTCGACTTGAGGAGTTCGAGCACGCTTTCGGCGAGTTGTGAACCGGTCGTCCAGGCCTCGTCCACGCCGGAGCCGGTGAGGACGTTGGTGGTGCCGGAGCCTTCGCCAATGCGGGCGTAGCCGTCGCCGACCAGGTGCGGCTCGCCCCGGCGGCCTGATTCGCCGAGCGTTTTGGCCCCCCAGGATCGGAGCTTGCTCCCCTTTAGGTAGCGCCAGAGATACGGATGCAGCA
>PLZQ01000202.1 GCA_003152225.1 Limisphaerales bacterium | reverse complement strand
CTTCGTGCGGGACCGCGAGAGCGTGGCCCTCTGGAGCATTGAGTGATCTTGGTCACATCGCTGGTCGCCATCCAAACACGGGAAAGTCCAACTATTCCCTCCAGTTGGCCAAAGAACTCGACCTGAAGCCCACAGACAAGCTCGCTCCGGCCCGAATGGCGCTTAGTTAAGGCCCCAGCAAAAGCGGGGGCTTGGCAACGGTTCTTCGGGTTAAGGTGCGTTTTTGCGGCGGTAACCGCCAAACCGCCGAGAAGTCGAGTGTCTTTCCCTGGCCCTGCCGTGTGGTGCCGTCAAACCCGCCGGAACGCCAGGCTGCATCGCTGGGTTCTCCGCTCTTTTCGATGGAATGCCAAGGCTCCAAGCGCGCCCGCCCCGCTACTCTCAGACTTTGGAGTCGCTTTGGGGAGGCTGTGGGGTTGGCCTCAGGGTAGCCTCGGGGTAGCCTCGGGGTAGCCTCGGGGTAGCCTCAGGGTAGCCTCAAGGTAGCCTGAGGGTGGCTTCAGGGTGGCCTACCGGTTGGCTACCAGATGGCCTGAGGGTGGCTTCGGGGTGGCCGTAACCCGGTTTCGTCGTTCACTGATGGCTAAGTCGCTGCGGTACAGAGATATACGCCTTAACTAAGCGCCATTCCGCTCCGGCCCCCCAACAGCCACAAAGCAATCCAGCGGCGACAGTTCTGAAGCCGGGTGCGATGCATTGCGCTCGAAGGAAGCCCAATCCCCATACTGCAATCTGCCAGCAAGCCGAGTCGGGCCTGATTCGAAGCTTCCTCTCCCTTTCCCAGACGGATGTCCGCCACAGGCGCCATTCGCCGCACCCGCCGCCCCAATATTCAAAACTTGAAAGCCTGCGCAAAGACCTTGCTCGCCTTGTCCAAGGCCGCTCGAATTCTCAGCACCCTCGGGCTCCACGCCAGACAGACTTCGCGTCTTAAGCTGTCAAGAATCCCAATCTTCAATTCCTTTGCGCCGAGCCGCCCGAGGTCCACCGCGGCTACGCTGGGCAGGACCGCACCGACGCTCCCGGTCCCCACAGCCCGCGCCACCAGCGGAAACGATGCGCACTCAACCGCGATCTTCAACTCAAGCCGGTTCTTCCGGGCGATGGCTGAAAGCTCCTTTCGAAAGCTCCCTTCCCCTTCCAAGGTCGCCAGCGGCAGCGCCTCCAGTGCTTTCGCGCTCGCCGTTGCGCCCCGCAGCCCCTCAGGCACAAACAGCGAATACCCCATCACCCCCAGCGACACGCTCTGCAGCGGACGCGACACCGCATCCTTCCGCACTACCCCAAAATCAATCACCCCATCCGCCAGCCGCCGCACTACCTCGTTTGTGGCCAGGTTAAGAAACTTGAGCCGCACATTCGGCAGCTTCTTTCGCACTTCGCCCAGGCGCGGCATTAGCAACCAGTCGATGATGCTCTCGCCAGCCCCGATCACAATTTCCACCGGCAACCCTTTGCACCCGCTCTTGAAATCCAGCAGCGAGGCAAAGCACTCCCGCGCCAGCACGTTCAACCGCTGCCCGGCGACCGTCAGCACAATCCCGCGACCCTTGCGGCGCATTAGCTCGGCACCGAAGAACTCCTCCAACTCCTTTACTTGGCGGCTAAAGAGGCTCTGCTTGGCAGGGTCACCCTCGGCGGCTTTGGTCACGCCGCCGGCTTGGGCGACGAGGCAGAAACTTTGCAGGCGGTCCAAAGACAGCCCGCGTTGCAGGAGCAATTCCGCAAACATGACTTAAGAGTTATGGCCCCGCTGAATTTTAGGCTAGAAGAAAATGGGAGGCGGAGCAATACTGGCCGCGAACTGGTAACCGGTTCCCTTGATGGGCAAACATGATTCAGAAGCGGATGCGCGCATCCTGATAGATGCGTTACTGCGGCAGGCGGGATGGGACCCTGCGGACAAATCGCAAGTGCGCACGGAAGTCTCGGTCTCGGGCCCGGCTCCCCTCCGTGATGCGCCCGTCGGCACCGAGGTCTCGGAAGCGGAGGAGTCGCGGCGGACTGATTACGTGCTGCTGGCGGCGAACGGACGACCGTTGGCGGTGACGGAGGCGAAGCGGGGGCGGATTGACCCCTACACCGCGAAGGAACAGGTGTTACCGATGGCCAAGTACATTGGGGCGCCCTTCATCTTCCTGTCGAACGGGGACCTGACCTACTTCTGGGACTACGAAAACGACGATGCCCGCATCGTGAGTTCCTTTTACTCCCGGCGTGACCTGGAGCGCCTGATTTACCTGAGGAAGGAAGCCAAGGCGCTGGCCACGGTGCCGATCCCAGACGATTTCATCCGGGTGGGGGAGGTTCGGATTGTCCGGCCCTACCAGAAGGAAGTTTTGCGGGCGCTCGCCCATGCGGTGGAGTTGGGCAAGCGGCGGTTCCTTGTAGAGCTGCCTACCGGCACGGGCAAAACGGACGTGATCTGCCTGCACTCGAAGCGGATGTTCCAGGCGGGGCGGGCGGAGCGGCTGCTGTTCCTGGTGGACCGGGAGCAACTGGCGGAGCAGGCGATCGCGGCGCTGCAGGACCTCTGTCCCGAGTACAGCAGCTACTGGCTAAAGGCAGGGATGGCGATTCAGCATAAACAGATAACCGTCTGCCTGCTCCAGACCATGATTGGACTGTACCCGGAGTTCACGAGCGGCTATTTCGACATCGTGATTGCCGATGAGTGCCACCGGTCCATCTATGGCGCTTGGCAGGCGGCCTTGACGCACTTCGATGCTTTCCACATCGGACTGACGGCCACCCCGGCGGCTTACATAGACCGTAACACCTACCAATTTTACCAATGCAAGACCGGGCAGCCGGATTTTGCGTTCTCCATGGTCAAGGCGATCGAAGAGGGGCACCTGGTTCCGTATCGGTTTGCGAAGCGGATTACGCATTTGATTGCCGAGGGGACGACCATCAACGGGGAGAGTTTCGATCCGGCAGAGTTCGAGCGGGCGTGGACGAACGAGGACACGAACCGCAAGATGATGCAGGAGTTCGACCGGCTGGCCTGGGAAAGCTACAAGGAGCTCGCGCCAAAGCAGAAGGAAGGGCCGGGCAAGGCCATCGTGTTCGCAATTTCGAAACACCACGCGGCGCGGTTGGCCTACTGCCTGAATCAGCTTCATCCCGAACATGACGGGCGGTACGCGGAAGTCATTACCTCTGACATCCAGGATGCCGACGCTGCCATCCGGCGGTTCAAGAGGGAGGTCTATCCGATGCTGGCCGTGAGCGTGGATATGCTCACAACCGGATTCGACTGCCGCGAAGTGCTGCACATCGTGCTTTGCCGGAAGATATTCAGCCCCATCCTCTACCAGCAGATTCGCGGGCGGGGCACGCGGACGGCGCCGCACATTGGGAAGAAGCGGTTCATGATCTATGACTTCTTCCGGAACCACGAATATTTCAACGACAGCGAAACGGACATCTTTGAAGGGCCGGCCGGCGGCGTGAGTCCGGGCGGGGGCGGCAAACAGCCGCCCGGTGGGCCGACGGAACTGGTCGAACTAGGTATCCAGGACGACTGGCTGGATTCGCTGACGTATGTGGAGGTCGGTCCGACCGGGGAGCGGGTGGACAAGAAGGTGTATGTCACGAACTGGGAAGACGCTGTGACAGAGGCGGCTCGGAACGACCCGCTGATCCAGAAGGTGAAGGATGGGAAGCCCCTGACAGAGGCGGAAGAGCGTGCTCTGGCCGAGACTCTGAACCGCCCGGAGAATTACTTCAACGAGGACAACCTTCGTGCGGCGTACCGCCGTGCGGCGGGAAACCTGATCGAATTTGTTCGGCACGCGTTGGGTTTGGAGAAGCTGAAGAGTAAGAACGAGGAAGTGACTGAGAACTTCCATGCCTGGCTGGTGTCCAGGAATGTCACGCCCGAGCAGGCGCAATACCTTGCCCTGCTGAAGAACCGGGGGCTGGCGATCGGCAAAGTCGAATTGGAAGACCTGTTCGAGCCGCCGTTGTCCATCCTGAATGCCGCAGATGTCGGCATCGAGTTATTCGGCGAGCAGGGATTGCAGGACATCGTCGCCGACATGAATCAAAGCCTGTTCGCCAAGCGGGCGGCCTGATGATTTGAGTCGGCTCACGCCGGCTGCTGCGAGAATTTGAAATGAACCACGAAATACGAAGTAAACTTGATCGAATCTGCAACATCCTGTGGGCTGGCGGGTTGAGTGTGCCGACGCTGTTCGTGGAACAGATTTCCTACCTGATCTATCTGAAGCTGCTTGACGAGCGCGAGGCGGAGCTGGAAGTGAGGGCGCGGGTGCTGAAGGCGAAGGGAAACGGCAGAGCGATCTTCCCGGACCAGGCGAGCCGCTACCGCTGGAGCAACTGGCGGTTCAAGAGTGGAGCGGACCTGCACGATTTCGTTGGCGAGGAGGTGTTCCCTTACATGGCGTCGCTGCTAAAAGAGGAGCCGCAGGTGGCCATCTATTTCCAGGACGCGAAACTACAGATCGAGGACCCGCACGTTTTGAAGGAGGTCATTGACGGGCTGGACACGTTCCAGTTCGGCAAGCTCGGGCCTGACGTGAAGGGCGACATTTTCGAGTACCTGCTGCAATACCTATCGCGCCAGCCGCAGTCGGACATGGGGCAGTTTCGCACGCCGCGGCAGATCCGGATGGCCATGGTGGAGATGCTGGACCCGGACCTGGGCGACACCATTTGCGACCTGGCCTGCGGCACGGCGGGGTTCCTGGTGGATTCTGTGGAGCATATCCTGGCGAAGTATTCCGCCGAGCCGCGCGAGGTGCCCATCTATGGCGAGGAGTGGCTGGCCGACAAGGGGTGGACGCTGGAGCAGGCGAAGAAGCAAATCCCGAACCTGCAAACCTACCGCAAAGGGGCCGGCGAGAAGATTCCCGACTGGGAGCTGCTGGAACGGTCCATCTACGGGTTCGAAGTGTCGCGGCAGATGATGCGGATTTCGATGATGAATCTGGTGCTGCACGGCATCCGCAACGCCCACGTGAAGCGGGCCAACACCCTGTCGGAGCTTGGCGGCATGAGCGACGAGGACCTGCGCAGGCGCTACACGAGGGTGCTGATGAACCCGCCGTTTGCTGGGATGCTGCCGACAGAGTCCATCCGGAAAGACTTGCCGACGCAGTCAAAGAAGAGCGAATTGCTGTTCCTGGGGCTGGCGATGGAGTCGCTCGCGCCGGGCGGGCTTTGCGCCATCATTGTGCCAGAAGGGGCTCTTTTCGGTTCCACAAGCGGCCATATCGAACTCCGGAAGAAACTGCTGGAGGACTATGACTTACTCGCCGTCGTTTCCCTTCCGGCTGGTGTCTTCAAACCGTATGCAGGGGTGAAGACGGGCATTCTGGTCTTCCGCAAGCCTGCATCAATTCCAGACAGCGCGCAACGCAGCCGCCGCGAACGAGAGGCACGCCAAGCCCGGCGTGACGGTTGCGTCTGGTTCTACCAGATCAATAACGACGGGTACGACCCGGACAAGATTGTCGGTGGCGGCCGCCCGGAAACACCGGAGCGGAACGACATCCCGGAGATGCTGCGCCAATGGCAGGTGTTCAAGGAATCCGGCTTCAGGAAGCCGCCAGGAACGGAGGCTGGGGCGTTGTTGCCACCTGGAACTGAAGAGGCGAAGTGCTGGTGGGCAAAGATCAGCTCCATTGCCGAGAACGATTTCAATCTGGGGGCGGGGCGTTACAAGCCGCAGGTGGCTGAGAAGCCACCCGAGGAGGATCCGGCGGAACTGATCGGCAAGACTCTGAAGATGGAACGTGCCATTGCTACCGACCTAGAAAAGCTGCTCAAGGATGTGGAGGCGGAAAAATGAGATGGCCTTCGGCCAGCATCGGCCAGGTGTGCCTTCCGACCGAACAGCGCGATCCAACCGCGTTGCCGGAGAGGCCTTTTCGATATATTGACATTTCAGCCATCGGCAAGGATGCGAAGCGGATTACCACGGCCCCTGAGGTGCTTGGGGCCGAGGCGCCCAGTCGGGCCAGGAAAGCGGTGCGGGCGGGCGATGTCCTGGTTTCGACGGTGCGTCCAAATCTGAATGCAGTCGCGGTAGTGCCGGATGAACTTGACGGTGAAATCGCCTCGACTGGCTTTTGCGTCCTACGGGCAAATCCCAAACTCGCTGAGGGGAAGTTCATTTTCTACCGCTGCCTTACGCCAGAGTTCGTGAATTCGCTTGTTGCGCAAATGCGTGGTGCAAATTACCCGGCGGTGAGCGATGGGGTCGTGAAACGTGCCGATATTCCGTTGCCGGCCATGAGGGAGCAGCGGTGGATTGTGGGCTTGCTAGAGCGGGCGGACGCTCTGCGGCGGCAGCGTACAGAGGCGGACACGTTGGCCGACCGCATTCTCCCAGCCCTTTTTCATACTATGTTCGGCGACCCGGCCAGGAATCCGAAGGGGTGGCCCTCGAAGCCTGCCGGACGGGCCCTTCGGATGATCAGCGGCGGTACTCCATCCAAAGAGAATGTTGCATTTTGGAACGGGGATATTCCGTGGGTTTCGCCGAAGGACATGAAGCGCGTCATCATCTCAGATACCGAAGACCACATTACGGCGGATGCAGTTAAGAAGAGCGCCACCTCTTTGCTGCCCGGTGGAACCGCGATGATGGTTGTTAGGTCGGGCATTCTCGCCCACTCGGTGCCAGTCGCTCTTGCAGCTAGGCCGATGGCGATTAACCAAGACCTCAAGGGAATGGTCCCGAATCCGGAGGAAACCGGGGAACTCGAGCCGTACTACATACTCGCGTGGCTGCTCACAGCAAAACAGACACTGCTTGGCTGCGTCAAACGCGGCGCCACGGTGCATAGCATCGACTCCGGCCGGTTTCAGGCACTTCCCTTCATGCTCCCGCCCCTCCCGCTCCAGAAAGCCCTCGCGCGGCGGTTCAAGGACCTCTTGGCTTTGCAGGTTAAACAAACCGAAAGCGCAGGTATGATTGAGAGCCTGTTCGCCACCATGCTGCACCGGGCGTTCAGTGGCGAATTGACGGCGAAGTGGCGTGGAACGCACCTGAAGGAACTGCTAGCGGAGATGGAGCAGCAGGCGCGGCTTCTGAAATTACCGGCCGGGCAGAAGGCGTCCGGATAACTAGACAGGAAGGTTGATATATGCCCATTCGTATCTACGACATTGCAAAGAAACTCGGGATTGACAACCGGCGCGTCCTCGCCAAGGCAAAGGAATTGGGCATTACGGCAGCGCGAGTCGCGTCCAGCAGCCTGGACAAGATAACCGGCGAGCGGTTAGAAGAGGCGCTGGTTGCCGACTTCGGTGAGCAACGGTCGAAGGGCCTGCGAGGATTCTGTCTCGGGAACTTTAAGGCGTTTGCGGATGCTCAATCGATTCCAATCAAGCCACTGACACTGATTTTCGGGGGGAATAGTTCGGGCAAGTCGAGCATAATTCACGGATTACTCCTCGCGAAGGAGGCCGTCAGGGACGGAAGGTTAGATTTAACCAAGACCAAGATCGGCGGCGACGCGGTGGACTTGGGTGGGTTCCGGCAGTACGTGCATCGGCGGGAGGTGAATCGCCAGGTTGAGTGGGCCGCCGAGCTAAAGCCGGAAATCCTTCAGGGAAACGCCTTTGCGGCGCTGGGCAACGTGAAGCGCTTGAAGATCGGATTGTTCTTCGGGATGCCGTTAGATGACAAAGGGCAGCCGCGGCGAGGCGCGGGCCCGCGGCTTGTGGCGTATGAAATTGAAGGGGACGGCCGGCTGCGAATGCGGCTCAGCCGCCGTGAGGACGGCACGATGCAGGTAGATAGGCTGGACATGGAGACGTTCAAGCCGCTGGTGAGGGCGCTGGTGGTGAGCTCGACAACCAGTGGGACTGTGACAATTGAAGACGAAACGACGATCACCGCTGCGGTGGAGGGTTTGGTGCCCACCCTGCGCTTCGCATGCCAAGGCATTTTACCCGAGGAACTGACTGGGCACGACTATCGAGGTGGAGGCTCGGCCTGGCAGTTAGTTGCGCTCAGCAAGGAGCAGCGGCAGGAGCAGCTTGGTGATGCAGCCCGCCGGTATATCCCTGGGGCGATCGCAGAGGTAGTCAGGGGGGTTAATGCCGTTCTGAGGATTCAGCTCGACCGCGTGACCTACCTTGGGCCGCTACGTTCGTATCCCCCTCGGCACCTGGGTTTCGCAGAGGATAACGACCCCAATTGGTTTGCGGGCGGGGGATACGCCTGGGACATAGTGAGGCAGAACGAGAAGCTCCGGGCCAAGGTCAACGAGTGGCTGGGCTCAAAGGAGAGGCTGAAGACCCCGTACCGGCTGGCGGTTGAACAGTTGTTTCCAGCCTCTGAGGTGCGGTCCTCCCTGAGCGAGGGATTCAAGCAGTTCGCTGCGGACATCCTGGCGCCCATAGTAGGTGAGGTGCAGGCGGCAAAAACAGACCCGGGCATGTTGATGGCGGTGAGGGATGAGATTGAGATGGAGCGACACCAGGTCGAACAGGAGTTGGGCGCAGCTCGGGCAAGGGCAACCAGCTCCCAGATGGCGCTGGCGAAGCTAGACGCGCAGTTGGGGGTCTCGCAGCTTCGTCGTGAGAAGGCGCTGATGCAGCGCAATCTCCTCGCCCATACCCCCGGAGCCGGAAGCGAGACCGAGAAGCTGGCTGCGGTCGAGAAGGAACTTGCCGAGGTCCAGCAGTGGGTTGAGACCCTGGAGAGCACAACGGCGGACATCAAAGAGGCGTCAGCCGGTTACGCAAAGGACGTGGAGGCACTGACGAAAAAGATGGAGGATTTGCAGAGGAAGAAGGCGGACGTCTTCAGTGAGCTCCTGGCGAACTTGGATGACCAGGAATTGGTGAGCCGGCTTTACGAGGGGATTCAGACACGGGCTCAGCGAGGAGCCGTGGATGAATTGATTCTGATGGATTTGCGGAGCAACACGCTGGTGACGCATCGGGATGTGGGGATCGGGATCAGCCAGGTGCTGCCAGTACTCGTGCATGCGTATGCGGACCGGGGGCAGATTGTGGCGATTGAGCAGCCGGAGATACATCTGCACGCGGAATTGCAGGCGGAGCTAGGCGATGTGTTCATCCAGTCGGCGCTGGGTGAGAATAAGAATACCTTCCTGCTGGAGACGCACAGCGAGCATTTGATCCTGAGGATCATGAGGCGCATCCGCGAGACGAAGGAGGGGAAGCTGCCCCAGGGAATTCCCCCGGTGACTGCGAAAGACGTTTCGATTCTATTTGTCCAACCAGACGGCCCTCGCAGCATTGTGAGGGAAATGCCACTGACTGAGCGTGGCGAACTCGTGAAAGCCTGGCCGGGGGGCTTCTTCGAGGAGAGTTACCGGGAGCTCTTTGGCTAGCATGCTCTCACAATTTGCGATCATCCCCGGCTCCTTCGACCCGGCGCTTGCGTCCAGCCCGAATGCGCTGGATTTGGGAATCGGGTGTTTGAATGACTTGTGCCGGGGCGAGGGGTTGTTTCTGGACCTGCGGGCCGGGGCGTGGGGTGCCGCGCTGGACAATGCGAGCGCGAAGGGGAAGGTATTCCTGAAGTTTGCCCGGAACCGGCATCGAATCATTGAGGTCCCACCGCAACTGCCGACTGAGCCTGACTCTGACGAGTCTTGGCTGTGGGAGGCCCAGGCGTATCACCAGAAAAAGAGTGGGTGCCGTGCCATCGTCACGCCCAACCAAGTGGCCGAGGATTACGCCGGTGATCCGGTGGTGACCGCTTTGGAAAGACTGAATCAGACTGAGTGGTGGGCTAAAAGGTCGCCTTCGATGACGATCAAGCGACGGACTCAAGATTATCGGACAGCGCTGGCCCTGGTGCTAAGCCATGCCAACCTGCTGATGTTCATTGATTCCTTCGTTGACCCGCTGGCTGAGAACTTTGCTGAGTTTCCGCAGCTACTCGTGGCGGCGGGGAGCAGCGACCACAAGCCCGTGATACAAATTCACCGGCCAAGTTGGCGGAGAGCGGATGGGAAGAACGTGGTCCAGCCTTTCGCCCAGTGGATAGCAGACTTCCAACCGTGGAGCGACAAGCTGGAGGGGGCCGGCCTGAGCGCGGATGTGTTCATCTGGGCGGATACTCATGACCGATACCTAGTGTCAGACATCATCAGCATCAACCTGCCGTATGGTTTTGACACTGGAAAGGAGACTGATCCGCCGACAACTTGGACACGGATTGGCACCACGGAAGTCGAGCGGCTACAGTTGGAATATGAACCTAACTGCAAGATGCATGGTTTGGTCGGCTCGTTCGCCATCGGGAAGGTGAGGGAGGATTGAGGGACTGATATGCGCTGCGTCAGACCAGGGACTCTCGCCAGATCCCGCGCCTGGAAGGACCCGGGAAGCTGGCTTCTGAGGGCTGGTTGGGCCACCCGACCGTTGGGGAGTGCCCGAGGTGAAGGCTCGTTCCGGGTGCGTCACGTGATAGGAAATAACTCGGGCACGCCCCAGCCATCTCGGAAAAACAAACCCCGTTTATGTTCGATGACCTGATTCGGGAAGTACGCCAACTTGAGCGGCGCCAAACAATCTCAGTCCCGCTTCCCGAGGACAAAGAGGGCTACGTGGATCGTCAGTGCCCCGGCGCCAAATGCAAAGCGGAGTTCAAAGTTCTCGGCAAAGACTGGGATTCGAAGGTCGCCAACGCTCGTGCCTACTGTCCCGTCTGCCGGAACGAGGCGCCGTCAGATGACTGGGCCACGCCCGCCCAGGTGAAATACGTCGAGGCCGTTGCCCTTGCGCACCTCAAGCGCCAGTTGCACGGCGCGCTGGAGAGCGGTGCGCGGCAGTTTAACCAGCGCCAGCGCCCGGGCTTGCTCACCTTCAGCCTTTCGGTAACGCCCGACACCACACCGGTGTTCCTCCCACGTGCGGTCGGCGAGGTCATGCGCCAGCGATTCACATGCGAGCGATGCCAATGTAGCTACTCCTCCATCGGCGCGGCCTTTTTCTGCCCGGCATGCGGCCACAATTCCGTTCTGACCACGTTCGTGCAGACTCTCGAAACGGTACGCAACACGGTCGCTGCCCTTCCATCCATCCGCCAGGCCATGGATGCAGACCCGGACGCTGCGCATAACGCCGTCCGCCTGCTCCTTGAGCAGAGCATGGGCAGGCTGGTTGGAGCATTCGAAAATTACGCCGAAGAGCTGTTCGCCTCTGTGCCGACAGCGCCCCACGCTAAGGCCAAGCGGGGCAGCTTTCAACGCCTTGACGAGGCGTCCCGCCTCTGGCAGGAAGCCGTTGGCAAGGGATACCAGGACCTCCTGTCACCGCAGGAGATGGCCGGCCTAGTCCGCTTCGTCCAGCAGCGCCACCTTCTCACCCATGCGAACGGCATCGTTGATGCCGACTACCTCACAAAGTCAGCGGACAGGACCTACTCTATCTGCCAGCGTATCGTCATCCGGGAGGCTGATGTCCTGACACTCGCCGACCTGCTCGCCAAACTCGCTAACGCCCTCAAGGCACTCTCGGCTCCACCCCCTCCACAACCATAACTGTAAAGTTATGGACCACGCAGTTTTCCAACTAGATGCATTCGGCCTGAGCGGCGATACTCAGCACCAGTTAATGAACAACACAAAAAGAACGACGATATGTAAACTGGGCCTGCCGGAAACAAAATGAACATCTCTGAATCCTTCGCCGAACTCATCAGCCGCATACAGCCGCTCCAGAGCGAATTCGATGCCGCGCGCCAGCACCGCGACACCATCCAAACCCGCTTGGAAAAGGAATTCGAGGTCTCCAGTTGCCGCCCCATCGGGAGTTCCGCTCACGGTACCTCCATCCGTGACTTCAGCGACACTGACCTCCTGGCCG
This sequence comes from Limisphaerales bacterium, assembly GCA_003152225.1. GTDB lineage: Bacteria > Verrucomicrobiota > Verrucomicrobiia > Limisphaerales > UBA8199 > PALSA-1440. The sequence goes on along the minus strand of PLZQ01000202.1, from coordinate 17,693 downwards.
TCTTTCGCAAAACCGCCTTCACTTGGGGCGACAGCCTCATCAACTCGGACACGGCCCTCGAAAAGGTGTGCGTGGCCCTGGCCGAGCGTTACCCATACAGCGATGTGTACAAGGATGGCATCTCCATCGCCGTTTCTTTCTCCGATGGCCGGCACGTGGATGTCGTGCCGGCAGTGTTCGACTCGATGCACGAGAAATGGCCCATTTATCTCATTGCGGATGGCGTTGGAGGCTGGATGGGAACCAGTCCCGCTCTTTACGACGCTTACATCGCAAGTGCGAACAGGGAAAGTGGCGGCAAACTAACCTACGTCGCTCAGCTCATGAAGTTCTGGCGCGAGTGCCGCGAACCACGCATCCCCCTCTCCTCGTTCCACATCGAAATGGTCCTTGCTTACGAGGACGTCTGCAAGGGCGTCAAAGCCTACTCAGAGTGCATGTTGGAGATTCTCCGCAGCCTCGCCCGTCGCGAATGCCGCGCCATGCGAGACCCCTACGGCATCGCTGGCAACATCCCTGCGGTCAGAACAGAGAGCCAACGGGAGCGCGCCCTCGCCTCCGTCACCAATTCCCGCAACCATGCCGACTCGGCCCTCGTTGCCGAAAACTCGTCCGACGTTCAAGAAGCACGCAAACAGTGGGACATAGTATTCAATGGAGAATTCCCATGGTAGTACAGTCCTGCGACATCCCAGAGAGGCAGAACAGTGACCACAACATCAACCTGCTTGCGGCTGCCAGCAGTGTCTATAGTCGGGCGAAGTCATTGATGGCCATCCAGTTTGTCCTCACCGTCCCCGCTGCGCTCGCCAGTTCGATCATCATGGCGGTGCAGCCAACTACCAAGGTCTGGCTGACCTTGTTCTCCGTGACCGTGGCATTGACCGATGCCCTGTTCCTGAGTCGGATGCAGACGCGGCTAAGAAAGCGCGGAGCAACGATCCAGCAGATGTTCGACTGTGGCTTGTTTGACCTGCCATGGCGGCAGTTCCGTTACGGACCCCCGGTCGATTCCGAAGACATTCTCGCTGAGGCCAAACCACGACTTCGGAAGCCGAAGGTTCGCTCTAGGCTCGTGGACTGGTACCCGGTAGCCGTTAAGGCTCTCCCCTTGCACCTCGCCCGCTTGGTTTGCCAGCGGGCGAGCCTCTCCTGGGACCTCCGGCAACGTGACCGCGTGCGGGGCGCTCTGACGCTGCTGCTGAGTCTTCTGGTCGCCGCTATCTTTCTGATCGCACTGCTCCGAGGAAACACGGTCGAGCAAATGATTCTCACGGTTTACGTGCCGCTGGCCCCAGCCGTGCTCTGGATCATCCGGGAAATACTTGCTCAACGTGACGCCATTCAGTCTGACGAGAAAGGCCTTGTGTTTGTGGAGTCACTGTGGAATCAGGCCCTGGCGAAGGGAGCAACCGAGGAAGATCTCCTCCAGGAGAGCATTTTGGCCCAGGAAGCCCTCTTCGATGCGAGGTCGCGCAGTCCAATGGTGTTCAACTGGGTTTATCGCCTGCTCCGCAGCCGCCATCAGGAGCAGATGGAGCACAAGGCCGCTGAAATGGTGCAGGAAGCTCTCAAACGAATCGGCCCAGGCCAATGACTAACGCCGCTCGAAGCACGCGGTTGCCCTACTTTGCGGAAGTTTCCTGGACGCGCGGTACCGGCACAGCGCGTCTGCGCCGCAGGCAAAGACGGTACGGGACGGAGGATTGAGCATGGAAAGACTCGCCTCCGGGTGGGTTCTTGCCCGCGCAACAGCAATCTCGCCAGGAACGCCCGGGTTTTCCAAATTGCGCTCGGCCAGAGGGAGGCGGAAGGCAGAGTGCAAAATGCGAAAGGCCAACGAAGGCGCGAGGCGCAAGATGCCCCCTCAAAGCCACCCAAAGCCACCCCAAAGCTTGTTGATAGCCAACCGANNAACCGATTGCGACCCCAATGCTACCTCAAAGCCACTCCAAAGCCACCTCAATGCGACCCCAATGCGACCTCAAAGCCTGGAGAAAGCCAGAGGCATGGGAGGGCCAGAGGCTGCACAGAATGGTCAAAACTGTCTCGATCTGCCAGCTTTGCAAACATTTGGACGTTTTTCAGGAGCACTACCCCCAACACTCACCGGGCACCGGGCCGCGACGTGGCTGCGCCGGAAGTATTCTGGTTGTTCCAGGCCGGTCGCAATGCCATGATCGCGGGCGGAAACGTTGTGGCCAAACATCGCACCATGCCGGGTGGGAACACTGCGGGCGACGATCAATCTGCGCCCCAAGTGCTGGAGCGTCTCGTGGAGCAGGCCGAGCGCGCCGGGGCCAGTGATATTCATCTCCACATGCGCGAGGGTGCGGCGTCCGTTACCTTCCGGCTCGATGGCGTGATGACGCCCACGGCTGATTTGCCGGCGGCAATCGCCGAGCGCGTCTTTGGCCGCATCAANNGCCCTCAATGCGCGCAGCGACATCCGCGTCGCGACCTACCCGACCGTGACCGGGGAAAAGATCGTCCTCCGTCTCTTCGACACTGCTGGCATCCGGCCCCTGGCTGAATTGGGCTTGCCATCCGAGGCCCGAGCGGAACTGGAGCGCTTCCTCCGTCAAACCGCTGGCCTGCTGTTGCTGACCGGGCCGGCTGGCAGCGGCAAAACGACTACCATTTATGCCTGCCTCCGCCACCTAGCCGAGCAAGGTGGCCGCCACATTATCACCGTCGAGGACCCCGCCGAGCAAATCATCCCCGGCGTTATGCAGACGGAGGTGAATGAAGCGCGCGGACTGGATTTCGCCAAGGCCGCCCGCCATCTGCTCCGCCAGGACCCGCAAGTCCTCGTTATCGGGGAGATTCGCGACGAAGAGACGGCGAACATTGCCGTCCGCGCGGGCCTGACCGGCCACCTGGTCATCACCACCCTCCACGCCGGTTCCTGTCAGGGCGTATTCGAAAGGCTCCTGGTGCTCTGCGCGGATCACTCGGCGGTGGCCTCCTCCCTGGAGTTGGTGCTGAACCAGCGGTTGCTCCGCCGCCGCTGCGCCGAATGCTCCGGCAAGGGCTGCCCGGCGTGCCTGGCCACCGGTTACCGCGGTCGCTTGCCCCTCGTCGAATGGCTGCGCCTCAACGACTCCCTCCGCCGCCGCATCGCCGCGCATGACCTGGACGGTCTCGCCGCCCGCCCCGCCCTCGCCGAGAGCGCCCAGGCACTCGTGCAGGGCGGACTGACCACCGAGGCTGAAGTGGCCAGGGTGCTGGGATTCCCGGGCACGGCGAACTGAACTCGTCGGGGGTCCTGACGGGTTCAGCGGGGGTACAAATTCCGAAACCCGAAGGCCGAGAGCCGAAAGAAGGCCGAAGATCGAAACCCGAAGAGGATACTCGGACGGATAATTCTTCCAGCGCTGCGTGATGACTCCTCCCCTGCCCTGTCGAATCCTGTAGTTGATGATTTTTTACGAGTGATTGCATGAACTACGACGAATTTGCCTTCTTCAACCAGCAACTGGCGGCGATGCTCCGCGAGGGCATCCCGCTGGAGGGCGCCCTCAAGCAGTTGTGCACCGGGATGCGGTCCGGCTCGTTGCGGACCGAGATCCAGCAACTGGAAGCCGACCTCGCCCGTGGCACCCCGCTTAAGGAAGCCCTGGCACGGCGCGCCCTACCGGACCTCTATCACCAGATGCTCGAAATTGGCGCTCGCAGCAACGATCTCCCCGGCGTGCTCACCTTGCTGGCGGACCATTACCACCGCGCCAACGCCCTTTGGACCCGGCTCAAGGGACTGATGGTGTATCCGCTGATTGTTATATTCGTTTCGTTGGGGCTGACGCTAATGGTTTCGCTGAGCTTCAGCCATTTCATGGCACGGTTCTTCGACCAGATTGTCGCGCGGCCGCCGATCAACATCCCAACGGTCTGGATGCCCCCCATCGTGCTAGCGCTGATGGCCCTGCTCGGGTTGGTGGCCGTTTTCACGCCGAGTTGGCGCGCCCGACTGCGCTGGCGTCTGCCGGCCTTCCGCGAAGCCAGCCTGGCGGAACTCGCCTCGGCGATGGCCCTCATGCTCAAGAACGGAACCACCTTGCCCGAGGCCCTGGCGCTGGCGGAGGTGCTCGAAAGCGGCACCCCAGCCGCCAAAGCCCTTGCCCATTGGCGGCAGCTCGTCGAAGCCGGCCAAGGCAAACCGGCGGAGTGGACCGGCGACAGCCGCCCGTTCCCGCCATTGTTCCTCTGGCTGGTGCAAAAGGGCGGCGAGGACGTGGCCGCGGGCTTCCAGAAGGCCGCCGAGATTTACCAGGCCCGCGCCTCCTACCGGATCGAAATGGTCCTGTATGGCGCGCTGCCCGTCTCGATTCTGCTGCTGGGTCAGATGGTGCTATGGCAAGCCATCCCTCTAGTGCGCTCGATGTCCTGGATGATGAACGTGCTCGGGAGTGACATGGGCAGCATAGATTGACCGGCTATGAGCGATAGCTTCACACCACTCCTTCAGTCCAGCCCAATCCAGGACTTCGCGCTGACGGTCCTTGGGTTCCTGATTTATCTACTGCTGGGCCTCGTGCCCCTCTGCGGCGTCATTTACGTCATCTACTTCCTGCTCACCCTGCCCCTGCGCCGCAACGAGCGAGCCAGGATGATCCTGGACCTGATCGAGCTCGGCTTGCAGGAAGGCCGCACACCGGAAGCCACCATTACCAGCGTCGCCGCCAGTCGCGACCGTTCGTTAGGCGTCCGCTTCTACCTCCTGGCGGCCCACGTTGAAGAAGGTCTGCGGCTCAGCCAGGCACTCGAAAAGGTGCCCCGGGTCCTCCCCGCACAAGTCCGCGCCATGCTGATAATCGGTGAACGCATCGGCGATATCCGGAAGGTGCTGCCCGCCTGCCGCCTGCTTCTGCGTGACAGCGTCTCCCAGGTGCGTGGCGCGCTCAACTATCTCATCCTCCTGGCCTTCGCCGCCACGCCGGCCGTGGTGATCGTGCCCGTTGTCCTCAAGATCTTCGTCATGCCTAAGTTCGTGGAAGTCTTTGCGGGCATGCTTGACGGGCGGAGCTTGCCGGGGTTCACGCGGTTGGTCTTTGGGGGAAGCACCATCACCACGGCCATTCAGCTCGGCATCGTCGGGGTCATCTTTCTGGTCACGCTGGCCTATATCGGCGGGCCGCGTCTGCACGGCTGGATCCATCGCGCCTTCCCGAGCGCGCAAGATTGGCTCCTCTTCCGGTTGCCCTGGCGCCACAAACGCCTCCAGCGCGATTTCTCAGCCATGCTCGCCGTGCTGCTGGACGCCGAAGTGCCCGAAACCGAAGCGGTCAGTTTCGCCGCCCGAGCCACCGCCAATTTCGCCGTCATCCGCCGCGCACGGAAGGTTTGCGCCCTGCTGCAGCAGGGCGTCAAACTGCCCGAGGCCATTCGCGCCCTGGATAATTCGCACGAACTGCACTGGCGCCTCTCGAACGCCCTGCGGCGCGGGTCCGGGTTTGTGCGCGCCCTGACCGGCTGGCACGAGGCCCTTGATGCCAAGGCGTTTCAGTTGGAACAGGCCGCCGCCCAGGTCGTCACTACGGTCCTGGTGCTGGTCAACGGCCTGATCGTAGCCACCTTCATGATCGCCGTGTTCCTGGTCCTCATCACCCTCATAAACACAGCCGCGCTATGGTGATTCGATCAACTCTGAGCAACCTCTCCGTGATTCCTCTCGCCCATCCGGTGGGAGAGAGGCAGCGAATGCGAGCTTGTTCCCTTTCTTCTATCAACTATCAACTATCCACTCTCGACACTCCAGCCGCCCGCCGCCGGCGCCAACGCGGCGCGCTCATGGTGGAACTGCTCGTGGCCATGGCCCTGCTCATCGGTGTGCTGTTCCCGCTCGCTTATTCCTTCGCCACCGAACGGCGGCTGGCTCGCTCGTACTACCAGCGCGCCGTGGCCATAGAAATCGTGGACGGCGAGATGGAGGCGCTCATGGCGGGCGAATGGCACGCCTTCCCGACCGGCACCCATGACTATGCCGTTCATGCCGGCGCCGCCACCAACCTGGCGCCCGGCCAATTCACCCTCACCGTCCAGCCGCCCAAGCTCCGTCTCCGCTGGCAGCCCACGCTCAAAGACCGCGGTGGCCCCGTCACCCGGGAGGCAATCCTGAAATGAAGACCTGCCAACCACTCTCCGTGCGCGCTTCTCGCGGCAGCCGTGCTTACCTCATGATCGAGGCGCTCGTCTATATTGCCGTTATCGTGGCGCTGCTCGGCGCCGGCTACGCCGCTATGTATCGCTGCATTGACAGCTCGCTTGCGCTGCGTCGCAATGCCGACGACATCGCCAACGCCCTCCACGCCGGGGAACGCTGGCGGGCCGACGTCCGCGCGGCCGCCAGCCAGATTCACGTGGAAGACACGGATGCCGGGCAGCTTCTTTACCTTGAGAGCGCCCGCGGCTCGGCCATTTATCGTTTCTCCACCAACGCCATCTTCCGCCGCCTTGGCGAGGGTCCCTGGGTGCGCCTGTTGCCCAATGTGAAGTCCTCCTCGATGGCCGCCGACCGGCGGGAACACGTCACCGCCTGGCGTTGGGAACTCGAACTCGCGACCCGCACTCAAGGCAGCGTCAAACCCGGCCGCGTGCGTCCTCTCTTCACCTTCGTCGCCGTCGCTGAACGAACCTCAAGCAAATGAAGCTGCTTTTCTTTCACACATCACGCATCACGCATCGCGTCTCCCGCCCCCCGCGTCGCCAGTCCGGCTCAGCCGTGATTGTCGTCATAGCGCTCTTGGCGCTCATTCTCGTGTATGTCGCCGGCAACCTCCGGACCATCAACAGCCTGGGGCGCGAGCTAAAACTGCTGGAACGCCAGCAAACCCGCCGACTCCAAAGCGCCACCCAGAAGACCAATACCCTGCCCGTCATTACGGTAGCCACCAACACCGTCTCCCGCTCCCTAACAAATTGACTCATCGCGAGCGACTCCTCCCCGCTTACCGATCTATCAACCATCCACTCTCAACTATCAACATCGGCAAATGCCCCGCATCCTTGTAATCCGCAAATCACTGACCGCCTTCGTCTGCGGCCTGATCGGTTTCCTGCCGATCATCGGAATCGTGTCCGGGCTCTTTGCGTTGACCTGCTGGGGCAGCATCCGTCTCCGTTACCCCAACGAATGGAATCCCGCCTCCGCGTACCTGGACTGGGGCGCTCGCCTTGCGGTGCTCGGGTTGCTCGGCTCAGCATTGATCGTCGCCGTTGCCATCCTGAGCAATAGCTAGCCCACGGAGCAGCTCGGTTTTGGTTTGCAGGGGCGGCGGTGGCTGGTTAAACCTTCGCCGATGCTGAAACGCCTTTTGCCGCTTTCGCTGTTGCTGTTGCTGGTCGTGGGGTGCCACTCTCTCCGACCTGCCGCTCCCAGTACGAGCGTGTGGGATGTGCCAGCCCTGAACTCAGCGCCTGCAGCCGAATGGGGCGGGCGGACCGGGCTGGTCCAGGAGGTCTATTATCGAGGCGCGCCTTATCACGGAAAGCCGACCCGCGTCTTTGCCTACCTTGGCCGGCCCGCGACCGGCCACGGACCATTCCCAGCTATGGTTCTCGTGCATGGTGGCGGCGGCAAAGCATTCCGTGACTGGGCCGAACATTGGGCCAGCCGCGGCTATGTGGCCCTCGCAATGGACACGGCGGGCTGCGGTCCTAATGGCCCCTTGCCCGACGGCGGACCAGACCAGAGCGACACCACTAAGTTCCGCAACTTCACCGACGATGAGGCAAGGGACATGTGGACCTACCACGCCGTCAGTGCCGTGATTCGGGGTGCGTCGTTAGTGGCCTCACTGCCGGAGGTGGACAGCCGCCGCATCGGTATCACCGGTATTAGCTGGGGCGGCTACCTGACCTGCATCATCGCAGGTCTCGATCACCGGCTCAAAGTGGCCGTGCCGCTTTATGGCTGCGGCTTCCTGGGAGACGACAGCTTTTGGAAGGAAAAGTCGTTGGCGGAGATGCGCCCGGACGCCCGCGAGCGCTGGCTGCGCGACTTCGATCCCTCGCAGTATCTCGGTGGCGTGAATTGCCCCATCCTCTTCCTGAACGGGGCCAATGACTTTGCCTATCCGCTCGACTCTTATCGCGCCTCGTATCGGCTCGTGCCCGCCAAATACCGCCATGTCAGCGTGGTGCTCGGTCTGAAGCACGGCCACATCTGGACCTTCGACGAGGTGGACACCTTCGTGGACAGCGTGTTGCGCGGCGGCAGTCCACTGCCGCAACTGGGGCCGATGAGAATCGACGGGGATCGCGTGAGCGCGAAGGTCATCTCCCCCGTGCCGATCAAACAGGCCGCGCTGAACTACACGACCAACTCCGGTGAATGGCAGAAACGTCGCTGGCAGGCGGTGCCGGCGGAGGTAAAGGGCAACACCATCAGCGCCCGGCTGCCCGGGCAGCGCCCGTTGGTGTACTATCTCTCGGTCACCGACGAGCGTGGATTGCGGGTAAGCAGCGAACACGAGTGATCCTGCGGTTCAACGGGTCACCGCTGCCGCTTTCGTCGGTGTGCTCTCGCGGTCGTTCTTATCAACGGCAGTTACGCGGTAATACCAGGTGCCCGTGAGTTTGCGCCCGGCAAGATCAAAACCGTTATCGTGGAACGAAGTCGTGCCGGCGGCAACGTAGGTGAGGAAGGTGTCCGGTCCAGCCTCGAATCCAGCGCGGTCGCTGCGATAGATGCGGTACCAAAACGCGCTCGGCGTTGGTGCCCAGGATAGAGCTTGTCCGTTAGCCGAAAGCAAGCCAGGGCTCGCCGGGACGCTCGCACTCCCAATGGTGTAGGTCACCAACGAGATCGGCATAGTGGGGGCGGATGCGGGAAACACGCCGACGTTCGATCCATCGGACGCTTCGACGTAATATTCGACCCCGCTGGCGGTGACTTCGCGCGCCAGTATCTGCGCGGTGAAGACCGCTTTCACTCGGCGGGTCATAGGCATAGATCTCCACTTCTTCGCACCCGGAGCACGGTAGTGGAGGGTGGCTGAAACGTTGGCATACGACCGGTTCTCCAGGATGCGCGCCTCAACCCAAACCGGCGCGCCTTCCATGGTCGAAGTCGGCGGAGAGATGAGCACGATATGCGGCGGAGTCCGATCGGCGGTCCCGGCCTCGCAGGTCACCGGCACCGAAGGCAAGCTCTCGGTACCGTCGGCAGTCACGGCAGCAACGGTATAGTGAAACCGTCCATTGGCCTCGTCCGCGTAAGTGGCTGTCCCAGGCGGCAGGAGGCTGGCGTTGAGCTTCTTGCCATCGCGATACACATTAAAAGCTTGGACTTGGGACATCGGACTTTGGACTTCCGCCCGCCACGTAATAACCGCCCCCTTAGGCGTGCCCCGCGCGGAGACCGCGGACGGTGGTTGTATGGCGAGGCCCTTGCGCAGTTCGTTTTCCTTCTTCACGTAGTTGTGCTGGACGAAGCGGTTCTGCGAACTCACCACGTTGCCGAGGGATGAGATGTCAGTCACCCGATAGACGAAGTTCTGCGCCCAGGATTCCATGGCGCCGGGCAGGTCAGTCCAAGTGTAATGGTTGAACTTCTGGTTAAGCTCGATGTGGTCCTTCTCGGCGGCGATGCGGCAGCGGAGCAGTTCCAGCCGCGCCTTTTGGGAGGGCGATTGGGTGGCGACGATGCAGCCGTCGATCACCTTCAGTTGCTCCACGGCTTTGGCGAACTCGGTTTTCGAGATATCCGGGGCGCGGAACTTCAGGTAGAAAGTGTGCTTGCCGCTGGTCGGCTTGATCGGGGCGGTGCGCGTCACCCATTTCTGCCAGTCGCCGGTAGTCTCAACCCTGCATACGCCGAGCACCGGCGCTTCCAGTGAATCCAGGTGTAGCTCGATCTCGCCCCCGTGCGACAGGGCGGCGACGCGCGCCTCGAAGGTGTTCGCCGCTTCTCCAAAGTCCATGTTGTCAAAGCGCAGCCAGTGGCCGTGCTCGATAAACCCGACGCACAGCCCTCCCTCGCTGCATGGGGCATTCCTGGTGCCGTTCTGCTGGGCGGAGTTGGCGGCTACGATCGGCTCGCCTTTGGCATCCTTCGGATGCACGCTGAAGGTGGCCACGTTCAGCAAATAGCCGCCCGCTACGCCGGGTTCGGCGAACGGCGGTGTGGGCATGCACTCGCCCCAATCGCTGGCGAAGGGCTCGTTCTGGTTGATGATCTTNNCGTCATACCAGGGCACCTTGGCGATATAGGCCATCTTCGGGTCAATGGCATCGGTCAGCCGCCAGGTGAGGCAGTAAAAGCCCTTGAGGTTCGGCGCGCGGGATTGCCAGGCCTGGATGGTCTCCGACAGGTTCAGGTTGTAGGGATAGTAATATTCCGAGCTGCCGCCGTCGCGTTCGAGCCACGGGCAGCCCCAATATTCGCGGTCACCATAAATGGCCCCGCTCTCGCAGCCGGCAGAGTATTTGGAAATGGGGGCACAGATGACGTCAGGCGGCAGGCTGGCAACGTCTTCGGCGTTAATGCCCCAGCCGGCCACTGCCACCCGGATTTGCGGGGCGCGCTCCTTGATCGCCTTGTAGAAGGCATCGAACACATCATGCCACACCTTGTAGCGGGCCTTGTCTTCAAAGATGCTCTCGGATTGGAAGCACAACAGGTAATCCAGGTCCGAGTAATCAGTGATGACCTGGCTCACGCGCGCCGACACCAGTTGCGGGTCGTCCGCCCTGATCTTCTTCTCCTTCAGCTCGGGTGGCAGCAGGTCGATATCCAGGCCCAGGCCGATCTTCACACCGCGCGTGTGGGCGTAGGCAATGACTTTCTGAAACTCCGACACGCCTTTGCGGAAGGCCTCCTCGTTGGAGAGACTCTCGTTGTGCCGGGCACAGTCCGCGCCGAAGTCGTAATCGTCGAACAGGTCGGCAGCGCCGAAGCGGTATTGGTTCGGGTCCCAACCAGGCCGGCCGCCCCAGGCATGGCCGCTGCGGGCCGTCGCCATCCAGACGCGCGGGGTGATGCCGTCATGCGTCACGTTGTGGAACATCTCGTTGTGGCCGGCTTCGCCGTTATAGTTGTGGATGTGGAGGAAATTCATCCGCATCTTGGCCATCTGGTCGAGGATGAACTTCCAATCCTGCCACGAATAGGACGTGGCCGATTGCGGAAAGTTCGTCCATGGCAGCATGCCACGGATGGCCACGGCGGGTTTCTTGCGCTCGTCCACGTCTGGCAGCTTCAGCGCCGTCTTCTTGTCAGGCATGACATCGCCTCCCAGGTAGAAGCCAATGCCGTAATAATCTTCGAGCAGGCCATACACGCCATAGAGGCAGCCGACTTCGTCCCTCGCCGCAATCACCAGCATCGCAGAGCCAGATGAAGCGAGCGTCTTCAAGATATAGCCCTGCGGTCCAGGCTCATCCCGAAGAAGTTTGATCTGTCCTTCACTGGCCAACTGTGCGACTAACGAATTGCTCTCGGGCCGGCCAAGCAGGAAACTCGGGCCGGAGAGCTTCGCGTTGGCGGTGGCTGTTTGGATGGTCAGAAAGGTTCCGGAGACTTGATAAAGGTAGCGCTGCAATTCGCGAGCAGCATACTGTTCCATTGGGGAAGCGTTCTTACCGATTAGAATCTGGCCGCTCTTGTCTGCTCCAGACAATTGCATCGCTCCGACAGACAATGCGATGACGGCCCACATGATTGCTACGGGCTGCTTTGATATACTCATTTCAAGGTCTATGGGTTGCTTCTAGCTGGGTCTAATCAGCCGGGTCGAGGGCAAAGGAACCGCACCGTCCAGAGCGCAGGATAACAAAACCGCATGAGGACTGCGCGAAGCGTTTGGAGTGCGACCAGCTTGCTGGCGCTTTCGCAGGGCAAGTGAAGTTCGAAAGCGGGAGCAAGCTCCGCGCACTCCAAACGCTTCGCGCGGAATCGCATCCGCAAGAACCCTCGCCGCTCGCGAAGAATCTCCACCACTGCAGGACGCTGCGCCTATGCGATTTAACGGGGCTTTTTTCAACCGCATGGTTATGCCTCAAGTGACTTGGTGGTTTAAGGAGCCAGGCTGACCCGCTGGGTGCTTCGCACTTGCACGGGACCGATCAGGCCGAAGGGAGCCGGTGTTTCGTCCGGGCGCAGGTTGAGGTTGGCGGCCAGGAAGGGTTTGAAAGCCGGGTGACCTCCCGCGTTGGCGACATCCGGGAAGCCATTCGGATACTTCGCGTCGCCGATCAGGCGGTTGCGCCAGGTGCTGGTCACGCGCACTTCCAGGGTGTTCATTCCCGTCCTCGCCACGTCCGTCACGTCGATGATGAAAGGCGGCTTCCAGGAGACACCCAGGTTTTTCCCATTGAGAACAACTTCCGCCATGGCCGCGACGCGGCCCAAGTCCAGCATCAGCCGTTTGCCCTTGCCCAGACGATCCGCAGGCAGCTCGAATGTGCGCTGATAGGCAACGGTGCCGGAGAAATACCTGACCGCTTCGTTGGAGTGCTCCGTCAGCGAAATGAGTTTATCCAGCGTGAGGCGCTCGGGCACATCCATGTTCGTGGGGAAGCTCACTTCCCAAGGGCCATTGATCTCCAGCGCGGGAGGCAGTTCTTCCACCTCAAAGGAGCGCGTTCGCCCATCGGCCAGCGTCACTACGTAGGAGCCCACAGCCGGAACTCCAGCTTCCAGACTCCCCCGGCTGCCCCGAGCCAGGACGATTGCCGGCAGAGGCGACCTGGATCCAACGGGTGGCTTCTCCTTCGCGAGATCGGCGACTTCGGCTGACGCGAGCGAGCGCCCGAAATCGCGCAGCCCGCTCAACTCGCCTTTGAACGTCCCGCTGCCCGATGGGTCCACGCTGAAACCGGAATGGACCGTGTAGCGGCTCTTCAATCCCCGATGCGCCAGCTCGCCATTCAGGTAGAGACTGGGCTCGCCGTCCCGATACACCACCGCAATGTGCGTCCAGTTCGTGAGCGGCACAGCGTGCGCAAGCAGCGGAGCGAAGTAATCCCCTGAATGCTCATAGACGCACACGCCGTTGCGCCCAACGGAGATTCCGGCGCACGCATGGGTTGGATTGGAGAAGGCCGAGGCACCGTGCGCAGGAAAGACGGCGTCATTACGGGGAAGATGGATAAATACGCCTGAGTTCGTTTCTTCGGGCAGGGCGATGTCGGCGGCCGGCTTCACCCAACCGGCCATGGTGAAGTTATTGACAGCATTGCGGTTGTCTGTTCCCGATTGCGATTGGGCTGCTTTGCCCGCCGTGCTCAGAATCACTTCGCCGTCCTTGGTCACTTGCACGACGGCGGGAGCTTTACCAGCAGCCTCTCGGAAGACAACGAGCACCGAGCCCCGCGCTCCCAGCTCGAGCGGCACGCGCGTTCCCACGGGAGTCGGCTCAAATGCCGCCACTTTCACCATGCGCCCGCTAACAGCGTCCCATAACTCCGGCGCCTTGCCGCGCACGCGGAAGACCGGGGCGAGGGAGGCGGCCCGGTCCCCCTGGTTGGAGACGAAGTAGATCTCGGCATCCTTGCTGGAACGATGCGTCCAGAGGATTTGCTTCGGGTCGGCGCCGGCGAAGTCTGGCGCAATGCCTAGCTCGTCAAGGACGGGCTGGAGTTCGGTGGGGCGGAAGACGAGGGGACGTGATGTGTGATGCGTGATGCGTGATAAAGAACCGACCGCGGCTTGCGCGTCCTCACCCCACACTTCGGCAGCGAGTTTCTTAACGCGCGCATCACATTCTGGATAATCCTTCATGCTCGGCGAGCGGGAGGGCGCAGGGCCAACAATCGTGCCGCCGGCCTTTACCAGGTCGCGCAGCTTCTGCAGCAGTTCGGGGCGCATACTGTCCAGCTCGGGCAGGACCAGCACCCGATACGACATGCCATCCGGCAGGACGAAGCGGCCGTTCTTCACCTTTAGCCGCTGCTCGATGACCTCGGCGTTGATGTAATCGAAGTCGTAGCCGGCCGGCAGCGCGGGTTTGCGAATGCCAGTCATCTTGGGTGTGTCTTCGCCAATGAAGTAGGCGACGTCCGCCACGTGGCGGCCCTGCTGCAAGAGGAAGTCGCAGCGGCGATAGTAATCTATCCACTCGCGGCCCTGCTCGAACCAGGTATTGTTGCGATTGAACTCGGTGCTGAACCACGCATTCACNNGCCCAATCGCCCCGGCGCTTGAGCGACCACGGCGTGCTCTCGAACAATACGCCACTGGTGAACGCTTCCGCGTGGACGATGGGCTTGCCATAGGTATGCGCGGCGGAGGAAGCGCAGCGCAGCTCGATACTGCCCAGGTCGCCGGTGGCCCAGAACTCACCGCTTATCTCGTCCGACTGCCCGCCATATTGCAGAAACTCCGCCGGGTAACCCCAATGCCCGTAATTCTCCAGCCAAAGCCGCAGCCCATGCGCATGGCTGGCGTCACGCAGCCCCCCAACGTAGTCATAGGCAATCTGGTCCGCCACGAGCCGCCGCAGATCCCAGAGGAAGCGGTCCGATTGATCGGCACTGCCCACCAGGCGTCCCGTCAGCACCGGCAGCCAGGGCCGCGGGTCGTAGCCGTAGCGCTTTTGGAATAGGCCGTTGAAGCCGTCCGTCCAGTTCTGCGAGCCCATCTCGTAACTGTCAGCGACGACGTGCTTGAAGGCCTTGCGATCGGCCTTCGGCATCCGGGCCAAGAGCTTGCCGATGTAAGCGTCAAAGTGCGCCTGGGCGGCGGCGCGGTTCATCTTGTCCACCTCCAGCCCCTGGCCTTCGGGCGAGGCAGGCGCATTGCGGGTGCCCGTCGGAGTCATGCCGGTGCGGAGGATGATCCATTCCCCGGCCGGCACATCCCACCGCAGCGTGCCGTCGGACGCCAACTTGTCGCTAAGGTTAAGTACGCCGCTCGGAGGGACCGCGAAGCCTGCGGACTCCGGCTCCGCTGATTTCGGCCACAAGTATGTGTCCCACATCGGCTGCGGCGTCGGATGCATCTTGCCGAGCTGCTTTTCAACAAACCGCTCCAGTCGCGCCGCGCCTGACAGCTCGATCTCCGCCAGTCCTCCCTGACCCCGCACATCGGTGATAACGAGGCGAAACCGCTTCGCCGTCTGGGCTGGAAATGACACGGCCACCGGCCCACATAGGATCGGGCCCACGCTCACGTTAGTATTCGAGCGGTCCAGGGAGAACTCGCGGATCTTGCGGAACACACCATCCTCGCCGGCTACCTGCAACTGGCATTGGGCCGCGAACGCCATCTCGGCCGGATACAACACCAGGCTGCGCGCCGTGAAGGTCTCCGCGACTTCCATCTCGACCGTGAACGGGGTCTTGCCCTGCCCTGCTCCCTTGGGGAACAGCACGGTGGTCTGGCGGTCGCCATCGACCATGCGCTCCATCCCATCCGCCGCGGGCGTGCAAGTCAAGCGCGGGGAATGGGCGGCGATGGTGTCGGCGTCCTGCTGCGGCGCGGGAAAGGCCAGCACGGCGATGTCCTGGAACGGCTCGCGAGGCGGCGTCAGCTTCTCCGCGAATTGAAGCGGGCCCTTCACACGCCGTTCGGTGCTGACCACGTAACGCATCGCCTGGTCGGGCTTGATCCACGGTCCGCCCGACTGGCTCCAACCCGGGCAGTTGAACACGCCAATGTCCACCCCCAACCGGCCGCCCTCACGGATGGCGTGCTCGACCGTGCCCCACCATTCTTCGGTCAGGGCTTTCACCGTGCCGTGTTTCACATCATCCAGGTAGATGTTGCCGATGAACGCCTGGCTGATCCCGACGCGTTTCATGGCTTCGAGGTCTTTGGTAATGCCCTCGCGGGAAATGTTGTCAGTGATCCAATACCAGTAGCACCATGGCTTGGTGGAATCCGGCGGCTGCGCGAACCCGCGCTCAAGCAAGTCGGCGGCGGGGGCGGTGTGAGCCAGAATAGCCAGAATAGCCAGTGCGATCAGGGAATGGAGGGAACGGATTCTCATAGATATTTATCAATCGTCTGCAGTGCGATAGTCGAAATCGTTCTCACGCTGCGTAGGTTTCACTGGGCAAAGTGCGACGCGCAGCGTTTGGAGTGCATCCAGCTTGCTGGCGCTTTGGTGAGGCACACGTCGGTGCGAAAGCGGGAGCAAGCTCCGCGCACTCCAAACGCTTCGCGCATTTCGGTTGCGGCTTTCCCGGGCTGTGCGGAGCTGAGCCTCATGGATGCACCCGGTCCATGTATTCGTTCAGCAGACGCAGATACACGCCATATTCTTCAAGCGAGACGCCCGGCGGTGTCTGGTGATCCACGCTGGGGATGAAGCCGCCGGTCTTCATGAGCGGCACGAGCCGCTCGAACTCGGCACGCATGGCCGCTTCGCCGCGGTTCATCGTCATCTTATCAAAGTGGCCGACCATGCGCAGGCGCGGGTAACGCTCGCGCAGCCGCATCCCATCTACGCCAGCCTGGCGCTCAAGCGGCAACACGCCGTTCACGCCCACTTCCTCCAGCCACGGCACCAGCAGCGTCACATCCCCGTCCGTATCCACGAACGGCATGATGTCCCGCTCCAGCAGTCGCGGCACGAGCTGCCGATAATATGGCGCCACAAACGCATCAAACGTCTGCTTGGAAATCATCGGGCCGTGGTTGTAGGACATATCCTCCGCGATGGTCATGAAGGTCGGCACGCACACTTTCAGAATCTTATCCAGCAGGCTGAAATTGAATTCGAGCAGGTCACGATTGATCTCGTGCAGCAACTCCGGTTGGTCGGCGAAGGCGAACATCAGCTTCTCGAATCCCATCAGCGTGCGCGGGAACCAGAAGAAACCCTCCAGCGTGCACCAGACCACCGCTTCGCCCCGGCGCTGACGCTCCGCCCAGGCGGCCATGCCCGCGATTGCCGCGTCGTGGCAGGGGAACAATTGCGGACGGAGCCGCCGGTAGTCGTCCATGTTGGCGACGATTCCCTCCACGTGATGCTGCGTCGCCTCGATCGTCGGGTCGGTGGTGCTGAACCAATATTGCTGGTAGGGGTCCAACCCGAACTGCTGGGCGATTTCGAAGACCTGGCTGAACTTCAGGTTGACCGGCAATCCCTCGTGATGCCAGCGGCGGATGGTTTCGTCCCACCACATGGCCCATTCCCAGCGCGGCAGGCGGTCCACCGGCTGGAAGTTCATTACGGCGCGGAAACGTTCGACGTGGTTCATGGTGGAATGGTCAGTGCGAGGTGAATGGTAACGGGTAATGGGCGACGGGTGACTAGTCCGGAGCGGAATTGGATTGAGAATGCGCGAGCGCCACCACTGCAGGGAAACAAACCGCGCCAAAGCTGTCAAGGCGCGGCAGGTTACAGGAGCAGCCGATCAGTCACCGCAGATAGCCAGAGCCTAGCCCGAATAGAGCCAGAGCATAGCCAACCACAAGCTTGGAGCATACAGGAGGCATACAAGGGGCATACAGGGGCTATATAGGGGGTATACAGGGGGTATACAGGGGGTAAACCATCTACTTGGGAGGCAATTGCGACCGACAAGCCACTCCAAAGCCACCCCGACGCGACCCGCGGGCCGTCTCGAAGCGCGCGGGATGGGAGCGGAATGCCGGGAGAGCGGGTTTTGTAAAGTAATCTGTGTAAGTGGAGTTTTGCTTTGTTTTGGTTTCTGTTGTTGTAGTGACTCCCTGCACGTTGGCAGCGAGCTAAAACGAGCAGGGGGCGAGCGGCGAGCACCCTGTCGTTGGCAAAAACGTTATC